>JANPHJ010000041.1:0-34519 GCA_031424395.1 Chthoniobacter sp.
GCCAAGCGCGCCGAGTTTGCCAGCGAGCCGCTCATCCCACCGCCGCTCCTCACCGGCCGCGACCTCATCGCGCTCGGCCTGAAACCCAGCCCGCGCTTTTCAGAAATCCTCGAAGCCGTCGAGTCCCGCCAGCTCGAAAAACCCTCACCACCCGCGAAGAGGCGCTGGCATGGGTGAAGGCGGAACTTGTGCCGGAGTAATCGCGACGAGCATTGCGGCTAATTTGCTTGGTATTCGTTGCCTGGACACATGGAGCTCTGCTTTCTCGGGATGGGGTCGGGAACAAGGGCAGCCTGCCTGACCTGCGCTGCTGGCGGACTGCGGCGAGCGGTTGAAATATCCTACGGGGGGTAAGAATGCGGCGGGTCGTCGCATCCAAGGGACAAGCCGCCATCGCGGCCTTCACTAAAACAGCAACTAGCAACCCACAAAATTATGCCTCGCATCAACCCCATCAACGCGGCCACCGCGTCACCCGAACAGCAGCAGATCCTCGCCGACGTCACGAAAGCGATGAGCGGAGTGCCGAACCTCGTCTCCACCCTGGCGCAGTCACCCGCTGCGGCGAATGCCTACCTGGCCTTCAACGGCGCACTCGCGAAAGGCTCGCTCTCCGCGAAACTCCGCGAGCAAATCTCGCTCGTCGTCGGGGAGACAAACTCGTGCGACTACTGCGTCGCCGCCCACACCATGCTCGGCGCGAAGGCCGGGCTGACGAAGGACGAAGTGCTCGACGCACGCAGCGCCACCGCGCCCGATAAGAAGAACGCCGCGGCCCTCGCCTTTTCACGGAAAGTCGTGAGCGAGCGCGGCATCGTGAGCGACAGCGACGTGGACGGCCTGCGCGAGCACGGCTTCACCGATGGCGACATCGCGGAGATCGTGGCGAATACCGCGCTGAATATCTTCACGAACTACTTCAATCACATCGCCGCGACCACGGTGGATTTTCCCGCCGCGCCGAAGCTCGAGGCCGGCACCGCCGCCCATTAAGGTGCTGGGCATCCGGCCTGCCACGGGCAGGCTGCGGACATGACGCAAGACGAAATCAGATGGCCCGACGCGTTGCGCGCCACGGACCGCGGCGAACAGGCCGCGGCCGTGAGCGCGCTCCGCGATGTGCTGCTGAAGGGACTGCGGATCGCGCTCGGCAGTCGAGCGGATGTGAGTGAGGCGCACCTCGAGGATTTCGCGCAGGATGCGCTGCTGCGCGTGATGGAGCGGCTCGATCAGTTCCAAGGCCGCAGCCGCTTCACCACCTGGGCGCAGAGCGTCGCGCTGAACACGGCCTTTGCCGAGCTGCGGCGGAAACGCTGGCAAGACGTTTCGCTCGACGCGCTGATCGCCGATGGCGGGCGGATGGCGGACCCGGCGACTTTTCCCGATGACGTGCTCGGCGTGGGTGAAGACCGTGCGCGCCTCGTCGCGGCCCTGCGCGAAGCGATCGAAAATGACCTCACGCCGAAACAGCGCGCGGGGATTCTCGCCGAGCTGCGCGACGTGCCATTCGACCAGGTCTCCGCACTGCTCGGCACCTCGCGCAACGCCGCCTACAAACTGCTCCACGATGCGCGGCGCGCCCTCCGAAAACGCCTGCTCGAAGCAGGCATCACCAGACAGGACATCCAGAACGCTTTCCCAACATGAAACCGGAAGAACCACCACTCACGCCCCCGCAGGTCGAGGGCTTGGTGAAACTGCTCGGGCTCACGCGCGAGCACGAATTAACCTGCGGCGAATGCCTCGAGCACGTCGGCGAATTCGCCGAGGCGCAGCTTGCGGGACGACCGCTCACCGACGCCATGGCGCAGGTCGAACATCACCTCGCGCTCTGCCCCGAGTGCCGCGAGGAGTGGGCCGCGCTGATGAAAATTCTCGAGGCCAGCCGGTGAAAACCGCCGGCTACGTTTCGCACCTCGGTTAAAGACTTTGGCCGCCGACGCATTTCAAGACTCGCGGACTCGGCTCTGCACTGCATTCCGGCTGCCCAGCCTCCCGGAACTCCATTCAGGATGACGGCCGGTGTTTGGGGTGCGGGCGCGGCGCTTCGAAGAGCGCGAGGTCGGGGGGCATGGCGAGATGCTGCGCGGCCGCGCGGCCCTTTTGCCAGAGCCGTTCCGCCGCCGGGGCGTGCCCCTGCTGCGCGCGCTCCACGCCGCTCCAAAAATGCGCGCGCGGTGCGCCGATGGGGAAGGCGCGGGCAAAGGCGCGCAGGGTGGCGCAGGCGCGGCGGGCCTGCGGGGCGGCGGCGGGGAGGCCGAGGAAAACCTCGGCGACGTATGAGCAGTCGAGCAGCGCGGTGTAGGACACGGGCGGGCCGGCGGCGAGGCGGTCGAGCGCGAGCTGCGCCTGCACGCGGGCGCGCTCCCCTGCCCCGAGGCGGAAGTGCGCGACCGCGGAGCCGGCGTGAAAGGCGGTGCGGGTGAGCGCGTCGGCCTCCGCCGCCGGGGCGCTGCCGAGCATGCCGAGCGACGAGGCCGGGGCGTCCGTGGCCAGCAGGGCGTGCGCCTCCAAGGTGCGCGCCCAGCCGAGGGTCTGCGCGTCTTCGCGGCGCGCGGCGGAGCTGTGGAGCTGGGCCGCGGCGGCGTGGGCGGCGGCGGTTTCGCCGCGGAAAAGGTGGAGGTAAAAAAGGTTCGTCAGGCACTCCTCGACGCGCCGCCCATTGCCGAAACGCTGGAAAGTTTCCAGCGCCGCGGCCAGCCGCTCCCGGGCGGGCGCGAAACGTCCACGCCCGTTGAAAAACACGCCGATGAGCAGCTCGACGTAGGCCCGCGTGGTGGCGCGGTCGGTCTGCACCAGCGTGGCCTCGCTGAGGCGCAGGTAGCGGTCGCCCAGCGCGGCGGGCGGCAGCGCGCCGGTCACGATCATCATGGCCCCGTACAGCTCCGCGAGCTGCGGCGAAGGGCCGAGCGCCTCCGCGAGATTGAGCCCGTGGATGACGTGGAAAACCGAGGTCGTGAGATCGTTGGTAAAGTAGGCGATCTCGCCGAGCTGATTGTCCGCGGCGATGGCCTCGGCCAGCAGCTCCGGCGCGTGCGTGCGACGGCGCGCGCCGCGCAGCCGGTGCCACACCTGCCGCGCCGCCGCCGCCGGGAGCGCGAGCATTTTCATCCGCCGCGGCGGCGGCACGGGATGCCCGAGGATGCGCATGGCCTGGGCCAGCCACTGCCGGCTTTCATCCATGCGCCCGAGGTGGCGGTGGGCCTCGCCGATCTGCCGGTGCCAGCGCCCAAATTCCAGCGCTGCCGGGCGCGCGGCGCCGCCGCTGGCGAGCTGGATGGCCTGGGCAAGAAAGCCGATGGCCTCGCGATTCGCATAGCGCAGCAGCGCCTGGTCGCCGGCGAGATCGAGGTAGTGAATGGCGCGCGCGGGCGTGTCCGTGTGGCGCCAGTGGTGGGCGAGGATGGGAAAATTCGCGCCGTCATTCTGCTCGGTAAATTCCGCGACGCGGCGGTGGAGCTGCTGCCGCTGCGAGAAGATGAGCTGCTCGTAGGCGACCTCCTGGATGATGTTGTGCCGGAAGGTGAAAGCGGGTCCGCCCTCGGCCTCGGCGCGCTGGGTCAGGTCGAGCGCCACGAGGCGGTCCAGGCAGGTGGGCAGATGCTCGCGGTCCTCCTCCACGGGATGAATGGCGCGCAGCGTGCGCAGCGAAAAGGCGCGCCCATTCACGCTGGCAACCTTGATGGCCAGGCGCTCGCGGGGCGAAAGGCGGTCGATGCGCTCGCTGACCACGCCCTGCACATTGGCGGGAAAATTCAGGCTCTGCAGGTCGCGCACGCCGGGCGCGAGCTGGGCCCGCCCCTCGCGGATGACGAGGTGCCCCGCGTCGCGCAGGGCATAGGCGAGTTCTTCGGAAAAGAAGGGATGGCCCTCGGCTTTTTCGCGGATGAACTGCACCACCGCGGCGGGCAGCTCCGTGGCACCGAGCCGCTGCTGGAGCAGGGCCGCCACTTCATCGCCCGCGAGCGGACCGAGCGCGAGGCGGCCCGCGCCCGCGGCGGCGCACAGTGCGGGCCAGGCTTCCGGCGCGGGCGCGCTGAGCGGGCGCGTGGCGAGGGCGAGGAGCAGGTGCGGGACTTTGCGCTGCACCTCCAGGGCCAGCGCCCAGGAGGCGGAGTCCGCCCAGTGCGCGTCCTCGAGAATGACCACGAGCGGCGCGGCGGCGGTCGCGCGGGCGAGGAGCTGCACGAGCATGGCGGTTGCGGCCTCGGCGCGGGACTGGGCGTTCATTTCCGCGGTGATCTCGTTCTCGGGCAGGTGCAGGCCGAGCGCAGGATTGAGCAGCGGCGCGAGGCGCAGCGCCGCAGGCTCGGCGGCCAGCGCGCGCTGCAGCAGGCCGGCGCGCTCGGGCTCGGCGGCTTCCGGCGCAAAGCCGAGCGCACCGGCAAAGACGCCGCGCCACGCGTGGTAGCTGCTGGCGCGTTCCAGCGAGTCGCCGCGCCCCGCGAGCACGCGCAGACCGGCCGCCGCGGCCAGCGCGCAGATTTCGGCGAGGAGCGTGCTTTTCCCGATGCCCGCATCGCCCTCGAGGATGACGACGCCCGCCGCGCCGCCCGCGCCCAAGGCGGCGAGGCGCCCGGCCAGAGCGGCGCGCTCGGGCTCACGGCCGACAAGGCCGCGGCCCTGCGGCGCGGCGGCCGCCGCTTCGCCGAGCGGACGCCAGACGGCCACGGCGTGCGCTTTGCCTTTCAACTCCACTGCGCGGAGAAACTCGAAGCGGATGGTGCGGGCAGCGGCCTGCTGGGTGGCGTCGTCGCAATACACGTCATCGGCGGCGAGCCCCATGAGCCGGGCGCAGCGGTTCATGGTGTCGCCGACCATCGAGTACGCGCGCCGTCGCGGGCTGCCAATGGCGCCGCAGAACAGCCGCCCGGTGGTCACGCCGATGGCCGAGGCCAGGCCGAGGTCGCGCAGCGCCGCGCGCACCGCGAGGGCGCTGCGCACGGCGCGCGCGGCGTCGTCCTCGTGCGCCCAGGCGGGCAGGCCGAGCGCGGCCACGAGGGTGAGGCCGGCGTGGTCGTCGCCGAGGTTGTCCACGGTGCCGCCGTAGCGCGCGAGCGCGGTTTGGATGGCGCGGACCGCGGCCTGCGCGCAGGCGAGACTGCGCGCCGGATCGCGGTCCACGTCGGGCACATTGATGAAGAGCACCGAGACGCGCCGGAACTCCGCCAGCCAGCCGGCCTGCCCGGCCACGATGCGGTCGCGCACGGCCGCCGGGACGTGAGGAAAAAGCGCGGCCACGCCCGGCGGTTCCGCGCCCGCTGGCGGAAGAGGCCGGATGGCGAGCGGGGCGACCGCCTCGAGCCGCGCGCCGCCGCCCGCCAGCGCCGTCACTTTCGTCCCGGCACCGAGCAGCGCCACCACGCGCGGGGCCAGCGCTACGCCGCCGGGCGCGGCCAGCACGATGGCCGCGCGCGCGTCGCCCATAGCCGGCCCGGCGAGGCGCGAGGCCCAGCGCTCGCCCACGCCGCCGAGCACCATCTGGCGCACTTCGCCCGCGCCGAGGCCGACGCGCATGGCGAGCATGACATCCCCGGTCACGCGGCGCGCGTGCATCTGGCGCTGGATGAAAAGCGCGCATTGCGCGGCGCGGTGCGCGGTCGCGGCGAGCGGGTCCGCCCCGGCGGGCCAGACGGCCATGAGCGCGTCGCCGGCGAACTTCATGACGAGCCCGCCGTGCGCCTCGATCAGCCCTATGAGTTCGGTGAAGTAGGCATTGAGCAGCCGCGAAAGTTCCTCCACGCCCTTTGGCCCGGCCCCGTCCATGCCCTCGGTGAGCGTGGTGAAACCGGCGATGTCGGTGAGCAGCACCGCGCCGGTGAAAGTCGTGGCGCGGGCCTCGGCGGGAGGCGTGTCGGCGGGGGCGAAATTTTCCAGCACCAGCGGCGGAACGTAGGCGGCCAGCGCCGCGGCGAGCCGCGCGTCGCCACCGGACGGGGGGTGGGCGGCGGCGTCGGAAGACATCGCGGGGCTAGGTCGCCGTCCAGATTTCACGCCCCGCCGTGAGGTCGAAATCCACGTCGAGATGAAAGGCGGCATGCGGCTGCAAGGTCCCGTCCGCCGCGCCCGGCGCGAGGCCCAGCTCCTGCGCCCACGGCACGCTGTCGTAGTGCGGGATGGTGATCTCGTAGTCGCCGCTGAGAAATCCGCCGGCGCGAAAACCCCGGGGCACGGACGAGGCCTCGGCGATCCCCTGGTAGCTGGCGCGCGAGCCGTCCACGATGCTCGGGAGTTGGCACAGAAAGGCGAGATTCAGCAGATGCTCCGCGGTGAGGTCGGCGAGGCTGGCGGCAAGAAAAAGGAACGGATCGGTGATGCGCATGACCTCCTGCACAAAGTCGCCGGCCATCCCGGCGACGGCCGCAAACGGCCGCTCGAACTCCAGCGCTGCCGCGTCCGTGCGGCGCGCGGTGACGATGGGCAGGATCTCCGCGCGGGCCGCCGGGGCGAAGCGGTGCAGCACTTCTCCGGTCGCGGAGAATTCCGCCTTCTCCCCCTCGCTGAGCGGCATGGCGACGCTGCCGTACTGCTTCGGAAAGCCGTAGATTTCGCGTCCGGCGATCATCGCGTTGCTCGAGTCGAGCCACAGGTACGGCATGTTCCAGACGAGGCGTTTTGGCAGCCAGAGCGGGCCGGCCTTTTCCTCCGCGGTGAGGAAGATGGAGACGTTCAGCTCGGTCTCGGCGAAGGAGCCGCGCGCCGCCGCCGCCGGCTGCGTGGAGGTGAGCCGCTCCATGCGCATGAAGGTGATGAGCACCGTGGAGGAAAGCACCCGGTAGCGCGTGGCGGGCGCGAGGTTCAGCGTCTTGTCGCACAGCGCCTGCAGCTTGGCGCGGTCGCCGGTGACGGCGAAACCGCAGGCGCGCACCTGGCGGATGGCGAAGGGCTGCGGGACGATGAAATTGCCGCCGTAGCGGATGAGGGGAACGTTGGGCATGGGGAAGTGGGAGGGCTCCGCGGACGCGGGGAGTTGCTACCAAGCGGCGGCGCGCGCGGTCAAGCGGGCAGTCGGGCGTTGCGCCGCGGGGGTTCGCGCGCATGGTGTGCGGCTCCCGATGAAAACTACCCTGCGCGTCTTTGCCTATGTGCGCCGCTATCCGTGGATGGCGGCGGGCACGCTGGCGTGCGCCGTTTTCACGACGCTGATGGTGGTGGTTTTTCCGAAGGTCACGCAGGTCATCATCGACGATGTGCGCGCGGGCCGCGGCGACCGGCTGACGTGGCTGGTGCTGGTCGCGGCGGGTTCGTTTTTCGTGCGCGATTTTTTCAACGCGATCCGCATCGTGCTGAACAACACCTTCGAGCAGTGGGTGATTTTCGACCTGCGCAGCGCTCTCTACGCGCACATCCAGCAGCTCCCGCTGACGTGGTTCGACAACCGCGCGACCGGCGACATCATGACTCGGCTGCTCGAAGACGTGACCGCCGTGGAGCGTGTACTGATCGACGGCATCGAGGGCGGGGTCATCGCGCTGCTGCAGATCGTCATCGTGGCGGCGATGCTGTTTTACTACCACGCGCAGCTCGCCTGGCTGGCGCTCGCGCCGGTGCCGCTGCTCATCGCCGGCGCGCTCCTGTACACGCTCACCGCGCCGCAGCGCTATCGCGGTCAGCGCAAGGCTTCATCGGCCATGAACGCGCTGCTGCACGACAATCTCGCGGGCATCCGGCAGATCAAAACCTACGTGCGCGAGCGTGAGGAGCACGCGCGTTTCAACGGCGTGAGCGGGCAACTGCGCGCCGCGACCCTGAACGTCATGCGCGTGTGGGCGATCTATAATCCGGCGATGAGTTTCCTCGGCGCGCTCGGCGCGGTGCTGGTGGTCGGCTTCGGCGGGCGCGCGGTGCTGCGCGGGGAAATGGGCGTGGGCGATCTCGTGGCCGTGCTGTGGCTGGTCGGCGCGCTGTACGAGCCGGTGGGAAAACTGCATTCGCTCAACCAGCTCGTGCAGGCCGGACGCGCGGCGGGTGAGCGCGTCTTTGAGATTCTCGACACGCCGGCCGAACCGGGCCGCGTGGAGCACGACGAGCCGGTGAGCATCACCGGCGACGTGCATTTTCAAGACGTGGGCTTCGCGTATTCCGAAGAGCTGCCGGTGCTCCACCACATCTCGCTCCACGCGCGCCCCGGCGAGACCGTGGCGCTCGTCGGCCACACCGGCGCGGGCAAATCCACACTCGTGAATCTGCTCACGCGTTTCTACGAATTCGACGGCGGCGAAATCCTCATCGACGGCAAACCGCTCCGCGATTTCTCCAAAAGCGCGCTGCGCTCCGCGGTTGGCATGGTCACGCAGGAGAGCTTCCTTTTCAACGGCTCCATCCGCGACAACCTCCGCCTCGGCAAACCCACCGCGCCCGACCCCGAACTCCTCGCCGCGCTCGAAGCCGCGAACGCGCGCGAATTTGTCGATCGCCTGCCGGAGGGCCTGGGCACAGTGGTTGGCGAGCGCGGGGTGAAACTCAGCGTCGGCGAAAAGCAGCGCGTCTCCATCGCCCGCGCGCTGCTCAAAGACCCGCCCATCCTCGTCCTCGACGAGGCCACCGCGAGCGTCGATACGCAGACCGAACGGCTCATCCAGCAGGCGCTCGACCGGCTCATGGCGCAGCGCACCAGCTTCGTCATCGCCCACCGTCTTTCGACCGTGCGCCACGCCGATCAAATCCTCGTCATGGACCGCGGCCGCATCGTCGAGCGCGGTCGCCACGACGACCTGCTCGCCCTCGGCGGCATCTACGCGCGGCTGTGCGCGAGCAGCTTCCTGGACAAAGCGGACGCACCGATCCTCGCGGGCCGCTGAAAGCCTGCGCTACGGCCGGCACCGAACCGCGACTTTCCGCAGAGGCGTGAGCCCCCAACCCGCCACCGCGCAATTGGTAAGGGCAAAAAACGCTGGGACGCGAAAATATTTCACAATTCTTTTGACCTTCGCGGCTTACTTTGGGACAAATCGGGGCGGTTCGGGACGCAGAGGTTTTTTCAACTCGAGCCACAACACGCCATGGCTACCAACAACCAGAACTCCGACGCCCCTGCGTTCACGGGGGAGTTCCGCCATCGCATTGAGGGAAAGAACCGCATCACCATTCCGTCGGCGTGGCGGTTCGGCGAGGAGGTCGAGCTGTTCATGATCCGCAAGACGCTCGCGAAGTGCCTCGCGGTCATGACGCGCGCGGAGGTGGACCGGATCAAGGCCAAGGCCGAGGCCATGCCGCCCGAAGACCGCTCGCATTTTCTCCAGCTTTTTGGCCGCAGTCTCCGGCAGGTTACGCTAGACAAAGCGGGCCGCGTTTCGATCCCCGACGACCTGTGCAAAGGGCTGAGGATCGAGGGGGAGGTTTTCCTTTCCGGCTCGGTGGACACTTTCAATATTTGGAACGTCGCGGATTTCGAGGCGGCGCATCCCGAGGATGACGAGAGCCGGGCGAGTGTGTTGCGGAGGCAGGGCATATGATCGCGATGGCCGGATTTTCCACCAAACCCCGCGCGCGCTCCAAGACCAATCCTGTGAAAACGCGCGACTACGAATATCACGACGCGGTGCTGCTGGCAGAGGTGGTGAGGCTGCTCGCGCCCGCGCCGGGCCGCCTCATCGTCGATGGCACGCTGGGCGGCGGCGGGCACAGCGCCGCGCTGCTCGCGGCGGGCGCGCGGGTGATCGGGCTGGATCAGGATCCCGAGGCGCTGGCCTTTGCCGAGGCGCGACTGGGCGAGGGTGGGGAGACCTTTCGCGCGGTGCGCAGCAATTTCGCGAACGTGGGCGGGGCGCTGGACGCGCGCGGGATCGCGCAGATCGACGGCGCGCTGCTCGATCTCGGCGTGTCGTCGCGGCAGCTCGATGCGGCGGAACGCGGCTTCAGCTTTATGCGCGAGGGACCGCTGGACATGCGGATGGACCCGAGCGCGCCGGTGAACGCCGCGGACCTTGTGAACACGATGTCCGGCGATCAGCTCGAACGCATTTTCCGGAATTTCGGCGAAGAACCCGCGGCGCGGAAAGTCGCGGTACGGCTGGTGCGCGACCGCATGGTGACGCCGTTCACGACGACGAAGCAGCTCGCGGATGCGGTGGAGACGGTCATTCCGCGCCGGGGCCGCACCCACCCGGCCACTCGCATTTTCCAGGCGCTGCGCATCGCCGTGAACCGCGAGCTCGACGTGCTGGCCGCGGGACTCGAAGCGTTTTCGCAGCGGCTCGCGCCCGGCGGGCGTTTTGCGGTGATCACATTTCACAGCCTGGAAGACCGCATCGTGAAGACGTTTTTCAGAGCGCGTGCGACCGAGTTTACCGACCGCCCTGAGTGGCCCGAGGCACGCCGGAATCCTGATTTCATTTTCAAGGCCGTGACCCGCAAGCCGGTCATCGCCAGCGAGGCCGAGCAGCGCGCCAACCCGCGCGCCCGCAGCGCCAAGCTCCGCGTGGTCGAAAGGATTTCCGATGCCCGATAACCGCCGCCGCAACGCCAACACCGTCCCCGTGGTGACCTTCCTCACGTATGCCGTGGCCGGCCTTTCCGCGTGCGTGGCGGGGCTCGGCTTTGTGTGGTGCAAAAACCAGATGTACGCCACGGGCACGCAGATCAAAAAGCTCGAGAGCGAACTCGTGCAACTGCGCAGCCGCAACGAAGCGACCCGCACGAACATTGCGAAGCTCACCTCCACCGCCGAACTCCAGAAACGCTTTACCAGCGGCTGGATCAAACTGGTCACGATCTCCGGCGACCGCATCGTGCTGGTCAGCAGCTTGGCAAAGACCGGTGGGGCCGCCGAACTGCGCGCCGTCGCGAACGAAAGGAAGCAGCCATGATCCGCGCGCCCCGGACGCGAGCGCTCATCGCCTGCAGCGGGCTGGCGTGCTGCTTCACCGCGTTTTCCGCGCGGCTGGTGCATGTGCAGGTCATGCAGCACGACGCCTATCTCGCCAAGGCGCGCGAGAACCACGGCGTCCGCCAGGTCATTGCCGGGCGGCGCGGCTCCATCACCGACATTCACGGCGAAGCGCTGGCGCAAAATGAGCCGGTCAAAACCGTGGTCGTGGACGCCGGGCTGGTGAAAGACCCAGGGCTGCTGGCGGACGTGCTGGCGAAGACGCTGGGCGTTTCCAAACCACAGATGCTCGAGCGGATGACGCGAGAGACCTGGTCGGCGGCGCAGAAAAAAACCGTCCGGTCGCCCTACATTGTCGTGCAAAAGGAAGTGCCGCAGAACGTGGTCGAGACCCTCACGGCGCAACTGGCCGCGGGCAAGCTGCGCGGCGTCTCCTTTGAGCAGTCCGCCAACCGCATTTATCCCAACGGGCCGATGCTCTGCCACGTCCTCGGCTTCCTCGGCTTCACCAACGGCAAGAGTGAGAGCGAGGGCGTCGATGGCGTGGAGCGCTCGATGGAGCCCTTCCTCCGCAGTCACGCTGGCTTCCGCTGCATCGAGATCACCCGGACCGGTCACGAAGTCGTGCCCTACCGCGGCGAGCACCACGAGGCGCGCAATGGCGGCAACGTCCGCCTGACCATCGACATGGGGCTGCAAAACATCGTCGAGCAGGAGCTGGATGCCGCGGTGAAACAGTTCCGCCCGAGAGGCGCGACGGTCATCATGATGCACCCGAAGACCGGGGAAATTCTCGCGCTCGCGAACCGTCCGTATTTCAACCTCAACGCGCTGGAGGGCCTGACGGACGAGAACCGCCGCAACCGCGCCGTCACCGACCAGGTGGAGCCGGGGAGCACTTTCAAAATCGTGACGACCGCCGCCGTGCTCAGCGAAAAGCTGGTCACGCCGGAGACGTTTTTTGAAGTCGAGAACGGCTACTACGAATGGTGCCGGCTCAAGGACGACCACCCGTACGCCGAACTGACCGTGAACGACATCCTCGTTCACTCGAGCAACATCGGCGTGGCCAAGCTCGCCATGCGGCTGGGCGACCAGAAGTTCTTCGAGTACATCCATCGCTTCGGTTTCGGCGAGCAGACCGGCGTGGCCTTGCCGGGTGAAATCAAAGGCGTCATCCATCCTCCGCACCTCTGGAGCAAAATCTCGATCACCCGCATGCCGATGGGCCAGGAGGTCGCGGCCACGCCGCTGCAAGTGGCCACGGCCATGTGCGTCATCGCCAATGGCGGCACGCTGATGATGCCGCAGATCATCCATGAGGTCACCGATGACAGCGGCGCGGTGGTGGCGGCCTTTCCACCGCGCGAAGTGCGGCGGGTCGTCTCGAAAAAGGCGACCGAACAGGTCCGCAAAGCGCTCATGGAAGTGGTCAGCAAGAAAGGCACCGCGCGGCTTGCGCAGGTGCTCGGCTACGACGTCGCGGGCAAGACCGGCACCGCGCAAAAGTACGACCCAGTGACCCGCCAGCCGCTGCATGACAAGCATGTCTGCTCCTTCGTCGGCTATATGCCGGCGGAAGACCCCGCCTTCGTCGTGCTCGTGCTGATCGACGAAGCGCAGACCAAGCGCGGACAGGATGTCGGCGGCATGGTGGCCGCGCCGGTTTTCTCCCGCATCGGCGAAAGGGCCGCGCGCTATCTCGGGCTCACGCCGACGCCCGAGGAGCCGGAGGGCAGCGTGGTGGCCAAAAGAAACAAAGACGGCAGTGATTTGCGCGAACAATGAAACTCGACGCCCTGCTCTCCACCACCGCCACGATCAAGATCGACGGCCCGCTCGACCGCGAGATCACCGCCATCGCTTTTGACTCACGCCGGGTGAAGCCGGGGTCGCTTTTCGTCGCGCTGCGCGGGGAAAAAGTGGACGGCTCGCAGTTCGTCGAGCAGGCCATCGGGGCGGGCGCAGAGGCGGTCGTGAGCGAGGCCGCGGAGTTTCGGACACGGGCGACGAACGTGGTCGTGGCCGACGCGCGCATCGCGCTCGCCGACCTCGCGGCGGCGTTTTACCAGCATCCCGCGCGGGCTTTGAAAATTGCGGGCGTGACCGGGACGAATGGCAAGACGACGACCGCCTTTCTCCTCAAGCACATCTGCGAGGCGACCATGCACCGCTGCGGCCTCATCGGCACGGTGCGCTACGAGGTCGGCGACCGCATCCTGCCCGCCGCGCGCACCACGCCCGAGTCGCTGGAGCTGCACGAACTGCTCTGGCAGATGCGCTCCGCCGGCTGCAAGGCGGTGGCCATGGAAGTCTCGTCGCACGCGCTCATGCAGGCGCGGGTGCGCGGCGTGGAATTCGACGCGGCGATCTTCACGAATCTCACGCAGGATCATCTCGATTATCACAAGACGATGGACGCCTACTTCGAGGCGAAGGTGCGGCTGTTTAGCGGGCTCGCGGCGCAGACACGGAAGAAGGGCAAGGCCGTGATCAACATCGACGACCGCTACGGCGCCCAGCTCGCGACCCGCTTTGGCAAAGAGATCCCGGTCATCACCTACGGCCTCGGCGCGCTCGCGGATTTCCGCGCGAGCAATGTGCGGATTGATTTCAACGGCACCAGCTACCAGCTCGATGCGGGCGGAAAAAGCTACCTCGTGCGCCTGCCGCAGATTGGGCAGTTCAATGTCTATAACTCGCTCGCCGCACTCGCCGGCGCGCATGTGCTCGGCGTGGAAGTGCGCAGCGGCGTGCTCGCGCTGGCCAATGCGAACGCCGTGCCGGGCCGCCTCGAAGCGGTGCCCGCGCAGCGCAAATTCCGCGTCTTCGTGGACTACGCGCACACCGACGACGCGCTGCAAAACGTCATCAAGACCTGCCGCGAGCTGAATCCCGCGCGGCTCATCGTCGTCTTCGGCTGCGGCGGGGACCGGGATAAAACCAAGCGTCCGCGGATGGGCGCGGTCGTGAATCAGCACGCGGACTTTTCCATCGTCACGTCCGACAACCCGCGCAAGGAAGACCCGCTCGCGATCATCGAGGACATCAAGCCCGGCATGACGCGCGGCCACTACGAGGTCATCGTCGATCGCAAGGAGGCGATCTTCAAAGCCATCGCCATGGCCGAGCCGCGCGACATCATCCTCATCGCCGGCAAGGGCCATGAGACCTATCAGGAATTCGCCGACCACACTGCGCCCTTCGACGATGTGGCCGTCGCGCGGCAGGCGCTGGACGCCAAGCCCGTCCAACTCCAGGACTGAAATGGACGCGACCACGTTTGAAAGAATCGCCGGCTGGGCCGAAGGCCAGCTCGTCGCGGGTGCGCCTGGGGACACGGTTTCCGTCGTCTGCACGGACACGCGCGCGCTCAAGGCCGGCGACTTTTTCGTGGCGTTGCGCGGGGAGAATTTCGACGCGCACACCTTTGTCGCCGAGGCCGCTCGGCGCGGCGCGGTGGGCGCGATGGTGCAGGAAATGCCCGCGGATTTGCCGCCGGATTTCGCGGTTGTCCTCGTCGCGGACACGCTCGCCGGTTTGCAAAAACTCGGGGCGAGCTACCGCCGCACACTGCCGCTCCAGGTCGTCGGCGTGACGGGCAGCAATGGCAAGACGAGCACCAAAGACCTGACGGCGTCGGTGCTCGGCGAACATTTCCAGGTAAGCCGCACGGACGGGAATCTGAACAACCACATCGGTGTCCCGCTCACGCTCCTGCGGGCGCGACGCAGCGATCAGGTCGGCGTGTTTGAAATGGGCATGAACCATCCCGGCGAAATCGCGCCGCTGGCGGCGATGGCCGCGCCGGACGTGGCCATCATCACGAATGTCGGCATGGCGCATATCGAGTTCATGGGCAGCCGCGAGGCTATCGCGCTGGAAAAGGGGATGCTGGCCGAGGCGCTGCAGCCGAGCGGCACGCTGATCCTGAACGCGCACGACGAGTTTTCGCCGGCCATCGCCGCGCGCACCAAGGCGGACACCGTGCTCGCGGGCATCGGCATCGGCGAGGTTTTCGCCA
This sequence comes from Chthoniobacter sp., assembly GCA_031424395.1. Classification (GTDB taxonomy): domain Bacteria; phylum Verrucomicrobiota; class Verrucomicrobiia; order Chthoniobacterales; family Chthoniobacteraceae; genus Chthoniobacter. Next base: position 14,853 of record JANPHJ010000041.1, read on the forward strand.
GCGAACTGCGCCCGCATTTTTCCGGCACGAAATTCCGGCTGCATGCCGACGGGCACAGCGTGGACGCCGCACTCTCCGTGCCCGGCGAGCACATGGTGCGCAACGCCGTGCTCGCCGCCGCAGCGGGCCGCGTCTTTGGGCTCTCGTTGGAAGAATGTGCCGAAGGGCTGACCAAGCTGCTCCTGACGAAAGGCCGGCTCGAGCAGAAGGTCATCCGCGGCATCCAGATCCTCGACGACACCTACAACGCGAATCCCGATTCCGTCGGCGCGGCGCTCCGCACGCTCGCGTCGATGCCGGCCGCGGGCCGACGCATCGCGGTGCTTGGTCGGATGGGCGAGCTCGGCGCGGAGGCCGAGCGCGGACACCGCGAGGTCGGCGAAGTGGCCGCGCGCGCACACATCGACTGCGTGATCGGCGTCGGCGAAGAGGCGCAGTGGATCGCAGACGCGGCGTGGCGCGGCGGGGTGGAGAAAGTCGTGCGCACCGGGTCCACCGACGAGGCGGCGAAGGCGCTGCGCGAGCTGGCGAAGCCCGGCGACGTGGTGCTCATCAAAGGCAGCCGCTCGGCGAAAATGGAGCGCATCGTGGAGGCACTGCAGGAGCCATGATGTACTATCTGCACCAACTGCCGCTGCACTTCCCGCAGCACGACTTTCTGCGCGCGCTGAACGTCTTTCAGTACATCACCTTTCGCGCGATCGCCGCCGCGGTGACGGCCTTCCTGCTCTCGCTCATCTGCGGCAACTGGACCATCCGCCGGCTCATCTCGCTGAAAGTCGGGCAGCCGATCCGCACAAAGGAGGAAGTGAACAAGCTGTTCGAACTGCACGGTCAGAAAGCCGGCACGCCCACCATGGGCGGCGTCCTCATTATCGCCACCGTGGTGCTCTCCTCGCTCATCTGGGCGCGGTCTGACAACAGCGCCGTGTGGCTGCTGCTCTTCACGCTCATCTACTGCGGCGGGCTGGGTTTCTGGGACGACTATTTGAAAGTCGCGAAGAAAAATTCCGCGGGCGTGAGCGAAGGCACGAAGCTCATCGCGCAAGGCATCCTCGCGGCCATCGTCACCGCGTTTTTCGTTTTCAATCCGGCGATCGAAGTGCAGGCGCGCGAGCTCTTCATGCCGTTCTACAAAGACCCCGTGATCCTGAATCTCGGCGCGTTCACCTTCGTTTTTTTTGCCATCGTCATCATGGGCGCGGCCAATGCGGTGAACCTCACCGACGGCCTCGACGGGCTCGCCGCGGGCTGCACCTGCTCGGCCGCATTTACCTACGGCATCCTGGCCTACGCCGCGGGCAATTTCCGCATCGCGAAGTATCTCGACATCCCATTCTACCCGTTCGCGGGCGAGCTCGCGATCATCTGCATGGCGATGGTCGGCGCGTCGTTCGGCTTCCTCTGGTTCAACTGCCACCCGGCCAAAGTTTTCATGGGCGACACCGGCTCGCTCGCCATCGGCGGCATGCTCGGCGTCGTGGCCATTTGCACGAAACAGGAAATGCTGCTCGTCGTTGTGGGCGGTGTCTTCGTCATCGAGGCCGTGTCCGTGCTCATCCAGCGCTCGTGGTTCAAGATCACCAAGCGCCGCTTTGGCGAAGGCCGGCGCGTGTTTCTGATGTCGCCGCTGCATCATCATTTCGAGTTGAAAGGCTGGAAGGAAAACACCGTGATCGTCCGCTTCTGGGTGCTCTCGATCATGTTTGCCCTGCTCGGCCTCGCCACCCTCAAACTCCGTTGAATGTGCGTTACAAAAACAAATCAATCGCAGTGCTCGGCGCTGGTGAAAGCGGTGAATCCGCGGCCGTGCTGCTGCATCAGGAGGAAGCTATGGTCACCATCCTAGACACCGCCGAAGAGAACAAACTGCGCAAGAAAATCGACGCGCTGGGCACGCAGGGCATTCGCGTCATCGCGGGGCTCGCCGCCGATTACGAAAGCACGCACGGGCACTACGATTTCGTGATCCTCAGCCCCGGCATCGATCCCGCGGTGCCGCTCGTGCAGAACTTCATCCAGCGCCGCATCGAGATGATCGGCGAACTCGAGCTGGCCTACGAAATGTGCGCGTGTCCCATCGTCGGCATCACGGGAACCAATGGCAAAACCACGACCACTCAGCTCGTGGAAAAAATGCTCAACGCGTGCGGCGTGAAAACGGTCGCGTGCGGGAACATCGGCCCGGCCTTTTCCGCCAAAGTCCGCGAGAGCAAAAACCTCGACATCGTGACCCTCGAGGTCAGCTCCTTTCAGCTCGAAACGATCACGCGCTTCCGCTGCGAGATCGCGGTCTGGCTGGGCTTCGCGCCCGACCATCTTGACCGCTACGAGTCGATGCAGGAGTACTACGACGCGAAGATCCGCATCTTTGAAAACCAGACGGCGGAGGACTGGGCCATCGTCAATTTCCGGGACAAGCTGCCGGCGCTGAAGGCGCGCAAAATCACCTTCAGCGCGTATGTGCCGGGCGGCGATTTCGAGATGCGCGAGGGTGTGATCATTTTCCGCGGCGAGCGCGTGCTGGCGATGAGCGACACGCAACTGCGCGGCTCGCACAACGCCGAGAACCTCATGGCCGCGCTGGGCGTCGGCTTTGTGCGCGGGCTCAGCTTTGCGGAGATGGTGCCGCCGCTGCGCGAATACCAGGCGCTGCCGCACCGCTGCGAACTCATCCGCATGCTCGACGGCGTGGAATACGTGAACGACTCGAAGGGCACGAACCCAGATTCCGTCGAGAAGGCGCTGCACTCCGAGACGCGGCCGGTGGTGCTCATCGCGGGCGGAAAAGACAAGGGTTTCGAGTATGACATGCTGACCGACCTCGTCGCGCAGCGCTGCCGCGCCGCCGTGGTGCTCGGTGAAATGGCGGACCGTATCGAGACGCTGTGGAAAGACCGGCTGCGCGTGGAAAACGCGGGTTGGTCGCTCGCACGCGGGGTCGCTCTCGCGCATGAAATCGCGCAGCCTGGCGACGTGGTGCTGCTCAGCCCTGGCACCTCCTCTTTCGACATGTTCAAAAACTACGCCGACCGCGGCAATCAGTTCCGCGCCTTGGTCAACGCACTCCCATCCAAATGAAAAAGCCCACATTCCTCACCCAACTCTCGGCCGTCATCGCCGCCCGGAAGAAGAAGCTGAACGCCGCGACGCGCACCGCTCCGCGCGCGGCCATGAGCGACTACGACGCGGAAGAGCCGACCACGAAACTGTCCAGCGCGTTCATCGTCGTGTTCATCCTGCACGTCGTCGCCATCGGCGGCATCTACGCGTTCAACGGCATCAAAGCCTCGCGCGCCGGCACCGCGCCCGCGCCTGCCGCCAATAAGGAAAACGCCAAAACGGCCGCCCCCAAAGAAGCCAAGGCTCCCGCGCAGACCGCGCTGGCGACGGCTGCGGCCACCACGCGTCCTGTGGAAAAGAACGCTGCGGCCCCACCGGCGGGGACGGTGCCAAATACCAACGCGCCTGGGCCAAAACAGTACGTGGTGAAGTCTGGCGACAACCCCACCAAGATCGCCATCGCGTTTGGCCTCAAGACCGACGAACTGCTCGCGGCGAACGGGCTCAAGGAGGGCGCAATTTTGCGCCAAGGCCAGACGCTCACGATTCCGGCCGCGAAACCCACCGTGAAGCCGGTCCTCGCCGAGACGCACAAAACCGAGCCACTCGCGAAGCTGACCGACGTGCCGCCGACGCGGACGACGCCCGGCCTGCACATCTTTAAGAAAGGCGACACCGCCTTCTCCATCGCCAAGGCCTACGGCTCCAGTTCCGAGGAAATCCTGAAGCTCAACAAGATTACCGACGCCAAAAAAATCCAGATCGGCCAGGCTTTGAAAATTCCGGTGAAGAAAGGCTGACCGCGCCCAATTGAACGCCCATCGCACCAGCGTCTATCTCCTCGTCGCCGCCGTCATCGGGCTGATCGCGCTGGGGCTCGTCATGATGTCGAGCACCTCCCCGTATGCGCCCGAGAGCGTGAAGTATGGCGACCCCATGTTCCTGCTTCGGCGTCAGGTCATGTGGCTCGGGATTGGCATAGTCCTGTGCGCGCTCGCCGCGGCCCTCGACCACCACCTTTTGCAAAAGACCTGGTGGCTCTGGTGCGGGATCGCCGTGGTGCTGCTGATCCTCTGCTACGTGCCGCACATCGGGCACCGCATCAACGGCTCGCGGCGCTGGATCACGCTCGGCCTGACCTTTCAGCCTTCGGAGCTGGCCAAGCTCGCCGTGCTGGTGGTCCTCGCGTGGTGGTTTTCGCGGGGAGAAAACTACGAGCGTGAATTCGTGCGCGGCTTTCTCGCCCCGCTGGGCATGGCGGGCGTCTTCATGGCGCTAATCGCGCCGGAGGTGGACGTGGGCACCTCGACCCTGATCGGCGGCACCACGTTTTTGCTGATGTTCATCGCCGGGACGCGGGTGCGTTTTCTCGTGCCGCTGGCCGTGGCGGGGGCCGGGCTGCTGGCGCTGGTGATCAAAACCATGCCGGAGCGCACGGGCCGTTTCCTCGCGTTCAGGTACCCGGACCTTTACCCCAAGGATGCCTATCAGACCGTGCAGGGGCTCATCGCGCTGGGCTCGGGCGGAGTCGAGGGGCTCGGGCTCGGCAATGGGCGGCAGAAGATGATGTACCTGCCGTTCGCGCATACCGACTTCATCTTCCCAGTGGTCGGCGAGGAACTCGGCCTCCGCTGGACCCTCGCGGTCGTCGCCACATATCTCATTTTCATCCTCTGCGGCGCGGCCATCGCCATGCGCGCGCGCGACCGCTTCGGCATGCTGCTCGGCTTCGGCGTGACCGTCATGATCGCGCTGCAGGCGGCGGTGAACATCGGCGTCACCACCGCGCTGCTGCCGAACAAGGGACTCCCCCTGCCCTTCATCAGCTACGGCGGCACGAACCTCGTCTTCTGCCTTATCGGCGTCGGCATCCTCATCAACATCTACCGGCAGGGGCTCACCGAAAACGCGGGGAAGCGCGCGGGCGTTGTGCTCAGCGCGCGCACCCGTAATGCCAAACGGGTCGTGCGTTTATAGGCCATGAATTTCGTCATCGCGGCCGGCGGCACCGGCGGGCACTTGTTTCCGGGACTGGCCGTGGGCGAGGTGCTGATCGCGCGCGGTCATCGCGTGATGCTCATCATTTCCGAAAAGGAGATCGACTCGCTGGCGACGCAGGGGCGCGGCGAGTTCCGCATCGAGCGCGTGCCGGGCGTGGGCATGCAGAGCAAATCGCCGGTCGCGGTGGTGAAGTTTGCGCTGAAATTCCGCGCGGGGCTGAACCAAGTGAAGGCACTGTATCGCGACTTCGCCCCGAACGCGGTGCTGGGCATGGGCGGGTTCACATCGACCGCGCCGATCCTCGCCGGACGGGCGCGGAAAATCCCGACGTTCGTCCACGAGTCCAACGCTATCCCAGGCAAGGCGAACCGGCTGAACGGACGGCTCGTCACCCGGGTGCTGATTGGCTTTGAGGAGTGCGCGCAGTTTTTCCCGGCGGGCAAATGCGAAGTCACCGGCACGCCCATCCGCACCTCGCTCACCGAGCGGCTGGACAAGACGAAGGCGCTTGCCGCTTTCGGCCTCACCCCCGGCCAGCCCACGCTGCTCGTGATGGGCGGCAGTCAGGGCGCGCATGGCATCAATCAGGCGCTCATCAACGCGCTCCCGCAACTCGCGGGGAAGCCTTTGCAGATCATCCATCTCACGGGCAAGCAGGACGAAACGCTGATGCGCGAGAGCTACGCGCAGGCGGGCCTTCCGGCTTTCACCGCGGCTTTCTGCCACCAGATGCAGGAGGCCTACAGCGCCGCGGATTTCACCATCGCGCGGAGCGGCGCGGCGAGTCTCACGGAGCTTTCGCAGTTTGCGCTGCCGGGCATCCTCATCCCCTACCCGTTCGCCGCGGAGGACCACCAAACTTTCAACGCGAAAATCTTTGAACGCGCAGGCGCGGCGGCGCTATTACCTGAGCGCGAAACCACTGGCGAAAATCTCGCAAAAAAACTGCTGTGGTTTCTCGACGATCCGGCGCGGCTTTCCGAAGCCTCCGCCCGCAGCGCGAGTCTCGCGCCGCACGCAGCCGCCGGGCGAGTCGCCGATACCATCCTTAAATTTTGCGCATAATGGACACAGGCCAAATCCTTGCAGACATCCTCGTTGGCGGTGAATTGAAGATTCACCTGATCGGCGTCGCCGGCTCCGGCATGAGCGGCATCGCCGGCTTGCTCATTGCGCTCGGGCACACCGTCAGCGGCTCGGACAAAGCACGCACCGTCGAGATCGACCGGCTGGAAAAACTTGGCCTGCGCTTTTTTACCGGCCAGGCGGCAGCGAATGTGGCCGAGGCCGATCTCATTATTTTTTCGTCAGCGATCCGTCCGGGCAATGCGGAGTACGACGAGGCGCTGCGCACGGGCCGCAACATGGTGCGCCGCGCGGACGCGTTGGCGGCGATTCTGAATTGCAAAAAGGGCATCGTCATCTGCGGCATGCACGGCAAGACCACGACCTCGTCCATGGCCGCGCATGTGCTGAAAGTCGGCGGGCTGCATCCGTCGCATTATGTCGGCGCGGAGATTCCGATTCTCGGCACGAATGCGTTTTGGGATCCCGCGGGCGAATACTTCGTGGCGGAGGGCGATGAGAGCGACGGCACGCTGGCGTTTTACCACCCGGAGCACGCCATCGTGCTGAACATCGAGGAGGAGCATCTCGACTATTACGCCGACCTTGCGGCTATCGAAGTTGTCTTCAACCAACTGCTCAGCCAGACGCGCGGGAAGGTAATTTATTGCGCTGATGACGTGAACGCGACGCGGGTGTGCAGCCCGCATCCCGGCGCGGTTTCCTACGGCGAATCGCGAGCGGCGCGGTATCGCTTCGACGATTTGCACGCGAAGGATTTTCAGTCCCATTTCCGCGTGCTGCGGGACGGCGAGCCGCTCGGCGCGGTCACGCTCAACGTGCCGGGCCGGCACAACGTGAGCAACGCCATGGGCGTCATCGCGCTGGCGACGGAACTCGGCGTGCCGTTCGCCAAGATCGCCGAGGCGCTGGAGTCGTTTCGCGGTGCGAAGCGGCGTTTTGAAATCAAGTACCGCAGCGACCGCTACATGATCGTGGACGACTACGGGCACCATCCGAGCGAGGTGAAAGCGACGCTGGCGACGGCGAAGAACACGGGCCGCAAACGCGTGCTCTGCATGTTCCAGCCGCACCGCTATTCGCGGACGGAGAAGCTGAAGGCAGAGTTTGGCCGCGCCTTTCATCATGCCGACGTGGCGATCATCGCCGACGTGTATCCCGCGAGCGAGGAGCCGATTCCCGGCGTGAGCGGACAGACCATCGTCGATGAAATGATTCGCGAAGGACATGACGGCGCGACCTTTCAGCCCGACCGCAAAAAGATCGCGCTCGAAATCGGCCGCCAGCTTGAACCCGGCGACTGCGTGATCAGCCTCGGTGCGGGGAACATTCACGAGGCCGGCTCGATCCTCGCCGCTGACGTGAAGCAGCTCGACGAACTCCAGACCGTGATGGGTGCGGGGACGATCAAACTGTACGAACCGCTCTCGAAGCACACCACGATGCGCATCGGCGGGCCGGCGCAGTTTTGGGCGGAGCCTGAAACGGAGGAAGGCTTCGCGCGGCTGGTGCGCTTTTGCACGCTGAATGAAATCCCGCTTTTCGTCATGGGCCGCGGCTCGAATCTGCTCGTGCGCGACGGCGGCATCCGCGGCGTGGTGGTGCATCTGGCGCGCGGCGAGTTCAAGAAAGTGGAAGTCCGCGAGGGGCTGATCCATGCGGGCGTGGGCGTGAAGCAGAAGGAACTGGCCTACGCCGCGCGCGACGCGGAGATCGCCGGCTTCGAATGGTTCGAGGGCATCCCGGGCGACGTCGGCGGCGCGCTGCGGATGAACGCCGGCGCGATGGGTGGCGAGACTTTCCGGCAGGTCGTGAGCGTCCGCTTCATCGACCCGCACGGCAATTTCCACATGAAGACACCGCCGGAGATGGACGTGCATTACCGGCACTGCGGGACGCTGCAAAAAAACTACGCGGTGTCGGCGACGTTTTGCGGCCAGCCGGGCAAGGCGGAGGAAATCGAGCGGCTGCTCGAAGCCTCGACGCAGAAGCGCCGCACCACGCAGCCGCGCGAATCGAGCGCGGGCTGCTTTTTCAAAAACCCGGAGCAATGTCCGGCCGGCAAACTCGTCGATGAACTCGGCCTCAAAGGCGCGCGCGTCGGCGCCGCGAAGGTTTCGGAGGTGCATGGAAATTTCCTCGTCAATGACGGCGGCGCGACGGCGGCGGACGTGCTGGCGCTGATCGAAAAAGTGAAGGCCACCGCGCTGCGCGAACGTGGCATCAAGCTGGAGACCGAGGTGCAGATCGTCGGCGAGGAGAAAGGCATCCATGACTGATTTGAACGGCAAGAAAATCTCCGTCCTCATGGGCGGGCCGGGCAATGAGCGCAAGGTCTCGCTGGCCTCCGGCGCCGGCGTGGCCGCCGCGCTGCGCTCGCTCGGCGCGGATGTGACCGAGGTGGATGTTGCGGGGCCGGACTTCGTGGTACCCGCGGGGACGGAGGTCGCTTTCAATGTCATTCACGGGACTTTCGGCGAGGACGGCCAGCTTCAGCGCATCCTCGAAATGCGCGGCGTGCCGTACACGGGCGAGGGCGTGGCGGGCAGCGAACTGGCGATCGACAAAATCGCGACGAAACAGCGTTTTCTGGAGCGTGGAGTGCCGACGGCGGCGTTCGAGATTTTGCGCGACGGCGCCCTGCCGACGCTGCCGCTGCCCTATGTGGTGAAAGCGCCGCGCGAGGGTTCGAGCGTGGGCGTGTTCATCGTGCGGGATGCGGCGAAAGTCGCGGAAACGATGCGGGAGGCGTGGCTGTTTGGGCGCGAGCTGCTGGTCGAGGAATTCATCCGCGGGCGCGAGCTGACCGTCGGCATCGTCGGACATCAGGCGCTGCCGGTTATCGAGATTCGCCCGAAGAAAGAGGGCGAGTTTTACGACTTCGCGAACAAGTACAATTTCCTCAATCCGCAGGCCGCCGGAGCCGATCATTTCTGCCCCGCGCCGCTGAGCGCCGAAGTCACGCGCCGCGTCCAGAAAGTCGCGCTCGCCGCGAAAGACGCGCTGGATCTGGAGGTCTATTCGCGCGTCGATGTGCTGCTCACGGCGGACGACGAGCCGTCGGTTTTGGAAATCAACACCATCCCCGGCATGACCGCGGTCAGCCTGCTGCCCGAGGCCGCCGCCGCCGCCGGCATCAGCTACGCGGAGCTGTGCGCCCGCGTGGTCGCACTTTCACTCGCCCGCCGCGCATGAATCCGCCGCCCAACAAACGCGTCTCCAGCGCCCGTCAGCGCAAGCAGCAGCACCTGCTCGACGTGAAAATCCGCGTCGGCAAGGAGCGCGAGCGCCGCGTGCGCGTGGTCGCCGGCTTCATCGTCAAAACCGTGCTGCTCGTGGCGCTCGGCGTCGCCACCTGGCTGGGCGCGAAGGAAGCGTGGCGCCGCTGCGTGTGGGAGAACCCGGACTATTTCGTCCGCGAACCCGACGTGAAAACCGACGGCACGCTGACGCGCGAACAAATCCTCGCGGCCGCCGAGATTGTGGAGGGGCGGAACATCCTCACCGTCGATCTCGGCCGGTCGCGCGCGGCCCTCGAAAAACTGCCGCAGGTCGAAAGCGCGGAAGTGCAGCGCGCCTTTCCCAACCGCGTGACCATCATCGTCACCGAGCGCCGGCCCATCGCGTGGCTCACGCAGAAAAAGAGCGATGATCCGACGACCTCGGACCGCTCATTCCTCATCGACGCGCGCAGCATCGTCCTGCGCAGCCGCGTGACTTTGCCGGAGTACTACCTGCTGCCGATCATCTCCGGCGTAGAGACGGAAAACCTCGTGGCCGGCCAGCGCGCGAACACTTTCGACATCCAGGCCGCGCTCAAACTCGTGCAGCTCAACGCGGACAGCACGCGCTTCCAGATCAGCAATATCGACCTCGCCAAAGGTTACTGCCTCACCGTCACCGACCAGAAGCGCGCGAAGATCATCTTCGGCTTCGACAAAATCGACACGCAGCTCGCGCGGCTCAACCGGTTGCTCGACGCCATCGAGCCGACGCATCAGGAAATACGCACCATCAACCTGATCCCCGAGCGCAACGTGCCGGTGACTTTTTATGATCCCTCGGAAGTCATCGCGAAGGACGATATCCCGCCTCCGGTTGAAATTGCGCCGCCGAAATTGCCGACGAAGGATCCCGCCAGGCCCAAGGTCGCGCCAGCCGCACCGGAGCGGAGCGGCACAAAGACCAGCTCTAAGGTGCCGCCCGCCCTCACGGCGAAAAAGCCCGCCCCCACCTTCCCGAAAACCAAGGCCAAACCGGGTGCTCCGCACGGCAAGGCGGCACCAACGGAACATTTGAAAAAGCGTTTTAACCTCAATGGCTAGGGACCACATCGTCGTTGGCTTGGAGATCGGCACCTCGAAAATCTGCGCCGTGGTCGGCGAGACGCGCGGCGACGGAACGATCCGCATCCTCGGCGTCGGCCACGCGCCGTCGCGCGGCGTGCGCAAAGGCGAGATCGTGGATTTCGAGACTGCGGGAAAGTGCATCCGCGAGGCGCTCGTCGATGCCGAGGAAAAAAGCGACGTGATGATCGGCAGCGTCTATCTCGGCGTCACCGGCGCGCACATCGAGAGCTTCAACAACCGCGGCGCGATCACCATCCCCGAGGATCGCGACGAGATCTGCGAGGAGGACTTTGAGGACGTGCAGACCAGCGCGCGCGAGGTCAGCATCCCGTCGCAAAACATGTTCGTGCATTCGGTTTTGCAGCACTACTACATCGACGGCCAGGACGGCGTGCTTAATCCCATCGGCATGCTCGGGCGCAAGCTGGAGGCGGATTTTCACATCATCCACGGCGTGGCGAACCGGATCAAAAACAGCATCCGCTGCGTGAAGGAAGTGGGGATAGAAGTGCTCGACGTGGTCTATAATCCGCTCGCCGCCGCGCAGGTCGTGCTCGACCAGAATCAGAAAAGCCTCGGCGCGCTCGTCGTCGATATGGGCGGCGGCACCACCGACTACATCGTCTATGTAGACGGCGCGGTGAAGCAGAGCGGTTCGCTGCCGCTGGGCGGCGACCATATGACGAACGACATCTCGCTCGGCCTGCGCATCCCCATGGCCAAAGCGGAAAAACTCAAGATCGAGGAAGGCAGCGTGGTGCTCGGGCAGTCGCACCCGGGGGAGATGGTGGTGCTGAAGGACGAGACCGGATTTGCCGGCAAAGAGATCGAGCGCGAGATGCTGAACACCATCGTCCACTGCCGGGCGCGCGAGACTTTGGAGCTGCTCAAGCGGCGGCTCGACGAGGAGGATCACCTGCCCTACCTCGGCGCGGGGATCATGCTCACGGGCGGGTGCAGCCTGCTGCGCGGGATCGATCAACTGGCCGAGGAAATCTTTGGCACGCCGGCGCACCTCACCCACGCGCACGCGGTCTCGGGGCCCACGTCGGCCTTTGAAAACCCGCAGTTTTCCGCCGCCATCGGGCTCATCAAATACGCTGAGGCCATGCAGCCCGCGCGGCCCAAAGGCCTGTTCCGGCGCATGCTGACGAAGTTTTCTTTTTTGTGGATGTGGTTTTGAAACCGTCCATGCCTAATCAGCCGAGCCATGATTTCCATCGACCGTAACCGCCCGACCGCCCCGCACGCGGAACTGCGCATCAAGATCGTGGGCCTCGGCGGCGCGGGCTCGAATGCGCTCGACCGCATCGTGCTCGACGGGCCGCCCGGCGCGGAGCTGGTGGCCATCAATACGGACATGCAGGCGCTCGCCGGCTCAGTGGCCGCCGAGAAAGTGCAGCTCGGGCGCGCGACCACCCGCGGGCTGGGCGCGGGCGGCGATCCCGAGATCGGCTACGCGGCAGCGGACGAGGCGGCGGCAGAAATCCGCGCGACGCTCGCCGGCGCGCAGATGGTCTTTTTGTGCGTGGGCCTCGGCGGCGGCACCGGCTCAGGCGGGGCGCGCATCGTGGCGTCGCTGGCGCGGGAGGCGGGGGCGCTGGTGGTGGTGTTTGCCACGCTGCCGTTCAGCTTTGAGGGCCGCCGGCGCATGGTGCAGGCGGAGGAGGCGCTGGCCGCGCTGCGGCAGGAGGCGGATGTGGTGATCTGTTTCGAGAACGACAAGATGGGCGATGCGGTCGCGCCGCTCGCGGGGATTCAGGATGCGTTCACCGCGGCGGATCACACGATCAGCCAAAGCGTCCGCGCCATTGCCGCGCTGGTGCAGCGGCGCGGGCTCATGCACCTCGGTTTCGACGAACTCGCCGCCGCCCTGCGCCTCCCTGGCGAGGCCGCGCCGCGCTGCCTTTTCGGCCACGGCGAGGCCGACGGCGACAACCGCGCGAACGATGCGCTGACCCGCGCTTTGAAAAGCCCGCTCATGGACCGCGGACGCCTGCTCGACGGCGCGCGCAATGTGCTGGTCAACGTCGCCGGCGGGCCGGGCATGACGCTGAACGAGGTGCAGATTCTGATGGAGGCGCTGAACCGCTACATCGGCGACGACACGCGCATCCTGTTTGGCGCGGCGGTTGATCCGCGGCTGGGGCAGAAGATGAGCGTCACGATCCTCAGCGCGCTGGAGGCGGGCGTGCCGGCGGCCGCCGCCGTGCCGGTGCCTCGTCCCGCGCCGCGCGTGGTCGAGCCTGCGCCGGTTTATGCCGCTCCCGCGCCAGTGGTGCGAAGGACGGAGCCGGAGCCCGAAGCGCTGACGGTGCCGGGCTACGCGCAGGAAGCTGCGGACGACCTGGAGCCGGTGGCGCTGCCCGCCGAGCCTGCGCCCGTGCCGGTGGCCGCATCCGCCGCGAATCCTGTGGCGAAGCCAAAGAAGACGGAAACGAAGCAGGCCCAGATGCAGTTTGAGCCCGTCACCCGCGGGCGCTTTGAGCGCAGCGAGCCGACCATCGTCGATGGGCAGGACCTGGACGTGCCGACCTTCCTGCGGCGGAATGTTAAGGTGAAGTAGCGCGGCCTCCGCGGCCCGCCTAAGAAACCCGGCGCGCCCTCCGTCCGGCTACGGGGAGCATCGCCGGGTCTGCCACTCCGCTGTTGCGCCGTTCTGGCGAGTGCTGAGACGATCCCGTCCGCGTTTTCCTGCCCCAGAAATCTCCACCGATGAAAACCCGCCTGCTCCTCCCGCTCGCCGCGCTGCTCGCACTCGCGCCGCTGCTGCGCGGGGAAAATGAGATCGGCTTCATCGAAAAATTCGCGCTCGCGCCGGATCGCGCGGCGGTGCTGGCGCAGCTTGTGCCGGGGAGCGAGGACTTTTACTTTTTCCACGCGCTGCATTTTCAAAACACGAAGCAGCCGGCGAAGCTCGCGGCGGTCATGGAGCAGTGGGCGAAGCGGTTCCCGGATTCAGCGCAGCGGCGGGTGATTGAAAATCGCGAGGCGCTGCTCGGCTACGACGCCAGCCCGCAGGCGACGCTGAAATTTCTGCGCGAGCGGCTCGAAGTGGAACTCACCCACGAGCGCGAGACGCGCGACCAGCCGCCCGACCTGCCCGCGGCACTGGATGCGAAACTGATCGCGCGCGAGGTTTTCCAAACGCAGGCGCTCGAGGCGGGCGACGAGTTGGAGCAATGCTCCGACGCCGCGCTGGAGGCGCTGGTGCGGGGCAAGGTGAAGCTCAAGCCCGCGCAGGTTCGCGCGCTGCTCGGCAAGCTCAAGCGCCCCGATTTGCCGGGCTTGGTCGAACTCATATTTGCCGATTTGAAATCCACGGAGAGCGGCGGGTTTGGCGAGTTCGACATCCACAAGCTGTTGCTGCCCGCGCAGCTCGACCAACTCGCGCGGCGCATCCCGGCGCTGGCGGAGGACGAGGAGTTTGTCCACGCGCAGTTGAAAAAACTGCTGCCAAGCGCGGATGCCGATGCTGCCTACGATCCCGCCGAGCGCGAAGCCTGGCTCGACCGCGCGTGGGCCTACGCGGCGAAGCTCGCGCCGGCGTTCAACACGCTCAAGGCGCAGCTCCTTTTCCAGCGGCTCCAGCATGACCGGGAGCGCGGCGTGTACGACCGGACGCGGTTCCTCGAATACCTCAAGCTCCCGCGCCCCGCCGACTACATGAACCCGGCGTATTTGGAGAAGCCGCAGATGCAAAATCACCCGGTCGATTTCGACGCCGACCTTACCGAAGTCTGCGCCGGACTGACAGCCATCGGCAATGACGAGCCACTCGTGCGCGAGTACCTGCTCCGCCTGCTGCGCGACGAGAAAACGTGGGAGCCGTGGGCCGTCTGGCTGCGCGACACGTATGTGAAACCGCTCTTTGCCGGGGCGAAAATCGTGAACGGCGTCGGCGATGCGGAGCAATGGGCGGCGCTGCTCACGCCGGCGGAATTCCAGGCGCTGAAAGAACGCGTCGATGTGGATTTCGCGCCGGCCAGTCCGCAGTTCCTCGCGCCCGGCGATGACGTGGCGCTGAGCCTCTTCGTCAAGAATGTGCCGAAGCTCATCGTGAAGCTCTACGAGGTGAACACGCTCTCTTTTTTCCTCACCGAAAAGCGCCAGCTCAACACCGACCTCAACCTCGACGGCCTCGTCGCCAACCAGGAGACGGTCCACGATTTTGCCGCCGACGAAGCGGGGCGCAATCCGCTGCGCCGGGTCGCGCGGAAGTTTGCCTTTCCTGAGTTGAAAGGGCGGCGCGGGGCGTGGGTCGTGGAGTTTGTCGGCGGCGGGAAGTCGAGCCGCGCACTGATCCGCAAAGGCCAGTGGCATCTGCTCCAGCGCACCGGCCCCGCGGGCGACATGCTCACCGTGCTCAACGAGACTTTCATGCCGGTGAAGGACGCCGTGGTGTGGCTCGACGGACGCCGGTTTGCGCCGGATGAAAAGACCGGCGCGATTGTCGTGCCCTTCACGCAGCAGCCGGGGACGAAGCCCATCATCCTCGCCGACGCAGCGGGCGGCTTCGCCACGCTCACGGAGTTCGAGCATCACGCCGAGCACTACACGCTCCACGCACAATTCCACATCGAGCGCGAGCAATTGCTTGCCCGGCGCGACGCCACGCTGGCCGTGCGCGCGGCGCTGCTCATCGGCGACACGCAGGTCGCGCCCGCGCTGCTGCTCGAGCCGAAGCTCACGCTCACCACCACCACGCTCGATGGCGTAGAGACGACGAAGGAAATCACCGGCGTAAAACTCGATCCGGCGAAAGTTTTCACCCATACCTTCCCCGTGCCCGAGCGGCTCGCCGCGGTGAAGGTGACGCTCTCCGGCAAGGTCGAAAATCTCAGCGCCGGCGGGGTGAAGCAGGAACTCACGGCGGAGCGCGAGTTTCCGGTCAATGGCATCGACAAGACCGAGGCGGTCAGCGACGGGCGGTTCAGCCGGTTCGGCGAGCGCTACGTCTTCGAGTTGCTTGGCAAAAACGGCGAGCCGGTGCCGAATGTCGCGCTCACGTTCCAATTCACGCACGCGGATTTCACCGAGCCGGTCGAGATCGAACTGCGCACCGACGAACTCGGACGCACCGATCTCGGCAAGCTGGATGGCATGCTGCATGTGCAGGTCGAGACGCCGGGCGGGCGTAGCGCGTGGATCGATATGCGGCGCACCGGCCCCGCGCCGGAGACCATCCACGCGCAGGCCGGCGTGCCGATTTATGTGCCGTGGATGGGCCGCGCGAAGCTGAATCCCGGCGACGTGTCGCTGCTCGAACGGCGCGGCGGGTCTTTCGTGAAAGACCGCAGCGCCTCGGTCGCGCTGGTCGGTGGGATGTTGGAAATCAAGGCGCTGCCGCCGGGCGACTATTCGCTGCTGCGGCGCGGCGACGGCCGCGTGGAGACGGACATCCTCGTCACCGCCGGCACGCGCGTCGGGGACTGGCTCGTCGGTCCGGTGCGGCAGCTTGAAGTCCGCAATGCCGCGCCCATCCACATCGCTTCGGTGAAGCTCAACGCGGACGCCGTGGTGGTGCAGGTGCGCAACACCGGTCCATTCGCCCGCGTACATGTCGCGGCCACGCGCTTCGCGCCGACCGGCAATCTTTTCGCCAGCCTCGGCGAGTTTCAGCGCTTTGCCGGAGCGACCAACAATCCTGCGCGGCGGCCCAATCTTTTTGCAGCGGGCCGCGCCATCGGCGACGAGTACCGCTACATCCTCGACCGCCGCTACGCGAAGACCTTCCCCGGCAATATGCTCGCGCGCCCGGGCCTGCTGCTCAATCCGTGGGAGGTGCGCTCGACCGATCTCGCGGCGCAGGAGATGGAGGTCGCCGAGGGTTTGAAGCGACGCGCGGGTGATCGTGAAGGAACCGGCAAGCCGGCTTCGGAGGAAATGGGCGAGGCGAAATCCATGGTCGCAGGCGAAGAAGAGGATGGCCCGAATCTCGACTTCCTCGGCGAGAATTCCGTGACGCTATACAACCTCGTGCCCGACGCCGAGGGCATCGTGCGCATTGATCGCAAGGCGCTCGGCAATCATCCGTACGTGCAGGTCTATGCCGAGGATCTCGAATCCGCGGGACTGGTCTCCGAGGCGTATGCCGAGATGCCGGCGAAGCTGCGTGATCTCCGGCTCACGCCCGGCCTCGATCCGGCGAAACCTTTCACCGAAAAAAAGGAGGCGACCGTGCTCCGCGCCGGCCAGACGCTCACGCTCGCCGACCGCCTCACATCTGACTTCGCGACCTACGATTCGCTCGCCGCGGGGTATGCGCTTTTCGACACGCTGAACGGCGAGGCGAAATTCGCGGAGTTCGCCTTCATCCTCCAGTGGCCGAAGCTCAAGGACGATGAAAAGCGCGCGAAGTATGCCGAGTTTGCCTGCCACGAGCTGAACTTTTTCCTCAGCCGCAAAGACCCGGATTTCTTCGCAAAGACCGTGCAACCCTACCTGCGCAACAAGAAGGACAAGACTTTCATGGACGACTACCTGCTCGCGGCGGACTTGCAGCGCTATCTCGAACCGTGGGCGTACGCGCGGCTGAATGTTGTCGAGCGCTGCCTGCTCGCGCAGCGCGTGCCGGGCGAAGCGGCGGGGGCCGCTCGGCACCTGCGCGAGTTGTGGGAGATGATCCCGCCGGATCTCGTTGAGCAGGCCCGGCTGTTTGAAACGGCGCTATACGGGCGGGCATTGAGCGAGGGCAATGTGGAAGATATTCCTCTTCAGATTCCGCAGAATATCGGGGCACCGTTTGCAGAGGCCGAAGTCCCGGGGCTGCCCCCTGCACCGGAGACGCCGGCTCCGAGTCGTGCCAAAAAAACAGAGGCAAACGCGATTGATGCGCTTCGTTTTGAGCCGACGGACGCACATGCGAAATCCAGCCCCGCAGGCGCGGCCCGCATGTTAAGCGAGGACGCCGGCGCGGCTTCCAAAAGCAAATCCGCCGCCTCGGGCAAAGAGAGCCTCGATCAGAAGGACGAGAACTTCGCCATTTACCGCGGGGCGGTGCTGGACGCCGAGGAGTCGGTGGAATTGCGCAAGGCCGTGCGCCAGTACTTCCGCGCGCTGGGGCCGACGAGGGAATGGGCGGAGAACAATTACTACCAGCTCCCGCTCGCGCAGCAGAACGCGGATCTGGTGACGATCACCGCCTTCTGGCGCGACTATGCGGCGTGGGATGGCAAGGCGCCTTTCCTCAGCGAGCACTTCGCCGAGGCCGCGCGCAGCTTTAGGGAAATGATGCTCGCGCTCGCCGTGCTCGACCTGCCGTTTGAGCCCGCGAAGCACGGGACGGAAACCGTCGGCGGCGCGTTCACGCTCACCGCGGGCGGCCCGCTCATCGCTCTCCACCGGCAGATCAAACCCGCCGCGCCCGCGCAGGAAAACCGCGGGCTGCTGGTCAGCCAGAATTTTTTCCGGCTGGACGACCGCGAGCGCGAGGAGGGCAATGAGAAGTTCGACAAGTATGTGACCGGCGAGTTCCTCTCGGGCGTCGTCTATGGCGCAGTCGTGGTCGTGACCAACCCCGGTTCCGGCGCCGAGAAGCTCGATCTCCTGCTGCAAATTCCGCAGGGCGCGCTGCCGGTGAACGGCAGCAAGGCGACCGACAGCCGCCGCCTGCGGCTGGAGCCGTACAGCACGCAGAAGCTGGAGTATTTCTTCTACTTCCCCGCGCCGGGGGAAAAACCGTTCGCGCATTATCCGGTCACGGTTTCGCGGCGGGAGCAGGTCGCGGGTGCGGCGAAGGCGGTGACGTTCAAAGTCGTGCGGCAGCTCTCGGAGGTGGACAAAGCGTCGTGGGATTACATCTCGCAGGACGGCACCGAGGACGAGGTCTTCGCCTTTCTCGAAAAGCAAAACATCGAGCGGCTCGATTTCGAAAAGATCGCGTGGCGGGCGCGGAAGAGCGCCGCGTTTTTCCGCCGGATCGTGGCGCTGCTGGCGCAGCGGCATGTCTGGAGCGAGCCCATCTACCGCTACGCGCTCCAGCACAACGACACGCCCGCGCTGCGCGAATGGCTGCGGTATCGGGACGGTTTCCTCGGGCAGTGCGGGCCGTATCTCGACGCGAAGCTGGTGCGCATCGACCCGATCGAGCGGCGCGCGTACGAGCACCTGGAGTACTCGCCGCTGGTGAATCAGCGGGCGCATCGCGTGGGCGCGGAGCAGCGCATCCCGAATCCGGTCTTCCGCGCGCAGTATCAGGCGCTGCTCACGGGCCTCGCGCACAAGCCGGCGCTGGACGCGATGGACGACATGAGCGTGGTCTATTATTTGTTTTTGCAGGATCGCGTGGAGGAGGCGCTGGCGCGTTTTCACACCATCAAGGCCGAGGCGCTGCCGACGCGTTTGCAGCACGACTATTTCCGCTGCTACGCGGCCTTTTACGAGGAGCAGCTCGCCGAGGCGCGCGGCCTCGTCAGCCAGTATGCGGACTATCCCGCGGACCGCTGGCGCAAGCTCTTCGCCGACGTGGGCGCGCAGCTCGACGAGATCGCTGGAAAAGCGCCACCGCCCGCGAAGGCTGACGGGCAGAAGGATCGCGAGGCGCAGCAGGGCGAGCTGGCGGCGACCGAGCCGTCGTTCGACTTCAAAGTGGAGAACCGCGCCATCGCGCTGACGTGGAAAAACCTGCGCGAGGTGACGGTGAACTACTACCTGATGGACCCCGAGTTCCTGTTCAGCGCCAGCCCGTTTGTGACCCAGGACGCGGGGCGCTTCTCGATCATCAAGCCGACCAAAACCGCCGTGGAAAAACTGCCCGACGGCAAGGACACACTCGACTTCGCGCTGCCGGCGGAGTTTGCCAAAGCGAACGTGCTGGTGGAAATCCTCGCCGCCGGGCAGCGCAAGGCGCAGGCCTATCACGCCAACACGCTCAAGCTGGCGCTGACCGAAAACTACGGGCGGCTCGAACTGCGCGACCAGACCGAAGGCAAGGCCGTGGCCAAGGCGTATGTAAAAGTCTATGCGCGGCTCAAGAACGGCACCGTGCGCTTTTTCAAAGACGGCTACACCGACCTGCGCGGGAAGTTCGACTACGCGAGCCTCAACAGCAGCGACGCAGCCCACCAACCTGTGCCGCTCGCGCGCGCCGGCGGCGGCGGCGAAACCATGAGCTACCAGATGCTCCAGCCGCAGGAACTGAACGAGGTGGAAAAGCTCTCGATCCTC
>JANPHJ010000042.1:0-12260 GCA_031424395.1 Chthoniobacter sp.
CCGAAGCGCCGAAGGAAATCTTCGACGTGCCGGGCCGCAACGACACGACGCCGCAGGGGCTCGCGCAGGCGAAGATGACGCCGGAGCAGACGGCGATGCTGATGAAGATCGTCAAGGAGTACCTCTTCCGCTGCCGGCCCGATGTGGCGGCGGAGGACTTGGCGAAGATCGAGAAGGCGGGACTGGGGAATCTTTTCTTCGCCTGGGCCGGCGGCTTCGACCGCGGCCAGCCGCACTACTACCGCGTGCAAGGCGGGCACTTTGTCCTCGAGTACGACAACACGCAGAATGAGGCCAACCATGTCCACAGCGTGTGGCGCGATTTCGATCACGACTTCGGCGCGGACTTGCTCGGCGCGCATTACAAGGCGGGGCATCCGGCGGCGAAGTAGGCGACATGCCCGCGCCGTCCTCGCATCCGCGCGATCCTTTGCACGGGGTCACGCTGGAGACTGTCGTGCGGCAGTTGGTCTATCGGCATGGGTGGAAAGAGATGGGCGCGCGGATTCCGATCCGGTGTTTCCTCGAAGACCCGAGTGTGAAATCCAGCCTCACCTTTTTGCGCGAGACGCCGTGGGCGCGAAAGAAGGTGGAGGCGTGGTTTGCGGAGGAGAGCGACGGATGACCTTGATGACGGCCATTCCCAAACGCGCGGATCGCGGCTAGGGTGCGCGCCTTTCCAATCGTGAACGTCCTCTCCGCCAAATTTCAGACCAGCGCGCCGAACCTGGCTTTATGCCCGGTATCGGAGTTGCCGGAGTTCGCGTTTATCGGGCGGTCGAATGTGGGGAAGTCCTCGCTGCTGAACATGCTCGTGGGGGCCAAGGCGCTCGCCAGGGTCTCGGCGACGCCGGGGCACACGCAGTTGATCAATTCCTTCGCGATCGAGAACGCGTGGGCGCTCGTGGATCTGCCGGGCTACGGCTACGCGAAGCGCCCCAAGACGGAGCGCGAGCATTTCCAGAAAATGATCGCCGGTTACTTGTGCGGCCGGGCAAATCTGGCGTGTGTCTTTGTCCTGATTGATTCGCGCCACTCCCCGCAACTCATCGACCTCGAGTTTGTGCAATGGGTGATCGAGGAGTCGGTGCCGTTCGCGCTGGTCTTCAGCAAGGCGGACTTGGTGAAGGCGGGCGCGTTGCAAAAGAATATCGGACTGTTTCAGGAAAAGATGGCGGCGCTGGGACTGGAACTTCCGCGGGTTTTCACAGCGTCGTCGAAGACGAAAAGCGGACGGCAGGAGTTGCGCGGCTTCATCCGGGAGACGCTCGGGCCAATGGGCGCGGCGAAATAAACGCGGATGCCGGATGCGATGACGCTGGAAGATCTCGGCTGGAATGAGGCGTTCGCTGCGGAGTTCGCGCCGTACCGTGAGCAGGGTTGGAAACCGGCACGCCTGATTCGCGACAACAAGATCACTTACGGCGCGCTGCTCGCGGATGGCGAGGAACTGGAGGTGACGATGGGCGGGAAGGTTTATCACGATGCCGCGACGGATGCCGAACTGCCGGCCGTGGGCGACTGGGTGGCGCTGGACATCGGCGGCGAAGACGGCGAGACGATGATCCGAGCGCGGCTGACGCGGCAGACGTGTCTTTCGCGCAAGATGTCGGGCCGGAGCACGGAGGAGCAGGTCATCGCGGCCAATGTCAGCGTGGTGGTGGTCGTCACGGATGCGGGCCATGACTTCAGCCTGCGGCGGATGGAGCGTTATTTTGCGATCATCGGGAAGAGCCGCTCCAAGGCCGTGGTGCTGGTGAACAAGTCCGACCTTTTTCCCGCCACGCAGAATGAGGCGGCCGCCGCGGCCATCCGTGCGCTGAATCTCGAGGCGGATGTCCACATCACGAGCGCGGAAAAAGGGACGAGCCTGAAAGTGCTGCGGCAGTATTTGCAGCGCGGAGTTTCGATGACGCTGGTCGGTTCAAGCGGCGTGGGGAAATCGTCGGTCATGAACTATCTGCTCGGCCAGGATTACCAATGGACGGACGAGGTCAACGAGACCACCGGCAAAGGGCGGCACAGCACCACCGCGCGCGAGCTGATCGTGCTGCCGGCGGGCGGCATCCTGATCGACAATCCGGGTATCCGCGAGGTCCACATGTGGACGGATGAGACGACGCTGCGCGAGCGCTTCGCCGACATCGAGGAACTGGCGGCGCGGTGCAAATTTCACGACTGCAAACACGGCACGGATGCGGGCTGCGCGATTCGCGCGGCGATGGCGGACGGGAAGCTGAACAAGGAGCGCTTCGACGGTTATCTCAAGCTGGAGGAGGAGCTGGAAAAACTCCGCGTCAGCCGCAAAAAACGGCAAATGACCGGCGACCGGCACATCCGCCGCCAGCAGCAAAGCAAGGCCCGCAAATACGCGGAGCGCCGTGACCGGGACCACGAGCACGAACCGCGGCGGCGGCGCGGGTAGAGGGTGCCACCAAACAGAAATTCCTCACGCCAAGGACGCGATGGGCGCAAAGGAAAGACTTCGGGAAATCCTTTGCGGCCTTTGCGTCCTTGGCGTGAGGCCATTGAGCAAGCGCCGCGATTGGTTGTACTATTTGCCCGGCGGTGTGCGGTCGGGGCCGAAGTATTTTTCGCTGCGGTAGCGGAGCCAGACGCGGAGGACTTGCGGGACTTTTTCGCGCTCGGCCTCGCTGAGGCTTTCGTAGAGCGCGAGCGCCTTCTCGCGTTCACCGCGGCAGGCGCGGTTGTTGTGCGCGTCCCAGTAGCTGCGCGCCACGCGGATGCGGCGGCAGGTTTCTTTGACCAAGGCCGCGCCGGTGAGCGGCGGTCCGGGCTTTTTCTTTGCGGGCATGGGGCGGAGACTTTCGCAGTCTTCGATGAGTTTGGGAAAGCGTTCGGGCAAAAATCGGCTACTTCTTTCCGCACTCAAAAATGCCCGACGATCAAATCACCCAAAGCGACACGGCGCTGTCGGAACGCCTGCGAGCAGCGGTCGAACTGCTGGAGCAGGCTGCGGAAAACCGCGCGCTGCTCGCGGCTTTGTCCGACGCCGATCGCGTCCGACTTTTCCAGGCGGCGGGAAAAATCCACACGCCGGACCTGAGCGCGCGGCGGCAGTTGGTGAAAGCGAAGGTGCGCCAGCGCAAGACCGAGAAGGTGCAGCGGGACGAGGCGCGGCTGAATGAGACGGGGATTCGCAAGCTGCGGCAGCGGCCCGTTTTTACGACGCCGAATGTGCTGCCGCCGGTGGGTTTCGAGCAGCAGGAGGTGGAGGGCGACCCGGAGTTTCGCGAGGTGGTGGAGCCGCAGAATTGCTACATCTGCAAGCGGGACTATTCGACGATCCATCCTTTCTACGACCAGCTCTGCCCGGCGTGCGCGGAGCTGAATTTCCGCAAGCGCACGGAGACGGCAGACCTGCGCGGGCGCGTGGCTTTGCTCACGGGCGGGCGGGTGAAGATCGGCTATCAGGCGGGGATCAAGCTGCTGCGCGCGGGCGCGGCGGTGATCGTGACGACGCGCTTTCCGCGCGATTCGGCGCGGCGTTTTGCGGCGGAGGCGGACTTTGCGGAGTGGGGGCAGCGGCTGGAAATCTTCGGGCTGGATTTGCGGCACACGCCGAGCGTGGAGGCGTTTTGCCGGCATTTGCTGGCGACGCGGCAGCGGCTGGATTTCATCATCAACAACGCGTGCCAGACGGTGCGGCGTCCGCCGGATTTCTATCAGCACATGATGGCGCTGGAGACGGGGTCGGCGGATGACATGCCGGAGGCCACGCTGCGGCTGCTGGGCGCTTACGAAGGATTGCGCGGCTATCATCTTTTGCCGGAAGGCGACGCGGTGGTGGCACAGCGGCGGATGACGGAAGTCGGGATGACGCACGCGGCGGAGCTGTCGCAGGTGCCGCTGCTGCCGGATGAAATGGTGGCGCAGCAGGCGCTGTTTCCCGAAGGGCGGCTCGATCAGGATTTGCAGCAGGTGGATTTGCGCGAGCGCAATTCGTGGCGGCTGATGATGTCGGAGGTGCCGTCGGTGGAGCTGCTGGAGACGCAGCTCGTCAATGCGATCGCGCCCTTTCTCATCAACGCGCGGCTCAAGCCGCTGATGCTGCGGACGCCGGAGCGCGACAAGCACATCGTCAATGTCTCGGCGGTGGAGGGGCAATTTTACCGGAAGTTCAAAACGACGCGGCATCCGCACACGAACATGGCCAAGGCAGCGCTGAACATGATGACGCGCACGGCGGCGGCGGATTACCACGCGGACGGCATCCACATGAACAGCGTGGACACCGGCTGGGTGACGGACGAGGACCCGGTGCAAATCGCCGCGCGCAAGGTGGCGGAGCATCGCTTTCATCCGCCGCTCGACATCGTGGACGGCGCGGCGCGGATTGTGGACCCGATCATCGCCGGGGCGAATACGGGCGAGCATGTGTGGGGGAAGTTTTTGAAGGATTACGTGCCGACGGATTGGTGAAGCTGGCGGTGGCAGGATCAACAGCTACGCTCCGCGCATGAATGTAGAACGTGTGAAATATGTGATCTGGGCGGCAGACATCCGGCGTACCGTGGCCTTTTACCGCGACGTGCTCGGCGGCGAGGTGGTGAAAGAATCGGACGTGATTAGCGAGGTCGTGGTGTGCGGTGCGACCATCGGCATCCACGGCGGCGGCGAAGGCAAGCGGACGTGGACCGGGCTGACTTTCCAAGTGCCGGACGTAATCGCCGGTGCGCAGGAAGTCGTGGCCGGCGGCGGTCAACTCACGCGTGAACCGCTGCCGGAGGACAACGAACCGCCGCACCTCGCGATGTGCGTGGACCCGGAGGGCAACGAGTTCATGCTCACGCGGAAACGCGGGCACTAAGGCTTCACCAAGTAAATTCCGTCCGACTCGATGCGGAGGCGGTGCTCGCGGTAGAGGACGCCGATGGCTTGCTTGAAGGCTTTTTTGCTCATGCCGAAAGTGGCGCGAATTTCCTCGGGTGAGCTGCCGTCGTGGTAGGGGAGGTGGCCGCCATTCGTTTCGAGCGCGGCGATGATGCGCTGGCCGAGCGGGGCGATGCGGAGGTGGCCGGTGGGATCGAGCCCAAGGTCGATTTTGCCGTCGGGGCGGATGGTGCGGATGAAGCCGCCGAGCGCCTGGCCGAGGGTGAGCGGGCTGGCGAGTTCGGCGCGGTAGAGCAGGCCGGTGTGGGCTTGGTTGATGATGGCGCGGTAGCCGAGCGGGGTTTCGGTTTCGATGAGGAGTCGCACGGGCTGACCCTCGGCGTAGGCGGGCGGCGTGAGATTGAGGAAACGGCTGAGTCGCGCGCTGGCGACGATGCGTTGCGAGCGCTCACCAAGCAGGACGTGGACGAGCGCCCATTCGCCGGGCCGCAGCGAACTCGCCTGCTCGCGGAGGGGAAGGAGGAGGTCTTTGTCCAAACCCCAGTCGAGGAACGCGCCGACATTCGGTTTCCACGAGACGACGCGCAGATACGCAAACTCGCCGACCGTGGCGCGCGGCGTCTCGGTGGTCGCGACGAGGCGATCTTCGGAGTCGCGGTAGATGAAGACGTCCATCTTTCCACCCACCGCCCAGCCGGGCTGAATGTAGCGACCGGGCAGGAGGATTTCGCCGTGCGCGCCGCCGTCGAGATACAAGCCGGGCGGAGCCTGCCGGACGATGGGGAGCGCGTTGCGTTGGCCGATGATTGCCAAGCGATTTTCTAGACGGTACGCCCGACGGCCTCGGCGACCTTTTTAACCCGCGTGACGAGGTCGGCGAACTCTTGCGGCAGCAGCGCCTGTTCGCCGTCGCTCTTGGCGTTTTCGGGGCTGTTGTGAACTTCGCACATGATGGCGTCGGCTCCGCAGGCGACGGCGGCGAGAGCCATGCTGACGACGTGCTCGCGCAGGCCGATGCCGTGGGTGGGATCGACCACGATGGGCAGGTGCGTCTCGGCCTGGAGGACGGGGACGGCATTCAGGTCGAGCGTGTTGCGCGTGTAGGTCTCGAAGGTGCGGATGCCGCGCTCGCAGAGCAGGACGTTGAAGTTGCCCTCGGCGAGGATGTACTCGGCGGACATGAGCAGGTCTTTGATGGTGGCGCTCATGCCGCGCTTGAGCATGACGGGGAGCTTGCTGCGGCCCACTTCTTTCAAAAGGGAGAAGTTCTGCATGTTGCGCGCGCCGACCTGGAGGCAGTCGGCGTACTTCTCGATGGCGTCGAGGTCGCGCGTGTCCATGATTTCGGTGATGTCCGGGAGGCCGGTTTCCTCGCGCGCTGCGGCGAGAAGTTTCAGCCCGTCCACGCCTAGGCCCTGGAAGCTGTAGGGCGAGGTGCGGGGCTTGAAAGCGCCGCCGCGCAAAATGCGCGCGCCGGCTTTCGCAATCTCGCGCCCGATGCCGATGATCTGCTCGCGGCTCTCGACGGAGCAGGGGCCGGACATGATGACGATTTCTTTTCCGCCGACGGGGACGTCGCCGATTTTGACGATGCCGGTCTGGCCGCGGAATTCGCGGGCGACGAGCTTGTACGGCTTGAGCACGGGCGTTACCGACTCGACGCCGGGGATGGCAGCGATGGGCATTTCGCGGATGACATCCTCCGCGCCGATGACGCCGACGACGGTGCGCAGGGCGCCGCGCGAGACTTCGGCGCGCAGGCCCCATTCCTTGATGCGGCCGAGGAGGTGCTGGAGCTGCTCTTCGGTGGTGTCGGATTTGGTGACAATGATCATGGACAAAGGGCTGGGAAAGTAGCGGGTGGGTCGGGCGTGGCAACGGCATTTTTGAGCGCCGGATGACGGCGGAAAATGCGTGGTTCGGCGGCGTGCGCGATTCGCCATTGAGTCGATTGACAGCCCTGCGCGAATCTGTTTCCGTGCGCGCCGTGAAACTCATCCTCCCGCTCCTCGCCGTCACTTTTTTTGTCACCGCCTGCGCCAATGAAAACGCCACGCGGCGCGGCTTCTACTCACCGCCGAGGGCTTCCGGGCCGTACACGCGTTCGCTGGAAGACGGGACGTGGCGCAAGGGCGGGAAGCCGGTGGATCAGGAACTGAATGATCGCCGGGAACAGCAGAAGCTCAACGCGCTCCAAGCGAAGCCGGCGGTGAAGGCGCAGTAAGGAAAGTAACTTGGGCTTCCGCCCAAACACCGGCCGGTATTTTGGGCTGAAGCCCAAGCTGCCCTCTCAGACGCCGAGCAGTTCGCGCTGCCACGGCATCATGCGGGCGCGGATGTCGGGGTTTTCGGCAGCGAGATTTTCGAGGATGGTCTTGGGCGCGATGAGCGAGGGGTCGAGTTGGAGGTCGGAGGCGAGTTTGTCCCGCTTGGTTTTGAGGTCGCGGAGTTTGCGGTCGAAGTCGGGCGTGGGGCGTGGGCGCGGGGTGCGTTCGCGGAAGGGCCATTCGCTTTCGGGCAGGGCCAGGCCTTGCTCGGCGGCGTCGTAGAAGCGGCGTTTCCGCGGGCCGTGGAGGTGGTGGAAGCCGACCTCGCGCCCGGCGTCGAAGTCCGCGGCGGCGCGGAGGAGCTGCTCGTTGTGGAGGACGTGAAAGGCGGGCTTGTCCACGGCGGCGGCCTCCTGGTCGCGCCAGTGCCAGAGGGCGCGCAGGACGGCGCCGGAGCGCCCGCGTAGCTCGTGGCTGCCGGTGATGCGCCAGATTTCGTCGGGGTCGCGCTCTTTGGTGATGGCGGAGGCGGCGATGGCTTTGTCGCACGACTGGCGAAACCACTCGGTGCGCCCGAGGCGCACGAGATCGGCTTCGAGATTGGCGGCGATTTCGGCTAGGTAGTGGGTGTCTTTCACCGCGTAGTCGGTCATCTGCGGCGGCAGGGGACGCAGCGCCCAGTTGGCCTTTTGCGAGGCTTTGGCGATGGTGACGCCGAAGTATTTCAGGATGAGGGTGGCGAGGCTGAACTGGGCGACGCCGGTGAGCCGCGCGGCGATCATGGTGTCGAAAACGGAAGCCGGTCCCGCATAGCCCACGCGGCGCAGGAGGCGCAGATCGTAGTCCGCGCCGTGGATGATGAGTTCTTTGCCCGCGAAGGAGGCGAAGAGCGGCGCGAGGTCCATCGGGGCGAGCGGATCGATGAGCAGGTCTTGGCCGGGGACGCTGATCTGGATGAGGCAGAGCTTTTCAAAATAGCAGTGCAGCGAGTCCGCCTCGGTGTCGATGGGGATGCGCGCGAGCGGGGCAAAAAGCGGGAGGACGCCGGCGAGGGCGTCGGCGGTGTCGAGGAGCGGGGACGGGGAGTTCACAAAAATAATTCCGGAGATTGCGCCGAGCAGAGGAACCGCTGAGGACGCAGACGGCGCGGATGTTTTACAAAAAAGACAAAGCCGACAAGACCGGATGCAGGTGACAGGGAGAAGCCGAGCGCACCGCGTTTTTCAACAGCGACAAGGGTGTCATCCACGGAGGCCGGTGAGGAGCAGTTCGGCGTTGTTTTTCGTGGCGTGGAGGGCGTGGACGAGGACCTCGGTGGCCTCGAGCGCGGGGAGGATGGCGAGCTGGCGGCGGAGGACGCTGATGCGCTCGAACTCCTGCGGGTGGTAGAGGAGCTCGTCGCGGCGGGTCGCGGACTGGAGGAAATTGATGGCGGGAAAGACGCGCTTGTCGCTGAGGCCGCGGTCGAGGCGGATCTCCATGTTGCCGGTGCCTTTGTATTCCTCAAAGATGAGGTCGTCCATGCGGCTGTTGGTCTCGATGAGGCAGGTGGCGAGGATGGTGAGGCTGCCGCCTTCCTCGGTGTTGCGCGCGCTGCTGAAAAATTTCTTCGGCTTGACCAGCGCCTTGGAATCGACGCCGCCGGACATGGTGCGGCTGCGGGCGCCGCCGCCTTGGAGGTTGTTGTAGCCGCGGGAGAGGCGGGTGATGGAATCGAGCAGGATGACGACGTGCCGCCGCAGTTCAACGAGCCGTTTGGCGCGCTCGCTGACCAGTTCGGCAAGGGCGGTGTGGCGCTGCGGGCTTTCGTCGAAAGTGGAGGAGTAGATTTCGCAGTTTACGCTACGGCGGAAGTCGGTGACTTCCTCCGGGCGCTCATCGACGAGGAGGAGGATGACGTGGGTCTCGGGCGAATTGACTATGATGGACTGGGCGATGTCCTTGAGTAGAATCGTTTTGCCTGTGCGCGGCGGCGCGACGATGAGCCCGCGCTGCCCGCGCCCAAGGGGGGCGATAATGTCGAGGGCGCGGCCGGTGATGGAGTCGCTCTTTTGGTTTTCGAGCACGATGCGCCCGGTCGGGTGCAGCGCGGTGAGCTGGTCGAAGTCCTTGGTTGGCGTCCACGACTCCGCGGGAACGCCCTCGATGTTGAGGACGCGGTCGATGGTCAGGAATTTTTCGCGGTCGCGGGGCGGACGGATGCGGGCGCTGAGACGGTGGCCGTTGCGCAGGCCAAACTGGCGCTCGGCGCCCTGCGGGACAAAGACGTCTTGGGGCAGGGAGCGGAAGTTGTAACACGGCCAGCGGAGGAAGCCGCCGCTGCCCTGCGGGGAAAGTTCGAGCACGCCGTCGGCGAAAAGCTCGGCCCCGCGGGCGGCGTAGGCTTTCATCAAATCGGCGACGAGGTGATGCCGCGTGCGATCGGGTACGATGCGGAGATGCAGCGCCTCGGCGCGCGCGAGCAGCGCGGCGAGCGGTTCGTCGTGCAACTCGCCGATCCAGATTTGCTGCGGCCCCGCGGGTCCGGCGGGGGCTTCAGCGGGCGCGGTTTCAGGCGGAGCGTCAGCCGTGGGTGCGGTGGAGCCAGCCGGCGAGGAGCCGGGCCTGGCGTTCGAGGCAGGGGAGGGTGGAGTCGTTCCAGATGACATGATGGGCGTGGGTGATTTTCGTCGCGAGATCGAGCTGTGCGGTGATGATCTTTTCGGCCAGTCCCGCGCTCAGGCCGCGCTGATCCGCAAGACGCCGCCGCTGCGTGCGCGGCGAGCAGGCGACGACAACGATGCGGTCGAAGCTCGCCTCGGCCTGCGTTTCAAACAGCAGCGGGATGTCCACGACGAACCAGCCGCCGGTGCGGCTGAACTCCGCGGCGCGTCCTACCCAGCGGTTTCGAATGGCCGGATGCAGGATGTGCTCAAGCCGCCGCCGTTGCGCGTCATCTTGGAACACGAGCGTGCGCAGCTTCGCGCGGTCGGGATTTCCTGTGGCGTCGCAAAAGGCGGGGCCAAAAGACTGAACGACCGACTGGCGGATCGTGGCGTCATTGGCGAGCAAGTCGTGCGCAGCCTGGTCGGCATCGAACAACTCGGCCGGGAGATGGCGCAGCAGCAGGCCGGTGAACGACGACTTGCCGGTGGCAATTCCGCCGGTGACGCCGAGGACGGGCACAGCCCCTTACTTCGGCATAAACGGAGGCTCAAAAGTCCCGAGGTCTGGCGGGGCCAAAATCTCGATGATTTCTTCCTTCTCCTCATCAAACCGCACCGGGTCGCCGTCGGGCTTCATCAGGCGGGCGGACACAAAGATGACGAGGTTGCGCTTGAGGTGCTGATCCACGCTGGAGCGGAAGAGACGGCCAATGATCGGGAGGTCGCCGAGAATTGGCGTCTTGTCTTCGACCTTTTGCACATCTTCACGCATAAGTCCGCCGAGAACGACGGTATTGCCGTCATAAACGCTCACGCTGGTGGTGACCTTTCGAGTGCTGAAGATCGGCTGGTTGATCACGTTGGGCGTGATCACGTTGGTGATGTTCTGGCCGAGGGCGTTCGTGGAGCTGGTCTGGATGGGGCTGCCGTAGTTGATGAAGCCTTCGAATTCGACGACTTGCGGGACGAGGTTAAGGTCGATGGTGTACTCGTCTGGGCCGACGACCGGCTCGACTTCGAGGGTCACGCCAGTGTTGCGAACTTCAAAGGCCGTCGGCGTAGTCGGGGTCACCGGGAAGCTGCCGCTGCCGCCGCCACTACCGAGGAGTCCGGTGATGGGGTTGATGAAGCTGCCGCCATTGCTGAAGTTAGTCCCGACGTTTTGCGGGATTTGCGGTGGGTCGAACTCGGTCGGGTATTTAAATTCGCGAATGACCTCGATAACCGCTCGCTGGCCGCTCTTGGTGGTGACGCGCGGTGCGGAGAGGAGATCGACACCCTTCTTTTGGTTAAGCGCACGAATGACGAGCTGGAATTGAGGGTCAGTGAAGACGCCGGAGATGGCACCGAGCGCTGGCGCGGCCAGACTCGATCCCGCCGCTCCAAAGAGGAGCGCGTCGATGGCATTGGCACTGATGGCGAGGTTGCCCGTACGGTTTCCGGCGGTGAGTGGCCCTGCGCCCACCGGGGTGCCTCCCGGTGAGATGAAGGGGAAATCGCTGGAATTGGTCGCCGGCGAAGTGCCAGTGGTGCCGCCGCCGAGAAAGACGTTTTTGGTTGCGGGAGCGTTGAACTGACCGAGGAGCCAGTCAAAGCTCAGCTCCTTGAGGTTACTCTGCGAGATTTCGACAAACTTCGCCTCGATTTCGACCTGTTTCGGCCCGCCGCCGACGCCGGAGTTGATGATCGTGTCGATCAGATCAAGCTGGTCTTGGGTATTGCGGACAATCAGTCGGCTGCTGCTGACGATATAAATGGCCGAGGCCTGGCCGTTGAATTGCACGCCATTGGAAATGAGCCAGTTCTTGGCCGATTCACGATCGGCGATTCCCGACCCGCCTTTGGTGGCATCAGCGGTTCCGCCTCCGGCGCCAAAGGCGGGTGCGGCTAGGCCAGTCGCACCTCCGCCTGCGGCTGGGGTGCGCGGAATCAGATCCGGGCGAACCTTCCACTCTTTGGTAATGACGACTTCGGTGTTCATGCTCTGCGGCACGACAGACACAGCATACGGTTCAACTTTAAATTTCAGGTTCGCGAGGCCGGTCACGTATTTGAGGGCCTCAATCATCGGGATATTCGAGAGCGAAACTGTGATGCGCGCGTCGGCGGGGTTGCCAAGCGCCACGGGAGCCACGGCGGCAAGTGCCGGTGCGGCAGGGGCGTCCAAGCCGGGAATTGCGTTTCCACCGGGGGCAGGGGCCGCATCCGGGGCCGAGACGCTGGTTCCGCCTTCCAGTTTCAGCACGATATTGACGCCGACCTTCGGATCGTCGGGATCGAGTTCGACGCTCTTGCGCTTCAAGTAGTCCACCGCTTCGCGAATGGTGGCTTCCTTGAACTCGAGCTTTGGAATAATGATCCGCTCCAGCTTGCGTTGAATTTTGGCGATGTTGCCGGGATCCCGGGACGGTTCGACGATGACACCTAGCGAAGGATCGACATTGAATCGGCGGACCGGGTTCGCCCAAGCTTCATCGGTTCGGGCGATTGCGCG
>JANPHJ010000043.1:0-7885 GCA_031424395.1 Chthoniobacter sp.
CAGCGAATGCTGGACGCAAGACGCGCGCGCGGCGCTGGCGGAGTGGGCCTGGGCGCGCTTCGATTGGGCTGGGCTAGCGGAGCGCTACGCGGCCTTTTATCGGACGCTGCTGGCGTAAATCTGCACCACGCGCCTATACCGCGTAGTATTGGTTGTAGCGGTAATAGTAGTAGTCCGGAGTTTCGGTATCGACGGCGTTGAGGATGAGACCGAGGACGTTCACCTGCCGCTGGTAGAGGGCGTTGAGGGAGTTTTTCGTCAACCGGGCGGAGGTGAACTGCGCGCGGACAACCATGAGGGTGCCGTCAAAATTCGGGGCGAGGGTGGGCGTGTCATCGGCGGCGAGGATGGGCGCGGTGTTGAAGATGACAAGGTCGTAGGCGGCTTTAAATTCGTCGAGCAGGCCGACGAGGATCGGGCGGAGGAGGAGCTCGCCAGACTGGTTGGTGACCGGACCGCGCGGGATGAGGGTGAGGGTGGGGTAGCGCGTTTGGAGGACGGCGGCCTTCCAGTGATTTTCGCCGCGGAGGATGTTGGTGAGGCCGATTTTGCCATCGATGTCGAAAATCTGGGCGAGGTCACCGCGGCGCAAGTCGGCATCGACGAGAAGGACGCGGGCGCCGGCGGCGGCCATGGTGATGGCGAGGTTGCTGGCGATGGTGGACTTGCCTTCGTTGGGGATGGCGCTCGTGATCAGGATGGTCTTCAGCTCGGTCTGGTTCGGCATGAAGATGAGCGATGAGCGCAGGCTGCGGAAGGCTTCGGCGTAGGTGTAGCGTTCGTCTTCCTCCTGCAGAAGCGGCAGGCCGGCGGTGCTGCGGGTCTCGGCGACGTTCGGGATCTGGCCGAGGATGGACTCGGAAAAGTGCTCGAGCATTTCCGTGGAGGACGATAGCCGGTCATCGGCGCGGTCGAGGACGATGAGGATGATGGAGCCGATGACGAAGCCGCCGATAAGGCCGATGAGGAGGTGCTTGAGGGTGCCCGGCGGGATGGGCTTGGGGCTGGTCGCTTTCTGCATGACTTGGAGCGGGTCGATGCTCGCCTTCACGCCGCCGGTAATCCCGCGGATGTCCGTGAGGAGTTTTTCCAACTGACTCTGCGTGCGGGTCACATCGCTCTGGAGGGTCTGGTACTCGGCATCCTTGCGGCTGGCTTCGAGGACCTTGGCATCCCATTCGGTCAGGCTGACTTCGAGGCTTTTCAGCTCGGCAGTGATGGCCGCGACGCGGGCTTTGACCATGTTGGCGTTCTGCTCCTTGATGATATTGATCTGACGCTGGAGCTTTTCCATGTCCGCCACGATCATCTTGAGTTTTGGATGCGCAGGTTTCCAAACCGTCTTCCATTCCTCGTATTCAGCCTGCTTTTGGAAGAGCTGCTGGCTGGCCTGGATGTATTCGGTGAAAAGGCCGCTGTTAAAGGTGGCCTCTTGCTTGGGAGTCAGGGACGCATTGCCGCCGCTCTGCGGCTTGCTCACGGTCGGTTGGGTGGCAGCGGCGTGGAGCAATTCGTCGGGCGTGAGATTTTGCAGCCTTTGCAACTCATCCCGAAGCTGGGTCTTCTGGTTCTTAAGCCCTAGCAGATAGGCCACCGCTTTGTTCTGCTGTTCCGTCCAAAACTGCATGCTGTTCTTCTCGGTGAAGTCCCGCAACTTACCTTTGTCCTGTTCGAGTTCGTTGCGGATTTGGGCCTCTTGGTCCGACAGACTGGCCCCGACGGTTTCCCCCTGGCCCTTGCGGTTCTCGTAACGCCATTTCAGAAATTCATCTACGACGGTATCTACGAATTTCTGAGTGTATTGAGGGTTGGAGCCCGTGCCGGTCACCGTGAAGATGTTGGTTCTTGGAGCCGAGGAGGAAACGACCTCAACGGTTCCGGAAAGATTGGGCGCTTCGAGCGCGACGCGTTCACGGGCGCGCGTCAGAACGACTGGGTGCTTCATTTGTTCGACCGCGGTGCCGAAGAAGTTTTGGGTGGTATCCTGAAAGTCACCTGTATGCTCCTTAATCATTTCCTCGCGGATGAAGAGCTGGCTGACCGACTTGAAGAGCAATGGCGAGGTAAAAAGGACATAGCCTTCATAGGCCAATCCCAGGCCGACGGAGATGGCAAGTATCCACCAATGGCGGCGGACAAGGTTGCGGTAGCGGTAGAACTTCATGCCCAGCCCTCCGGGCAGCGGCATGGCGGGAGCTTGGGGATTGGCGGAGTCCATGGAGATTAGTTAAAGCGCGCCCAAGCTTTCGGGACATTGATGCGGTCGTTATCCTGCAGGATGGGATCGGCCTTTTCGTCGCCTTTTTCGATAATCTCCTTCACGTTATATTCGGTCGACTGGGCGGTTCCATTTACCTGCCTGGTGAGCTTGACCTTCTTCGGATTAGCCCACTCGGTGAAGTTGCCGGCCTTTAAGATCGCGCTGCTCAGGCGCAGCGGTTCTCCGGCAATCATTTCCTGCGGCCCGACGATTCTTACCTGGCCGGAAAGGGTGACCGTCCCAGCCCGAACCTGAATGGGACTGACCCGGTCGATATTGAGCTTCACCGTGGCGTGATGGTAGTAGTCCTTCTCCAGCTTGCTCTTAATGTCCGCGCTCGCCTGGGTGGTTGTCTTCCCGGCGACTTGGATACGTCCGACCGGTGGAACGTCAATGGCTCCAGCCGCTGTGACCACGCGGGGCAGTCCGCCTTCCTTGTCCTCGACGATCTCGACGGTGACCATGTCACCCGCCGAGAGTTTTTTGTCGGGATCGACGACCTGCATTCGCTCCTGTTGCGGGGCGTAGGACGGCTGCGCCTGATAGCCGGGGGTTACGGGGACTGCCCGTGGGACGACGCCCTGCGATCTCCCGGTCAACTGAGCCGCCAAGAGGATGGCGGCGACTCTAATGATGCGGATGAGAGAGCTAGGCATAGGCCATGTGGGGCAGGTTTAGAATTTATAGTAGATGCTCAGGAAGGCGAGGTTCTGACGGTAGTCGGACTTTTCCAATTCTGAGTCTTTGGCAATAAAGCGATAATCGAGCCCGAGGGTGAGGGAATTTGAAAAATGATAGCGGATGCCGAGGCCGGCGCCGACGCGGTGGGCCTTTTCGCCGAGGTCGCCGGACGAGGTGTAGTACTCGTAAAAGATCACGGGGCCGATCTCGGTGTGCTGGAAAATCTTCCAGTTGGCGTCGTACTCCACATGGTAGAGGTCGTAGGAGTTTGAGGAGAAGCCGATCTCGGCGGTCTTGGAGAAGGCGAGGCGGTGGTCGAAGACGTCCGACGGCTTGTTATCGATCTCAAACTTGATGTAGTAGCTGCTGGTGTCCTCGTCGTCGCGCAGGATGTCGCGCACGGCGGCAGAGTCGGCGGCACTCAGGCCGAGCTGGTCGATGGCGCGGTTGTTGAAATCGCCGCCTTTGTCGAACTGCAACTCCTGGTAGCCAGCCTCGAGATAGAGGTTGGTGTATTCGGACATCTGCCATTCGATGAAGGGGCCGGCGAGCAGGCCGTGTCCGTCGCCGCGCTCGCTGCTGTCGAAGGTGATGAAGCTATACGAGGCGTTGACGCCGACTTTGATGCCGGGGACGATCTGGTAGGAAGGCTTGAAAAAGATCGTGTCCAGGGCGCGGTCCTGGAGTGCAAAATCGTCGCCGATCGTCCAGAGGTTGTAATGGTCGTAGCCGCCGGCGAGATCGACCTTGTCGTTGAGCGCCAGGTCAAGACGAAGGCCGGCCTGGTTCTCATAGCGCCGGTAGGGTGTGGCGGTGTTACTGAGGGTCGGTTGGTTGTAGTTGTCCTCCTGATAGCTGAAGCGGTCGCGGAGAGTGACTTTGAGGCGTCCGAGATAAAAGGTAAAGGCCAGTTCGGAGTTGGGCGAAAGCAGGACGCTGCGGCTGTCGAATTCCGAATGGTCGAAGTATTTGGCGTAGGAGGCTCCGATGGAAAGTTTCAGCGTGTTCAGGTCGCTGAGGCGCCAGGCGGCTTGGATGTCGAGGGAAGGCCGGAGGATGAAGTCCTCGATCCGGTCATCATCCGCGAGGGTGATGTTGTCGTTGTATTCCAAGCCGACGCCGACGGCCAAACCGAACTGCACGGGGCCGATGGCAAAGTTATAACGGTCGGCCTCTTCGGCGACCTGGGCGGCGTTCAGGTCCTGCCCCGGACGCAACGGCGCCAGACCGCTGGGTGAGGCGTCTTCATAGGTGTATTCGGAGGGATAGACTGGCCCGAGGCCGCCTGAGGAGCGTGAGGTGCCGTAGTCGCGGAAGAACTCCTGGGCGAACAAGGCCGAGGAAGCTGAAACAAGCAGGGTAGCCGGGATGAGGAGGAATCGAGCGAGGGATTTTTTCATGGCGATATACAGTGGGTGAGGGTGTTCGGGCGCGGAGGTTTTAGGAAACTGGGGACAATGGCAACTGCAAAAACTACGGGCATTTACCGCTGCCGGTTTGGTTACTTTTTCCCTGCCCGGCCGGACTCGGCCACGCGGACGATACGGAAGCCGTAGTTATCCGTGCTGCTGTCCGGCGAGGCATGGACGCGGCAGGAGGACAGCAGGCTGAGTTTGAGCGCGCCGTTATACCACGAGGCCCCGCGCAGGACTTTCGCCTTGGAGTCGTTATTCCACGCGTCCATGCACCACTGCCAGACGTTGCCGCCCATGTCGTAGATTCCGAGTTTGTTGGGCGGGAAGCTGCCGACGGGCGAGGTCCAGGCGAAGCCGTCGTCGTAGCCCTTGATGGCAACATCGGAGCCGGTTTCCTCGCCGGTGTAGTTGCCGGAATGCGGCGGCGGCGGCCACTGCGTGCCCCACGGATAGACATCCGACACGCCCATGTCGCGTGCTTCGGGAGTCCGGCCGTTTTCCTCGGGCAGGCCCACGGCTTTGCTCCACTCGAGGTCGCTGGGCAGGCGGTAGAATTGCGCCGCGGGCAGGGTGCCGTCCTTGTGCTCGAGATCGGTGAGCCATTTGCAAAACGCGACGGCCTCGACCCAGGTGATGTTCACGACGGGATGGTCGGGCCCTTGCTTGAAGCCGGGGCCGCGCCACGCGGACGACTTGAGGTTCACGGCGCGCGCGAAGGCGTCGAAGTCTTTGACCCGGGTCTGCCAGATGCAGAAGTCCACTTCGCCCGCGGGGACAAAACGCATGCCGAGGCTGTTTTCCGCGCCGGCACCGGGCACGGTGGGTTTGGGCACGGGCGGCGGGGTGAGGGCGATCAGCTTCTCGGGCTCGGTCTTCATGACCAATTGGGTGGCGTCGGCCGGGGCGGGGCCGGCAGGCTTTGGCCCGGTGGCCACCTCGGCGGGAGCCGCGGGCACGGGTGTGGCCACGACGGGCCTTGGCAGGACGGCGACCGGCACGGGTGTCGACGGCGCCGGGGTGTTCACGGCCAGCGGTTTGAGGGGAGGCACAGGCGTGGCCGGCTTCTCGATGGGTTTGACTTCTGGCGCTTTGACGGGCTCAGGAGCGGGGCTGGCCGCCGGCGGTTTGCCGCCCGGGTTCTCGAGCCGTTTCAGCCGGTCTTCGATTTCCGCTTTTTTCCGGTCCATCATCTTCTGCATATCCGCCAGCTCCACGCCCAGCTTGCGGCGCTCGGCCTCGGCCTCCTCGCGCATCCGGCGCGCTTCGGCGGCCACGAGCTTCGCCTGCTCGAGCTCTTGCTCACTCTGCTTGATCATGGCCAGATGCTGCTGCCGCACGGGTTCAGCGTCGGCGGCGGCTTTGGCCACCCCGGCGGCGGACTGCTGGCGGTCGGCGAGCGTCTTTTGCAACGCCGCCATTTCCGCATCCGCCTTTTCTTGGGCGGCCAGTTTTTCTTTGTTTTTGCTTTCGAGGTCGGCGATGGCCTTTTTCGCGGTTTCGGCCAGTCGCGCTTTTTCCGCTGCCAGTTGGCGGGCCTGCTCGGCGGCGAGGTCGGCGGCTTGCTGCTCTTCCACGAGTTTCTTGCGCTGGGCCAGCAGGTCCTCGACGCCCTTCTTCGCCGGGCCCATGGCCTTGGTTTTTTGCTCCAAGACTTTTTGTGCCTCGGCCACCGCGGCGTCGGCCTGCTGCTGCTGCCTGACCATGTCCTCGCGCGCCTTTTCCCCGGCGAGCGCAGCCTGCCTGGCCTTTTCCAAGGCTGCGGCCTTTTCCGTGACCGCCTTCTCCTCTTCCCCGGCGGCAGCGACGGGCGCTGGGCTCACGACGGCCGCAGGCGCCGGGGCCGGCGTTGCTGGAGGAATCGCTGCGGCGATGAGCGAGGCGGGTGGTTTCCCCGGGGACGGGACGGCGGCCGGCTCGGCCACGGCGGCTGGGTCGGGAGTTTCCACGGCCAACTGTGGCGTGGGTGTGGCGACGGACTCGAGCCTGTTATTGACGGAGCGGATTTCCGAGTCCTCGTGCAGTTCGGTGGCGGTGAGCCCGGCGGCTGGATCGCCGCCCTGCGCTCCTCCGCCTTGGCCGCTGAAATAATAACCGGCGGCCCCCATGACCATCAGCCCGGCGGCCACCGCAAAGCCGAGGGCAGGAAAGCGCGAGCGTTCGGGCGCAAGGTTGGAATACACGTCGGGGGCAAATTTGGCTTTCACCGCAGGGGCGGGCGCAGCAGTCTTTGCCGGGGCGGCGGTGGACTCGGGGCGGGCCTTCGACGAGGGTTTCGATCCGCTTTTGAAAGTTTCAGCAACCGCCGCCAAGGGCGCGGTGGGCGCGGCCGCTTTCTGCACCACGGCAACCGGCGTGGCGGCGACGGGGCTCTTTTCTGCCCCGCCAGTACTGAGTCGTCTGAAAATTTCGGCCGCACTTTGCGGACGGCACTCCGGCTTTTTTTCGAGACATGCCGCGATCGTCTTTTCCCACGCCACGGGCAGCGGCGCGGCCTCCGCGCGCCGCACGGCGGCTACGACCGGTGGCGCGGACTGGCGGATCTGCCCCACCACATCGTCGCCGACAAATGGCAGTCGGCCTGTCAGCGTCTGAAACAGCAGCGCCCCGACCGCATAGACATCATCCAGGCGCGTGGCCGCCGCGCCTCCGAGTTGCTGGGGGCTGCCCGCCGCCAGCCGTGGCCCCGGCTTGCCGGAGAGCCGCGCGACCGCGTCCTCGAGACAGCGGCTGATGCCGAAGTTCGCGACCAACACCTTCCCCTCGCTGCTCAAAAACACGTTCTCCGGCGAGACATCACGATGGATCACATTGATCTTGTGGGCGTCCTCCAGCGTCTGGCAAAGCTGCGCAACCCACGGCAGCAGGACGTCGTGCGTGCCGCCGGCACCAGCGGTTTCCGCCAGGCGTGCGACCAGCGACTCGCCGTCAAACGCATCCATCGAAACTGCCGCCCAGCCGTCATCCTCCACGAGATCATAGACGCGCAGGATATTCGGATGAATGAGCTGGCGGGTCCGCTTGACCTCGCGCCGCAGGTCGCCCATCGCGGTAGTGTCGCCGAGCAGGAGCTGCGGGACAAAGTGAAGGGACACATCCTTGCCGAGCACCTCATCATGGGCGAGCCAGATTTCGGCCTCCCCGGCTCCGGCGAGGCAGCGCTTCAGCCCGTAGCAACTGGCGAGTTTCTGGCCGGCGGAAAAACGGGACGGCGCGGCGACAGTATGCTTTGGGGCGTTGGATTCGTTGGTATTCACAATGGATTGAGTGTGGCAGGAATGGTTGCTGGGCTAGGCTTCGCCCCGGTAGCAGGTGGCATTCCTAGCTCCCGGGCGAAGCATGGGCAAAAGCGTTAGCGGGTTCGCCCGCGCCTGCCAATCCCAAAGATGCGATAAGCGCAGAACGTGCGCGCGCCGCGAAAATATTCGCAAAAATTCCTTGTCCACAAAAAATAATTCGCCATACTTGCTGAAATTTCCAGAACAACGAGCGCTCATTCGAGTTCGAAAAATTTTGGTTTCAATCCAACTCA
>JANPHJ010000044.1:0-14420 GCA_031424395.1 Chthoniobacter sp.
GCAACTACTCCGACCCCGGCAAGGTCACGCTCGACGCGATGGAGCAGGCCCCGCAGTTCAACGAGTGGATGTATGAATGCGTGCAGCCGTGGCTCGGCGCGCGCGTGGCGGAACTCGGCGTGGGGCGCGGCAATCTGAGCAAACACATCCGCAAGCATGAACATGTACTGCTCACGGATTACCGCATCGACTACCTCACCGAGCTGCAGCGCAAATGGGCCGAGCAGCCCGACCTGCGGATCGGCAAACTCGATATGACGGCACGCGCGGACTACGAGCAGTTGCGCGAATTTGCGCCGGACAGCGTGGTCTTTCTCAACGTCCTCGAACACATCGAAGACGACCGCGCCGTGCTGCACAGCCTGATGGAGACCGTGCCGGCGGGCTGCCGCGTGGTGGTGCTGGTGCCGTTCAACATGAAACTCTACAGCGAGTTCGACCGCGCGCTCGGCCACTTCCGCCGCTACGCGACGGGCGAACTCGAAGGCAAAATGCGCGAGGCGGGCTTCGAGGTGGAGAAGCAGTTTTTTTTCAATAAGTTCGGCATCTTTGCCTGGTACGTGGCGAACACGCTCGGCGGACAAAAGGCGCTGAAACCCTGGCAGCTCAAACTCTACGGCAAACTCACGCCGGTCTTCCGCGTGCTCGATGCCATCCTGCCGACGAGCGGGCTTTCGACGGTGGTGGTGGGGCGCAAGCCTGCGGCGCCGACGGCCGTGCTGATATCCGAGCCCGCTCATGTCGGATAATTTGGCCGCCGATGCCGAACGCGTCATCCGCCCGCAGCCCGGCTTCATCGCCATCGACTTCGGCGAAATTTGGCGCTACCGCGAACTTTTCGGCTTTCTCGCATGGCGCGACATCCTCGTGCGCTACAAACAGACGTATCTCGGCGTCGCGTGGGTGGTGCTCCAGCCGGTGCTGACGATGCTCGTGTTCACGGTGCTCTTTGGCCGTTTCGGTAAATTCCCGTCGAACGGCGCGCCTTACCCTGTGCTCACTTTCGCGGCGATGCTCCCGTGGCAGTTCTTCGCCAACACGCTGGGCGAGAGCAGCAACTCGCTCGTGGCCTCGGCCCGCATTATTTCGCGCGTTTATTTTCCGCGGCTCATCATCCCGGCGAGCGTGGTGTGCAGTGGCGTGGTGGAGGCCGTCATCTCGGTGGTGATCCTGGGCATCCTGATGCTGTGGTACGGCGTCGTGTTTCGTCCGCTGCTGCTGCTGCTGCCGGTGTTTTTCGCGCTCACGTTTCTCACCACGTTTGCGGCGGGCGCGTGGTTCAGCGCGCTGAATGTGAAGTATCGCGATGTGCGCTACGTGGTGCCGTTCATCACACGGCTCGGCATCATGGTCACGCCAGTCGGATTTCTGTGGATGGGTATGGTGCCGGAGAAATGGCGGCTGTGGTTTTGCCTGAACCCGCTCGTCGGCATCATCGACGGCTTCCGCTGGTGTGTGCTGGGGCCGGGCTTCGAGCCGTACTGGCCGGGGGTGTGGCTGGGGGGCGCGGTCACGGCGGTGCTGCTGGTCACGGGCATGGTCTATTTTCGGAACACGGAAAAAACCTTCGCCGACCTGATCTGATGGCTGCGATCACCGTCCGCCATCTCGGCAAACAGTACCGGCTCGGCACGCAGACCTACGACACGCTGCGCGATCAGCTCGCGGGCTTGTTTCGCCGCGGAGCGCGCGCGGAACGGCAGACATTTTGGGCGTTGAAAGACGTGAGCTTCGAGGTGGCGAAGGGCGACATCGTGGGCGTGATCGGGCGCAACGGGGCAGGCAAATCCACGTTGCTGAAAATCCTTAGCCAGATCACCGAGCCGACCGAGGGCGAGGTGCGCATCCGCGGGCGGGTGGCGAGTCTGCTGGAAGTAGGCACCGGCTTTCATCCGGAACTCACGGGCCGCGAAAACGTGTTTCTGAACGGCGCGATCCTCGGCATGACTCGCGCGGAGATCACGCGCAAGTTCGACGTGATCGCCGCGTTCGCGGAGATGGACACCTTTCTCGACACGCCGGTGAAGCACTACTCCAGCGGCATGACCACGCGGCTGGCCTTTGCCGTCGCCGCGCATCTAGAGCCGGAGATTCTGATCATCGACGAGGTGCTGGCGGTGGGCGACGCGGCCTTTCAGAAAAAGTGCATCGGCAAAATGGGCGAGGTCGCGCGCGGCGGGCGCACGGTGATTTTCGTGAGCCACAACATGGCAGCGGTGACCTCGCTCTGCACCCGCGGGCTCTATCTGGAGCGCGGCCAGGTGAAGGCCGCCGGGCCGATGCAGGAAATCGCGGACGCCTACCTCAACGACGCGCTGCCGCAGGGCGGCAAGAGCAGCTTCCGCGGCGACGGCCAGCGGGGCAGCGGCAAGCTGCGCTTCACCGATTTGGAAATCCGTTCGGGTGAAGTCACCGGTGCGGCGGTCTGCGGCGCGGGCCTCCGGTTCCGGCTCACGTACGCTGCGGAGCAGGACCGGGTGGCGGCCCGCTTCATCGTGAATATCTACGATCATCAGCAGATTCGCCTGCTGGCGATGGATAGCGTTACTGACAGTTCGATGCCGCAATTCTTTCCGCGCGAGGGAACGGTTGAATTACAGGTACCGGCTGATGTTTCACTCGCGCCGGGCCGTTATTCCGTGGAATTGGCGGCGGTTATCTATGACGAGGTGGCGGACCATATTCCGGGGGCCATGGAGTTTGAGATGCGGAATGGTGATTTCTTTGGTAACGGAAAAATGCCGCATGATCCCGCGGCCTTTTTGGTGAAAGCCCCGTGGTCACTCCAAGCCCCGGATTAAGTCTTATGAAAAAACTGCTTAAGCGTTTGCTGCCAGAAGTGCTGAAGGCGAAACTTCGGCAACCCAGGCGTCTGGCGCCGCATGCGGAGGAGACTTATTCGCAGGAAGGCGAGGATATGATCTTGCGGCGCATCTTCCATGGCCGGCCGGCGGGCTTTTACGTGGATGTAGGCGCCTACCACCCGCAGGAGCTGTCCAATACCTATGCCTTATATCTCAAAGGCTGGCGCGGCATCAATATGGACCCGGTGCCGGGCGGCATGAAGGAATTCAGCCGGGTGCGGCCGCGGGATGTCAATTTGGAAGTAGCCGTCTCGGAGGCGGCGGGCAGCCTGACTTACCACCAGTTTGACACGGCGACCGTCAATACCTTCTCCGAGGAAGTGGCGCGGCAGCGCGTGGAATATGGCGATGGGCCGCACTCGGATTTTAAGTACCGGCTGATCGGTCAGATCAAAGTCGAGGCTTTGCCGCTCACGGCGATACTGGACCGGCACCTGCCGGCGGGGCAGCGCATCGACTTGCTAAACATCGACGTCGAAGGCCATGAGCTCGCGGTGCTGGCTTCCAATGACTGGAGCAAGTATCCGCCGCTGGTGATCGCGATCGAGGACTCCGCGCTGTTAGGTCTCGATGACCTGCCTGACTCCGAGGTGGCGAGGTTTTTGACCGCGCGCGGGTATGTGCCTTTCTGCCGCACGCCGCTGACGCTGATCTTGGTGTTGCGTGAGCAGTTGGTCAGCACGCCCCAGGGGCCGCGTTTGCGCGCCATGGCGTGACGGGGGTTCCAACGACTTTCTTTGATGGCTTTCGACGTCGCCATTCTGGTCTGCACTTTCAACCGCGCGGAGAGCCTGCGCCGCATGCTGGCGACGATGGCAGAGATGGCGGTGCCGCCGGGCGTGGCGGTGGAGCTGGTGATCATCGACAACAATTCGACGGATCACACGCGGGCCGTCTGCGAAGGCGCGTCGCTCGGCCTGCCGCTGCGCTACCTTTTTGAAAAGAACCAGGGTCAGCCGTACGCGTGGAACCGCGGGCTGGAGGAGACCACGGCGCCGCTGTTGCTTTTCACGGATGACGATGTGGATGTGGACGGGCAGTGGCTGGCGGCGTACTGGGCGGCGGCGCAGCGGCATCCGGCGGCGGGATTTTTCGGGGGGCCGGTGCAGCCGGTTTGGGAGACGCCGCCGCCGCGCTGGTTTGTCCGGCATCTGCGCACGGAGCTGGCGCATGTGGCGGTGCATTTTGAGCATGGGCCGGGGGAGGGGCCGCTGCGCGGAACGGTGGGCGCGAATATGGCGCTACGCCGGGCGGCGGGCGCGGGGCTGGCGTTCGACACGCGGCTGGGGCCGTGGTTCGAGACGCAGTTCATCAAGGAGGTGCGGGCGCGCGGCTTTGCGGGCGTGTATGTGCCGGGCGCGGTGGTGCGGCACCGCACGCTGCCGGAGCGGATGGCGGAGGGCTACGTGCGGCGGTGGTTTGTGCGCGATGGGCGCGCGGAGGTGCGGCTGGGGCAGGTCGCCCGTGACCGCCCGTGGTTTGGCGTGGCGCGTTACTACTGGCGGCAGTTGGTGGTGAATGCGCTGCGCTACGGGCTCACGCGCTGGCTCGCCCCGTCTTCGGTGTGGCTGCCGGCGGAGATCGCGATGGCGCGGGCGTGGGGCGTCATCGCGGAATGCCGGGGGGGCGCGGGTGCTGCGCCGGGACCGCGGCTCGCGCAGGCGGTGGCGTGGCGGTGGGAAAAATTGGGCGTCGCGGTGCGCCGGCATTTTCA
Source organism: Chthoniobacter sp. (assembly GCA_031424395.1). Taxonomy (GTDB): domain Bacteria; phylum Verrucomicrobiota; class Verrucomicrobiia; order Chthoniobacterales; family Chthoniobacteraceae; genus Chthoniobacter. The sequence goes on from JANPHJ010000044.1 coordinate 4,579, forward strand.
GGGCCGGAGCGGCGCGGCGTATATCCGCTGGCGCTGGCCGTGGCCGCTGCGGAAGCCCTACGCGCGCGCGGCGCTGCGGCTCTGCTCGCTGGGCGGCGGGGTGGGCGATGAGCTGATGTGTACGCCGGTCTTTCGCGAAATCAGGCGGCGCAATCCGCAGTGCCGCATCACGTTTCTCTCGCGCTATCCCGAGATGTTTCGCGCGAATCCGCACCTCGCCGCGGTCGAGCTGTTTTCGGCCGAGGGCAGCCGCGGCGCTTTGGTGCTGAGCTATCTGCCGGTGCTCCCGCCGCTGCGCCCGCTGATCACGCTGATGGGGGAATGCGTGGGCCTGGAGATGAGCGCTACGCAGCTCGATCCGCCGATGGTGGAGCCGACGGCGGAGGTGCGGGCTAGGATCGCGGCCCTCGCCGGGCCGCGTATTGTGGTGCAGCCGCGGGCGAGCCAGTGGACGCCGAACAAGGCGTGGCCCGCGGAATCGTGGCGGGAGCTGATCGGCCAGCTCACGGAGCGGTTTGAGGTCATTGAAGTCGGCACCCAGCCGCTGTTTCCGGGGCACGATTTCGGGCCGCGTTTTCACTCGCTGGCGGGCGCGACTTCACTGACGGATTTCGTTTGGATCATCGCGCAGGGCAGCGTGTTTGTCGGCCCGTCGTCCGGCGGCATGCACATCGCGAACGCCTTCCGTGTGCCGTCGGTCATCCTCTTTGGCGGCTACGAGTCGCCGGCCGGCTACGGCTATCCGGGCGCGTTTTTTTACAGCGCGGTGCCGTGTGCGCCGTGCTGGCTGACGACGGCGTGCCCGTACGATTTGAAATGCCTGCGGATGATAGCGCCGGAGACGATTTTCGCCGCGGTGTGCCAGGCGGCGGCGGCCGGGTGATTCATCCCATTTTGGCTGGAGGGACGGGGGATGATTTCATCGCTTGCGCAGGCCCCGGCGGGTCAGTATTTCAGCCGGGTGAAAGCTGATCGCCGGAGGCTGGCAGATAATCCAGCGGCCCCGTAGTTCAACGGATAGAACGATGGTTTCCTAAACCGTAAATCCGGGTTCGATTCCCGGCGGGGCCATGGTCGGTGGGATGGCGAGGGTGTAGCGGGCGGCGCGGCGGCGCAGGCGCAGCGGGGTGTCGAAGGTGGCGGTGAGATGCCGGGTGGTGAGGGTGCGTGCGGTGGGGCCGGCAGCGTGGAGGCGGCCGGCGCGGAGGAGGAGGGTGTGGGTGAAAAGGGGGATGATTTCCTCGACGTGGTGGGTGACGAAAATCAGCGCGGGCGCGCGGCGCTGGGTGCCCAGGCGGTGGAGAAAGGCGAGGAAGTTTTCGCGGGCGAGGGGGTCGAGGCCAGCGCAGGGTTCGTCCAGGATGAGGAGGGGCGGGCGGGCCATGAGGGCGCGGGCGATGAGGACGCGCTGGCGTTCGCCTTGGGAGAGGACGCCCCAAGGACGGTCGGCGAGATTTTTGGCCTCGACCTGGATGAGGAGGCGCTGCGCCGCAGTGCGGTCCTCACTTTTTACCCGGCCCCAAAAATCAATCATGGCGTAGCGGCCGGAGATGACGGTGGTGAGGGCGGGTTCGTGGTCGGGGATCATCTGGCGGATGCTGGAGGAGACGAGGCCGACGCGGGTGCGGAGGTCGCGCCAGTCGCTTTCGCCAAAGGTCTGGCCGAGCACGGTGATGTCGCCGCTGGTGGGGGAGAGGTAACCGGTGAGAGCACTGAGGAGGGAGGTTTTGCCGGAGCCGTTGGCGCCGAGGATGACCCAGTGCTGGCCGGGGTCGACGCTCCAGGTGAGGCGGTCGAGGATGCGGACGGGGCCGCGCTGGATGGTGAGGTCGCGGACGGAGAGGATCATCGGATTTAGGATTTTCGATTTTCGATTTTCGATTTTCCCGGGAGCAAATCGGGTCGCACGCGCTGGGTTTTTTCGAGGGCTTTTTGGTGACGCCATTGGGCGATTTCGGCGTGGTGGCCGCTGAGCAGGATGTCGGGGACGCGCCAGCCGCGGTATTCGACGGGGCGGGTGTATTGGGGGTGCTCGAGGAGGCCGGTGGTGTGGCTGTCGTCGGTGGCGCTGTGGGCGTGGCCGAGGACGCCGGGGAGGAGGCGGGCGAGGGCGTCGGTGACGACGGCGGCGGCGAGGGCGCCGTTGGTGAGGACGTAGTCGCCGATGGAAAGCTCGCCGTCGATGAGGTGGTCGATGACGCGCTGGTCCACGCCTTCGTAGTGGCCGCAGAGGAGGATGAGATGGGGCACTTGCACCAACTCCTCGGCGATGCGTTGGGTGAAGGGGCGGCCGGCGGGGGAGAGGAGGATAGTGGGAGGGCGGAGGGCGGAAGGCGGAAGATCGGAAGCAGACTCATCTTTCGCCCTCCGCCCTCCGTCCTCCGACTTTCCTCTGCCCCGGAGTTCCTCCACCGCGGCGAAGATTGGTTCGCATTTCATGACCATGCCAGGGCTGCCGCCGTAGGGGGTGTCGTCGGTGGTGCGGTGTTTGTCGGTGGCCCAGTCGCGGAGGTTGTGGTGGCGGATGGTGAGGAGGCCGCGTTCTTGGGCGCGGCCGATGATGCTCTCGGCGAGGGGGGCGGCGGCGATGTTTGGGCAGAGGGAGAGGATGTCGATGAGCATGGGATTGGGCGAGAGCGCCGGGAGTGTTTTTAGCCACGGGGAATACGGGGGGCACGGGGTTTTTGCAGGTTGTTTTCCCCCGTGCTCCCCGTGGCTCCTGTGGTTTTCCCGAGGTTGGCGCATCGTCTGAGGATTTAAGATTTAGATTTGGGGCCGCGCCGGGCGCTGGGGTATATGGGCGCGGTCGCCAATGGGTCGGCCCGTTTTTTCCAAGTCCTAAATCCTAAATTCATCGCCCGTGGCCCAGTCCCGCTCTTCCAAAAACAAACCGCTCTCGTCCGGCCGCCTGCGCCGGTGGCTGCTGTGGTGTGGGCTGGCGGGGATGCTGGCGGTGGTGGCGGTGTGTTTGCTGTACGGATTTTGGGCTTCGACTTTCGACATGCACCAGATCCGGGAGATGGCGGAGCGGTCGGCGGTTTTCGATGTGGATGGGAAAATCTATTCGCGTTTGCAGGGGGAGAACCGGGTGACGGTGAAGCTGGGGGAGGTGTCGCCGTTTTTTGTGAAGGCGCTGCTGGCGCGGGAGGACACGCGCTTTTACGACCATCACGGGGTGGACCCGATCGGCATCGCGCGGGCGGTGGTGCGCAATGTGACGCACTCGTCGGCGAAGGAGGGCGCGAGCACTTTGACGCAGCAGCTCGCGAAGAACAGCTATCCGCAGGGGCTGGGGTCGCGGAAAAGTCTGCACCGGAAGCTGCTGGAGGCGTTTGTGGCGGCGCGGATCGAGCAGCACTATTCGAAGGACGACATTCTGGAGGCGTACGTGAACCGGATTTATTTTGGGGCGACGGTTTATGGGATTGAGACGGCGAGCCTGACGTACTTTGGCAAGCATGCGGGCGATCTTTCGCTCGGCGAGGCGGCGATGATCGCGGGGATCATCCGCGCGCCGTCGCATTTCTCGCCTTTCAAAAATCTGAAGGGTGCGCTGCGGGAGCGGGACGCGGTGCTGGCGCGGATGGTGAAGGCGGGGAAAATCAGCGAGGGCCAGGCGGACAAGGCGCGGGACGCGGCGGTGGTGCTGGCGAAGAAGCGGCCTTTTGCGGCGCAGGAAAACTACGCGATGGATCTGGTGCAGCGGGAGCTGGATGAGCTGCTGACGGATGACCAGAAGGTGAACGGGGGGATGAAAATCTATACGACGCTCGATCCGGCGTTGCAGCGGGCGGGGGAGGTGGCGCTGGAGGCGGATTTGCGGAAGATCGAGGGGAAGGCGGGCTACAAGCATCCGAAGAAGGCGGACTTCTCAGCGGAGGCGAAGGCGGCGCAGGAGGCGCCGCCGTATCTGCACGGGGCGCGGGTGGTGGACGACAATGCCTCGGGCGGCATTCGGGCGCTGGGGGGGGGGCGGGATTTTTCGGAGAGCCAGTACAACCGCGCGATTGCCGCGCCGGCGACGCGGCAGGTGTGCTCGACGTTCAAGCCGTTTGTGTACGCGGCGGCGTTTGGCAAAGGGCTGCTGCCGGGGGCGCTGGTGGACGACGGGCCGATCGGGCGCGGGGAGATTCGCGGGGCGGCGAACTGGACGCCGGGAAATTCGGACGGGACTTACAAGGGGCCGCTGCGCGCGGAGGAGGGACTGATCCTTTCGCGCAATACGATGAGTGTGCGGGTGGGCGAGCGCGCCGGACTGGACGAGGTGGCAAAGGTGGCGGCGGCGGTGGGCCTCGAAAATGTGCCAATGCTGCCCGCCGCGTACCTCGGGGCGGTGGAGGCGAATGTGCTGGATGTGACGACGGCGTATGCGGTCTTTCCCAATCAAGGGGTGCGGCGGCAGAGCTACATCATCGAGCGGATCGACGATGCGGACGGGGAGACGATTTACCGCGCGGCGCATGTGCAGACGCGGGCGCTCGATGCAGGCGTAAGCTGGCTGGTGACGGCGGCACTGACGAAGGTTTTGGAGCGGGGGACGGCGGCGAGCGCCAAAGGGATGGGTTTCGCCAAACCGGCCGCGGGCAAGACGGGGACTAATGATGACTATCACGACGCTTGGTTCGTAGGCTACACGACTTCGCTGACCTGCGGGGTGTGGGTGGGGCTGGATACGCCGGCGACCATCGCGCCCAAAGGCTACGGCGCGGCGCTGGCGCTGCCGGTGTGGGTGGACGTGATGAACGCGGCCTCGCCACAGCGCTATCCGGCGCGCGCCTTCCAGCCGCCGGGGCCGCTGCGCCGCGCGACGGTGTGCGCCGTTTCCAATGAGCTGGCGACCGCGGGCTGCGACCGCGCGGGCACGGCTTACACGCTGGACCTGCCGGAGTCGCGCGTGCCGCGCGATACGTGCAGCGTGCATCAGGGCGGGGCCATCGTGGAGTCGGAGCGCGGCGCCGACGGCCAGCCGAAGCGCACCGTGCCGCAGAGCATTTTCCGCTCATTCAGGAAATTCTTTGGCGGCGATTAGGCGGTAGTGGCCCGGCGCGCCCGCCGTACGGGGGTTTCTTTTTTCCGCAAAAGCGCGCGTCCGCGGGTTAGTGTGGACGGGAGAAAAGTGACAGTTTTGCAACAATGAGCTTTGCAATCTTTCCGCCCGTTCCTATTTACTCCGCTCTCTTTTCCCCGAACCCCGCACTCCCCATACTCCCGTGAGCTACCGCCTAGACCGTTTTGAGATGAAATTCGTCATCACGCGCGAACAGCGCGACGTGCTGATGCCGCACCTCATGCCGCACCTGCGGGCGGACGCGAATGCGGGCGACAACGCTTTTTACCCCATCATCAGCCTCTACTACGACAACCCGGACCGGGACTGCTACTGGGAGAAGGTCCGCGGGCAAAAGAGCCGCCGCAAGATGCGCGTGCGCGTGTATGGCAGCCTCGATGGCAAGGTGCCGCCGACTTCGTTCATCGAGATCAAGCACAAGTGCGATTCGCGGGTGGTGAAACGGCGCGCGCAGATGCCGCTCGAGTCGGCGCTCACCATCGGGGCGGGCGAAAACGTCGGTCATCCCCTGAGTTTTGTGGATCAGAAAGTGGTCGCCGAGGTGCACACGCTGGTGCATCACCGCGGCTTTCGTCCGGTCTGCTGCATGCGCTACGACCGACAGGCCTTTGCCGACGTGAATCCCGCTTCGGATCTGCGCATTACTTTCGATGCGGGCATCGGCTTTCGGATGCACGACCTGACGCCCGTGCCGGACGACCGGAATTTTGCCCACTACCTGCTGAAAGAAGGCGAGTCGGTCATGGAGGTCAAAGTCACCGGCTCCGTGCCCTTCTGGCTGCCGAAGATGCTGGGCGAGGCGCGCTGCATCCTCGCCAGCCACAGCAAGTATTCCAACGCCCTGGAGGCCGGCGATTCCGCCCTGCGCTGGAGCAAGAACGGCAAGGTGATGATGGGGGCCAAAGCGGTCGTCGATACCACTCCCGACCCCGAGGCCGAGGCGCTCCCCGCCACCGCCTGATTTTTTTTAACACAACCATGGAAACAATCGACCAACTCAACAAATTCGTCATCAGCATTGTCGGCTACGACCGGGCCACCCCGGGCACGCTGGAGATCATCCTCGCGCTGTCCCTGAGCTTTTCGCTCATGTGCCTCATTTCGGCCGTCTATAAAAAGACCTACCGGGGCTCGGATTATTCGCAGGACTACGTGCATACGCTGATCATTCTCGGGACCGTGGTCTCGGTGGTCATCATGGTGGTGCGCGGGGACTCGGCCACGGCCTTCGGCATGTTTGCGGCGTTTTCCATCATCCGCTTCCGGCGTTCGGTGCGGCAGTCGCGCGACATCGGCTTCATCTTCCTGGCCATGGCCGCGGGCCTCGGCGTGGGTGCGCGGCAGTACGGTCTGGCGACCATGACCACGGTCATCGTCTGCGCGGTGATTTACGCCTTTTCGACGGCGGATATTTTCGCGCCGATGCGGCTCTCGCATTTCCTGCGCATCCGGGTGACGAACGACGTGGACTATGATACTGCCTTTACGTCATGCTTTGCCCAGTACCTCACGCACCGCGAACTGATCTCGGTGGAGTCCATCCAAGCTGGGATGATGACCGAGCTGCGCTTCAATGTGTCGCTCAAGGACGAGGCGCATCCCGGCTCATTCGTGGCCGCGCTCCAGCAGCTCAATGGCAACAACCGCATCCTCCTCACCGCCGCGGCCAGCAGCCTCAGCATGAGCGAATAGCCCCGCCCCCTATGCACCACAGACACCTCAGTCCACCCCGCGCCGCCCATGTGCGCGCGGCCTTTACCCTCATGGAGATTCTGGTGGTGGTGTCGATCATCCTCGTCCTCGCGGCGATCGCCTTGCCGGTTTATTCGACGGTGCTTAGCCGGGCGAACAAAGCGGTCGCCGTCAATAATATGCGCCAGACCACCGCGGCGCTCATCAGCTATGCCGGGCAAAACGACGGGGATTTTCCGGAGGAAAACATCCCCTCAGGCACGTCTTGGACTAATGCCGCCGGCACCCTGGGTGCGAAGGTATGGTTCAATGTGCTGCCGCGCATGTCTGGCAAGAAAGGGGTCGGTGATTATGCGGGCAATCCGGCGGCCTATTATACGAAAGACAATCTGCTCTTTCTGCCGGGCGCGGAGTATCCTCTCGGGACCCGCAACGAAAAACCGTTCTTCGCCTTTGCGCTCAATACCAAGCTCCAGCGCAAGGATTCGGCGACCAAGCTGAAGGGGACGGCTAAACTCGCCCAGATCACGAATCCTGGGCGCACAGTGGCATTTATGGAGGAGGGCGTTCCGGGAGAGAAAAAGGCCATGCCCATTCAGCCAGCCTATGAGGGCGAACCGAAGACGGCCGGGCGCTCCTTCGTCGAGCGCTATGGCGGTCAGGGCGTGGTGACGTTTCTCGACGGCCATGCGGAAACCTTTGCCGCCAAAGATCTCCTGACGCCAGCCGGGCGCCTTGTGGTGCCACAGACCAACATCATTTGGACGCGGACGCCCGAGGAAGACCCCAACTGAGCGCCTGACTGCGACTTTCCGATAATCAATTTTTGCGCTCCCGGTGAAGGAGCCTATATTCCAAACGGCTCCGGGTGAAAAACTCGGGGCCGTTCTCATTTTCCCCGACCACTATGCCGCGCCTTTCCCTCCCTCTCGTCCTGCTCACCGTGCTGCTGCTGAGGGCTGTCGCCGACGCGCAGGTCGTGATCAACGAAGTCCACTACCACCCCGTCGAGAGGCCGCGCTTCGACGCGGGCGGCAATCCAATTTTCACCGACAGCACGCCCGCCGATCTCTCGGACGACGTGCATGAGTTTGTCGAGCTGCGCAACCCCGGCGCGAGCCCCGTGCTCCTCACGGGCTGGCGGATTGCGGGAGCAATCGACTTCGCCTTCACCGCGGGCACGACGATCCCGGCGGGCGGCTTTCTGGTCGTCGGGAAAAATCCCGCCCGCCTGCAGACGGTGTATGCGATCACCGGCGTGGTCGGGCCGTACATGGGGAAGCTGGGCAACAGCGGCGACACCATCAAGCTCTACGGGCCGACGAACAGCACGGTCGATGAGGTGAGCTACAGCGCGAGCTTCCCGTGGGCGATCACGGCGAATGCGCTCGGGGCGGGCGATGATTTCACGGGGCTGACCTCCTCGGCCTACCAATACAAGGGCCGCTCGCTCCAGCGCGTGAGCGCCACCGCCTCGGCGAACGATCCCGCGAACTGGCTCGCCGTGCGGACGACGGTGGGCGGCGGCACCTTTGCCGATCTGCCGACGCCCGGCGCGGCCAACCTCGTCTCGCGCGCCGTGCCGAAGCCCGTCGTGACGGAACTCCTCGCGACCCAGGTGAGCGACGGCGCGACGATCATCCGCGCCAGCCAGGCGGTGAAAATCACCGCCACTTTTTCCAGCGCCGCAACGCTCTCGAATGTGCAGGTCGAATACTTCGTGGACAACCTGAACGCCTTCGGCGAAGCGCGCGCCCTGGTCACCATGGCGCTCCAGCCCAGCGGCCAATACACCGCCACCCTGCCCGCCCAGGCCGTGAACCGCACCATCGTTCGCTACCGCATCAAGGCGGACCGCGGCGACGGTTCGGAACTCGTCGCTCCGCGCGCGGACGATCCCGCGGTCGTGCTGGTGGGAGCGCCCTCGTATCCGGCGCTCCCGGCGGCGCCCAGTGCCGCGGACAAAGTGCCCGGCGCGCGCGAGGCTTGGTATGCGTATTTCATCACGCCGGTGCTCAGCTCGCTGAAGCCGATCATCGACATCATTGTCTCCACCGACGGCACCACCGTGGACGACAACGCTGGCACGAACACCACGCAGTTCAACGGCCTCAATGGTTTTCAGGCAATGGGCTATGACTGCAAAGGCTCGCCCAAGCGCGCCACCGCGCAGGACACTCCGAACAGTTATCCGCGCGAGACCCCCTACGTGCTGTCAAGCGACCGCATCTGGAACGATGTCGTCCCCGGCGTCTTCGTCAAAGACGGCGTCATCCGCGACATCCAGGTCCGTTTTCACGGCAGCCGCTGGAACCGCCGGCCCACGCGCAAATCCTTCAAGGTCTTCTTCCCCGACTACCACCCCTACACCGATGGTGCGGGCAACCCCGTCACCTCGATCTTCGAGACGGACAAAAACGACTATTTCATGACCGCGCACGGGCTGCACCAACTCGCGAATCTTCCCCTCTCCACGGTGCGCTACGTCGATTGGTATTTTAACAACGACACCGTTATCCAACGCCTCGAGCAGGGCGAATATAACGACGAGATGCTCGACCCGTATCATGAGAAAATACAGCGGCTCAACCCCGGCTCGTTGAAAGAAGCCACGGGCGAACTCTACAAGTCCGCCGGCTACATCATCTCCAGCAACGCGAGCGGGGAGGGGCCCTATGGCAACGGCAATTTCTGGACGTTGCCCGCGACCGGCGGTTCCCCGGCGTGGACCGAACTCCAGCGCATCGACTACACCTACGCGCTGCAGAACCACACTTGGAAAGGCGCGAAACCGATACGCGATCTGATCAACGGCATGTGGGCCGCGCGCGGCGATCTCGTGGTGCCGCTGACCGGCTCGACCACTTACAACCCGAACATCCCGAACACCAAAACGTGGCTCCTGGCCAACTGGGACGTGGACACCGAACTTACCTCCATGGCCCTCGGCAACTGGATGTGCCCGTGGGATGACACCACGCAGAACCATTACTTCTGGCGGCGCGCGAACGGCCGCTATGTGCGCCTGCTGTGGGATTTCGACGGCGTGTATGGCGACAGCGCCGGCAATGCCGCCGCCAAC
>JANPHJ010000045.1:0-9415 GCA_031424395.1 Chthoniobacter sp.
GTCGCGGGCAGCGATCAGCATTTCCGGCTCGATGAATTCGGCGACACCATGCGCTCGCGGATCGTGTCGCTTTTCAGCGAAGCGCTCGCCACGGCGAAAATCCCGGTGCTCGATGTGGCCACGCAGTACAGCGAACTCGGCACGGCGCTGCTGCCGCTGATCAATCCGGTGGTGACGGCGAAATACGGGATCGAGTTCCCGAGTTTCATCGTGGAAAACGTGAGCCTGCCCCCGGAAGTCGAGGCGGCGATCGACAAGCGGTCGTCGATGGCCGCGGTGGGGAATCTGAACGACTACGTGAAATTCCAAATGGCCCAGGGCATGGGCAGCGGCCAGGGCAGCGGCGCGGGCGGCATGGCCACGGAGATGGCCGTGGGCATGGCGATGGCGCAGCAGATGATGCAGCAGCAGGGCGGTGTCCTCGGCGCGCAGGCCACACCCGCCGCGGGCTCGCCTCCACCTCTGCCCACGGCCTCTGCCACGCCTGACCTGCTCAGCCCCGCCGACGCGGCGAAAGCGCTTGGCGTGAGCGAGGCCGACGTCCTCTCGACGCTCGAAGCGGGCGAACTCAAGGGCAAAAAAATCGGCTCCACCTGGCGCATCACCAAGACGGCGCTGGACGCCTATCTTGCGAGCTAAAGCGCCCGCGCTTTCCGCATGTCCACGTCCCGCCGCCCGCGCGGCTTTTCCTTTCTCGAGGTACTGCTCGTGCTCGGCATCATCGGCCTGTTTATCGCCTGCATCGTGGGCTTTTTCCTCTCGCGCCACGCTGAACCGCTGCACCCGCCGACGCCCGTGCCCGCCGCCACTCCTGCCCCCAAGGCCACGCCCGCCGAGCCCAAGCGCGCGCCGTAGCCACGCCACCGATCCGTTCGCGCCATGGCCGAGATCACCGCCAAGTCCAAATTCGCCTGCCCTTCCTGCGGCGGAGAGGCGCAGTGGAACCCCGCGAAAAAAGCTCTCGTCTGCCCGTTCTGCGGCACCGTCGCGCCGATGGCTCCGCCGAAGGAAGGCGAGGGCGCCATTGCCGAGCACGACCTCGTCAGCGCCCTGCGCGCCGTCCCGGACAGCCAGCGCGGCTGGGCCGCGGAAAAGAAATCCGTAAAGTGCCAGAGCTGCCAGGCCATCACCGTCTTTGATCCCACCCGGGTCGCCCAGCGGTGCGACTTTTGCGGCTCGTCCGCGCTCATTCCTTTCGAGGAGAACAAAGCCCCCATCCGCCCCGAGAGCCTGCTTGAGTTTCGCCTCTCCGAGACCGAGGTGCGTGACCAAGTCCGCCTTTGGTACGGCAACCGTTGGTTCGCGCCCAACGCCCTCAAAGGCCGCGCCCTCACCGACACGTTGCACGGCGTTTATCTCCCCTACTGGACCTTCGACGCCCAAGTCCACGCCGAGTGGACCGCCGAAAGCGGCTACCACTACTACGAGACCGAAACCTACACCGACTCCGACGGCAAACAGCAGTCCCGCCAAGTCCAGCACACCCGCTGGGAATCCAGCAGCGGCGCGCTCGACCATTTTTTTGACGACCAGCTCGTCCCCGGTTCGAAGGGCGTCCCCGCCGAACTGCTCCGCAAAATCGAGCCCTTTCCCACCACCTCCGAGCTCAAGCCTTACGACCCCGCCTACCTCAGCGGCTGGGTCGTCGAGCAGTATCAGATCGACCTCATCGCCGCCGCGCAAAACGCCCGCACCGTCATGGATGCGCAGATCGAAAGCCTATGCGACGCGGAGGTGCCTGGCGACACCCACCGCGGCCTTCAAGTCGCTGCCGATTACACGGGGCAGACCTTCAAGCACGTCCTCGTCCCTGTCTGGGTGCTCGCCTACACCTATGGCGCGCAGAGCTATCAGGTCATCGTGAATGGCTACACCGGCACGATGGCCGGGAAGCATCCGCTGAGCTGGGTGAAAATCGTGCTAGCGGTGCTGGCGGTACTGATCGGGATCGCGATTGTCGCCTCGCTTTCGTCGCGCTAACGGACGCGCGCGTTCATGCGCCGGCGGGCTGGCTTTTCACCTCGTCCCACAGCCGGTCGAGTTCGGCCAGCGGCATGCTTTCCAAGATGAGGCCGCGCGCCGCGGCGAGCTGCTCGACGGCGCGGAAGCGGGTGGCAAATTTTCGCGTGGCCCGGTGCAGTGCGGTCTCGGCGTCGAGGTGCAGTTTGCGGGCGAGATTGACGACGGTGAAAAGGAGGTCTCCCAGCTCGTCCTCGATGGCGGCGGACGGCGCGTCGGGCGCGGAAATCTCGGCGCGCAGCTCCGCGATTTCCTCGGCGAGTTTGTCAAAGACCGGCGCGGCGTCCGGCCAGTCGAAGCCGACGCGCGCGGCTTTTTTCTGCGTCTTCTGCGCGAGCATGAGCGCGGGCAGGCCGCCGGGCAGACCGTCCAGCGCGCTCGCGGGCGCAGCGCCTTTTTCGGCGCGTTTTATTTCCTCCCAGCGGGTGAGCACGGCGCCGCTGTCGGCGCAGTGGTCGGCGGCGAAGACGTGCGGATGGCGGCGCACGAGCTTGGTGGAGATTTCGCGCGCGATGTCGTCAAAGGTGAAACGCCCCTCCTCGCTCGCGAGCTGCGCGTGCATGACGGACTGGAGCAGCAGGTCGCCCAGTTCTTCGCGGAGGTTGGCGTCGTCCTGATTGTCAATCGCCGCGATGACCTCGTGCGCTTCCTCGATCAGCCCCGCGCGCAGCGTGGCGTGGGTCTGCTCGCGGTCCCACGGGCAGCCGCCGGGGCCGCGCAGTTTCGCCACGATCTCGAGGAGCTGGGCGATGCCCGGCAGCGCGGGATCGGGCGCGGTGATTTTCGGAGCGGAGTCGGCGGGCGTCATGCCGCCACTCAACGCTCAACGCGCCGCGCTCAACCAGTCCTAAATCCGCCACAGCGACCGGTGCGCGCCGAACTCCGAGATTTCGCCGTGCGTGTTTTTGCCGAAGTAAACGGTGACGCCGATGACGCTGACAAAGGTCCCGGTGAAGATGCCCGCGACCAGCCAGCTCGGGATGCTCGTGCCGACCCGAAGCGCGGCGTAAAAGGAGGTAAACGAGTCGATGGGCGGCTGCGCGTGCAGGAAAATTTTCGTGATCCACGCCGTGAGGATGATGAGGAAAATGAAAACGTAGTTGCGTTTCAGCCGGCGGCCCACCGCCTCAAAGGTGCTGATCTTGAAGGACGGAAGCAGCAGATCCTCGCAGACCAGCTTCTGCCACTCGCCCTGCAGGAGCTTGGTGTTTTGCGCCACGATGGGGACGAGGAAATGCGCCTCTAGCATCCGCACCCGCGCGCGGAAGGCATCGTAAAAGCGGTACCGCCGCGCCTCGATCCAGAGCATGATCCAGACGATGGCGATATTGAAAAAGAAGATGATGTGCGGCACCCGCTCGATGGAAAAGGCCACGGTGAAAATGGTGGACGTGGTGGTGATGGCCCAGTTGGTGGTCGAGTCCAGCCGCGCCCGCCACGCCATGATGCGGCCCAGCTCGCCGCGGTAGAAATGCGCCATCGCATTCACGTAGCTCGGGTCGAAACGCGGCGGGACTCTGGACTGCGGCTCGGTCGGCGGCTGCGGTGGCACGGGCTCTTCGCTCATGCGCGCAAGGGTGGCGGCTGCGCGCGGGGCAGGCAATGCCATATCGGGGCGGCGCCGATTTGCTTTGTGCGCGGCGCGGGCTTTGTGCGAGGCGTTTCCGCCATGAATGATGTGCTGCCCGAATACCGTGCGCTGGAGGCGCGCATCCTCGCGGCGCTGCGGCCGGATTTGGGCGGGGCGGAATTCGGCGCGCTCGCGCTGGAGGCGCACGCTTTTCAGAAAAAATGGAACACGCCGTATGCGAAATTTTGCGCCACGCGCCCGCCGGCTGCGCACTGGCGCGAGATTCCGGCGGTGCCGCAGAGCGCGTTCAAAAGCGCGCGGCTCGCGGTCGCGCCCCCGGAGCTGGTGACGCGGACTTTTCGCACGAGCGGGACGACCGGGGAAGGCTACGGCGAGCACCATTTCATAGACACGCGGCTGTATGACGCGGCGGTGCGGGCGGGCTGGGCTGCGCTGGGCCTGCCGCGGCGGCCGCTGGCGATCCTGACGCCGGCTCCGCAGGCCGCACCGCACTCCTCGCTCAGCCACATGATGGCGGCGCTCGCCACCGCCAGCGCGCCCGACGCGCACTTTTACATCGGGCAAAACGGCGGCCTCGACCGCGCGCTCCGGCCGATGCTCGGGCAGGCCGAAAGTACCGGCACGCCGGTGGGCCTGCTCGGGACGGCGCTCGCATTCCTGCATCTCTTCGACCATGAGGACTGCCGCCCCTTCCAGCTCCCCGCCGGCAGCTACGCGCTGGAGACGGGCGGCTACAAAGGCAGCGGTCGGGAGATTCCGAAGGGGGAGCTTTACGCGATGTTCACCGGGCATCTGGGCATCCCGCCGCACGCCATCATCAATGAGTACGGGATGACGGAACTGAGTTCGCAGTGCTACGCGCGCGGGCTCGGCGGCGTGCACGAGGGGCCGCCGTGGCTGCGCGCGGTGGTCATCGATCCCGAGACGGGCGGCGCGGCGGCGGTGGGCGAAACGGGGGTGCTGCGGATTTTCGATCTCGCGAATCTCGGGTCGGTGCTGGCGGTGGAAACGCAGGATCTCGCGGTGCGGCGCGAGCGCGGCTTCGAACTGCTCGGGCGCGACCCGGCGGCGCTCCCGCGCGGCTGCTCCCGCGCGGCGGATGAAAGGATGCGCGCGTGATAACGGCGGGCGGCGGAGTTCCGGGTGGAGCACTCGACCCGAGTGCTGCGTTTGGCGACCCGCCAAATGCACCGGGAGTGCGTGGCCATGGGATAACCGGGGCGGACCGCCACCCGCTTACTCCATGTTCGTGGCGGGTCGCCACAAACGGCACTCGGGTCGAGTGCTCCACCCGGAACTCATGGCAACGCGCCCAGCCGCTATGACCACCGCGGCCCGCGCCACGCACCTCGCCGCCGCCGCCGGGCGCTTTCCTTTTCTCGGCGCGATGACGGCGGACGGGCTGCTCGCGCTCGTCCGCGCGGAACTGGGTCACGCGGAAATTCTCGACAGCTTCCAGCCGTATGGCGGGCAGCTCGCACAGGCTTTTGCGCCGGAGACGATCCTGCATGTCGTGAGCGGCAATACGCCCGCGGCGGGGCTCCAAAGCCTGCTCCGCGGGCTGCTGCTCGGAGCGCACAATCTTTGCAAAGTGCCAGCGGCGGGACTGCCGGAGGTCGCGGAATTCCGCGCAGCGCTGCCGCCTGAGCTGGCGGCGCGAGTGGAGATCGCCGGCGAGCTGCCGGACGAATGGCTGGCCCGCGCGCAGGCGGTGATCGTGTTCGGCCACGAGGCGACGATCGCGCATTTCCGAGCGCTGATGCGGCCGGAGCAGCGCTTCGTCGCGCACGGGCACCGGCTGAGTTTCGGCGTGGTTTTCGACGATCCGGGGTGCGCCTCCGCGCCGCTCGCCGCACGGGATGCATCGCTTTTCGATCAGCAGGGCTGCCTCTCGCCGCACGTCTTTTATGTGGCCGAAAACGCGCGCGCCTACGCTGCACGGCTGGCGGAGGAGATGCGCGTCTTTCAAGCGCAGGAGCCGCGCGGACGGGTGGCGCTCGCCGCGGCAAATGCCATCCGCACGCGGCGCGAGGAACTGGCCTTCCGGGCCGCGCAGGCAAGGTCGGTGGAGCTTTGGCAAAGCGCCGGCTCGACCGCGTGGACCGTCGCCTACGACGAGACGCCCGGCTTTCCGCGCTCGCCGCTGAACCGGTTTGTCTTCGTCAAGCCGCTCCCCGCCGACTTCGCCGCGGAACTGCGCGAAGTGCGCGCGCACTTGAGCTGCGCGGGCTTCTGGCCGGCAACGCGCGAGTTCGCCAGCACGCTCGCGCCGCTCGGCGTCTCGCGCCTTTGCCCGCTCGGGCAGATGCAGGGGCCGCCGTGGACGTGGCTGCAGGACGGCGCGCCCGCGCTCGCGCCGCTGGTGCGCTGGGTCGGCGCGGACGGGCTGGCCGGATAGGGGGTTGCATTTGCGCGGAGGACTTTGCATTTTCCCGCATGGCGAAAGAAGAAGCGATCAAGACGGAAGGCGTCGTCAAGGACGTGCTGCCAGGCACCATGTTCCGCGTGCAACTGCCGAACGGCACGCTGGTGCTCGCGCACATCTCCGGCAAGATGCGCAAGCACTACATCCGGATCGTCCCCGGCGACAAAGTGGAGATCGAGCTATCGCCCTACGACCTCGAAAAAGCGCGGATCATTTTCCGCGAAAAATAAGCGCGCGCCGCCTCCGGAAACGATCAAGTCAACGCAACCCAAAAAACGAAAGCAAAGCCATGTCCGACGAAACCAACCCCCCCATCCCGACCAATCTCGAAAACGCCAAGGCGCATGCCAAGGACGCCGTGGATGCCACGAAGGCGCACCTCAAGGACGCGGTTGGTCAATCCAAAGAACACCTGAAACACGCCGCCGAGGATCTCCGCGCGGCGGCAGAAACCAAGGCGCGCGAACTGCGCGAGGCGGCTGCGGCAAAGACCGCGGAATTCCGCGGTCGCGCCGGACAGACCTACGGCGAGACGCGCGAGCGCGTGCGAACCCTGCAGGAGGACGGTGAAATCTACGTCCGCGCAAATCCGACGAAAGCCGTGCTCACCGCGGTGGCTGCGGGCTTTGTGCTCGGGCTGATGTTCCGCCGCTAAACCCCGCGCGCATGCCCGAGCCCTCCACCGCAGACGCCCGCGCGGCGCAGACCGCTGGCCTCTTCGCGCATCTCTCCGCGCTGCTCGCCGCGAAGCTCGCCTATGTGCGCGCGCGCTTGGAGTTGGCGGGGTTGGAGGGCCGCGAGGCCGCGGTGCATTACGGCGTCATCCTCGGCCTGGCCGTCGGCGGGCTCATCGCCTTGGTCTTCGGCTACTGCTTTCTTATCATCGCGCTGGTCTTTCTCATCGCCCATTTCATCGGCGGGGAAAACGCGTGGATTTGGGTGATGCTCGGCGCGGCGGCGCTGCATTTCCTCAGCGCGGGGGGGCTGCTCCTCGTCGCCAAAAACCGGCTCGGCGCGCCGATGTTTGCCGCCTCACTCGAAGAACTAAAACACGACCAGGAATGGCTGAAAACCAACGCAAAGCTGAACTGACCGCGGATCTCGCCCGCGCCCGCGCCCGCATCGGGGCCAGTGCAAGCGCGCTCCGCCACGACCTGGATTTTCCGGCACGGGCGAAAAGCGCGGTCCTAAAGAATCCCGCGGGCTGGATCGGCGGCGCGGCCATCCTCGGGGCGCTGCTGGCCACCCTCCCCGGGCGGCGGAGAAAGGCCGTGGTCAGCCGGAAAACGGAGGCCACCATCGCCAGCGCAGGCAAGGCCGGGCTGCTGCTCGGCACGCTGAAAATCGCTTTTGACCTCTCCCGCCCCATGCTTGCCAAATGGGCTTCCCGACGCTTCGCGGACTACATGGACAGCCGCGGAAAAGGGGCGCGGTTTTCCCGCTGAACCGCCCGTCCATCCTGCAAACATGGGCTTCTCCGCCCGCCGGCAAAGTTTTCTTTGCTTTTCAGGCGCTGGCCGATAGCACTTTGACTCGCTGCCATGGCCGATCCCAATTCCCCGCAAATCCCCCGCGTCGCCGCCGTCCCCCGAGTCGTCGCGGTGCCCCGAGTAGTGGCCGTCGCCACACCGCACGCTACCGCAGTGGAGGTCCTGACCGAGGAGTCCGTCCACGCCCTGCGGCACGTCGATGAATACCTCCGCATCGCGCAGGAATCCAGCGCGTCGGACATTCATCTGGGCGTAAACTCGCCGCCTATCTGGCGGCGCAACGGCATCCTCGAGCCGGTCTGGCTGCTGGCCGACAAGCTCACCCCGGAGAACACCGAGACGCTGGCCATGGGCTTTTTGAATGACCACCAAAAGGAGATGCTCGCCGACCGCGGCGACATCGACTTTGCGTATTCCACGGAGTTCGGGCGCTTCCGCGCGAGCGTGGTGCGGCAGCGGCTCGGCATCGACGTGGTCTTCCGCATCATCAGCACGAACCTGCGCTCGATGGACGACCTCGGCCTGCCCCAGTCGCTCAAACTTTTGACCCAGTACCACAACGGCCTCGTGCTCGTGACCGGCTCCGTAGGCTCCGGCAAATCGACCACCCTCGCCGCGCTCGTCGATGAGGTGAACAAGACGCGCCACGACCACATCATCACGCTCGAAGACCCCATTGAATACATCATCCAGTCCAAGGGCTGCCACGTCACCCAGCGCGAAGTCCACACGCACACCAAGTCTTTCGGCGCGGCCCTGCGCGGCGCGCTGCGCGAGGATCCTGATGTCATCATGGTCGGTGAAATGCGCGATCTGGAGACCATTGGGCTCGCCATCACCGCGTCGGAAACCGGCCACCTTGTACTCGGTACGCTGCACACCGGCAGCGCCGCGCGCACGCTGGATCGCGTGCTCGACGTCTTCCCCATCGACCAGCGCGAGCAGATCCGCATCATGGTCAGCGAGTCGCTGCGCGGCATCATTTCGCAGCAGCTCGTCCCGCGCAAAGACGGCCGCGGCCGCGTGCTCGCGATGGAAATCCTCACCAACACCCCCGCCGTCGGCAACCTCATCCGCGAAGCCAAGACCTACATGCTCCCCGGCGTGATGCAGACGGGCAAAAAGCAGGGCATGAAGCTGATGGATGACAGCCTTATGGAGCTCTACGACGCCGGGCTCATCTCGCAGGAAGAAGCCTACGTCCGCGCCGAGCAGAAGGCGCTCATGCGGCAGCACTTCGCCCACTGATTTTTTCGTCATGGCCTACATCGATCAATTCTTCGAAGTCCTTATCAACGCCGGCGCGTCCGATCTTCACCTCGGCGAGGGGCAGCCGCCGAAAATCCGCCGGCATGGCGAGGTCATCGCGATCCGCGAGGAGGCGCTGACGCATGACGAGATGGCTTTTATGATGAGCGAAATCAGCGGCCCCGACCGCTGGGCCAAGTATCTCGAAGGCGGCGACTTCGACTTTGCCTACGAGATGGACGAGCACTCGCGCTTCCGCTGCAACTTTCTCAAACAGACCGGCGGCTACGGCTGCGTCTTCCGGCTCATCCCGACGAAAATCATGACCCTCGACCAGCTCGGCATCCCGCCCGTGGTCAAGGAGTTCGGCCACCTGCGCGGCGGGCTCGTGCTCGTCACCGGCCCGACCGGCTCGGGCAAATCGACGACGCTGGCGGCGCTCATCGACTACATCAACGACAACTTCACGCGGCACATCGTGACCGTCGAGGAGCCCATCGAATTCGTGCATAACAACAAGCGCTCGATCATCACCCAGCGCGAAGTGCCCGAGAACACCACGAGCTTTCCGCAGGGTCTGAAAGCCGCTCTGCGCGAGGACAGCGACATCGTGCTCGTCGGTGAAATGCGCGACCTCGAAAC
>JANPHJ010000046.1:0-4667 GCA_031424395.1 Chthoniobacter sp.
CGCGCATCCGCGGGTGGCTGGTCTCGCCGAGGAGATGGTGGGTGAGCAATTCCTCGTTAAAGGTGCTCGCGACTTCCGCGAGGAAGATCGGGTAGTTGTAATCCTGATAGCGCTGGGTGCGCTGCGCGTACCAGGTGTGCATCGAGTGGCCGGCCTCGTGCGCGAGGGTGTACACGTCGGAGAAAACGTCGCGCTTGTAGTTCATCATGATGAACGGCGGATTGCCGAAGCTCGACGAACTGAACGCGCCGCTGCGCTTGCCCTTGTTTTCGTAGCGATCGCACCAGCGCCCGCGCAGGCCCGCGCCGAGCGTGGCCGTGTATTCGCCGCCGAGCGGCGCGAGCGAGGCCAGCACTTGATCGCACGCCGCGTCCCACGGCACGTCGGTTTCAACTTTGTCCATGATGGGCACATAGGTGTCGTAGGCGTGGATTTCATCGAGCCCGAGCAACCGCTTGCGCAGCGCGTGGTAGCGGTGGAGCACGGGGAGGTTGGCGCGGACGGTCGAGATGAGGTTGTCGTACACGCTCGCCGGCAGGTCGTCGGAGAAAAGCGCGGCTTCGCGGGCGCTCGGGTAGTTGCGGGCGCGGGCGTGGAAAACGTCCGCCTTCACCGAGTTCGCGAGCGTGGAGGCGACGGTGAATTTGTGCGCATCGAACTCCGCGTAGAACTGCTTGAACGCGCGCCGCCGCACGTCCGCGTCGCGCTGCACGAGGAATGACGAAAAGCTGCTCTGCGTCAGCTCGCGGTCGATGCCCTTTTCGTCCGTGAGCAGGCCGAAGGTCATATCGACATTCGTGAGCTGCGAGAAAGTTTCGCCATGTCCGCGCAGCGCGCTCGAGCCGAGCGCGAGCAGCCGCTCCTCGTTGGCGGTGAGCGTGTGCGGCTTGAAGCGGCGCTGCTTGCGCAAAGCGATGCGCCATTCCGCGAGTGCGTCGTCGGCGAGGTAGCACTCGAAAGTCGCGTCATCCAGCGCCTGGATTTCCGGCGCGACGAACGCCGTCGCCTCGCCGATGAGCGTCATCAAGTTTTCAAACTGCGCCTCGCGCCCGAGATGCTCCGCATTCGAGCTGTCGCCCGACGTGAGCAGGCTCGCGTAATGCCCGAGCCGCTCGATGAGCAGGCTTAGCTCCCGCTCGAATTCCAGCACCGCCCGCAGCGTCGCCACGCTCTCGCCCACGCGCCCTTTCCACTGCGCCGCCGCCACGTAGTCGCGCTGCACTTTTTCAAACGCCGTCTGCCAGTCCGCGGGCGTCGCGTAGAGCAGCGAGAGATCCCACGTATCGCCCGCCGGCACTTGGTCGCGCGTCGGGATCGCGCCGTTGCCGCCTTCGTCCTTGTCGAAAAAGATCATCGTCGTGAATTAGTTTCCGCGCCGCGCGGTCGGGGATTTTTTGAGCATGGCGGCGAAGCTAGGACGCCGCGCTGCCGAGCGCAAGGCGCGCCCACGCCCGACAACTTGCTGGCGTTGCCCGCGGAGTTTCGTCAGCTTTTCGCCCCGCAAAAAATGCCCGACCAGCCGACGCCCGCCACCACCGCCAGCCGCTCCCCCGGCTGGCTCGGCGTAGCCGTCATCGCGGCGGCGATCCTGGGTCTGCCCGCGCTGCTCGATCACCGGCCATTGCCGCGCAAGCCATTCGACGACCAGCCCGTGCGCCTGCTGAAAAAAGCCCAGCCGCAGTGCGTGCTTATCGGCGACTCGATGCTCGATTCGCGCGTCGAGCAGACGGTGCTCAACGCCGTGGCCGACCGTCCCTGCACCGTGCTCGCGCAGCCGGGGAGCAGCAGCGCCATCTGGTATCTGATGCTGAAAAACATCATCGCCGCGCAGGCGCATCCGCCGCGCATCGTCACCGTCTTTTTCCGCAACCGGCAGCTCACCCTGCCCGCCCACCGCGCGGAGGGCACGCACCATTTCCGGCTCGAGACCTACATGCGCGACGCCGAGCCGCTGGCCGAGGAACTCATCGGCGCGGCGGCGCGGCGCCAGACGCCGGTGCTGGAGCGCGCGTCGCAGGCCGCGTATCCCGTGCAGCGGCGGCGCGAAGACTGGCAGGGACGCGTGCAGTCCTGGGCGCTGGACCTCGTGGCGAGCAGCCGCGAATACGCCGGCATCCACGCGACGGCGCGCGAGATTTTCAGCACGAAAAATCTGCGCGGCGACGAGGCGCAGGATTTCGAGCGGCTGGAGGGCGGGGCGACCGGGCTCGATGCGGACGACCACGATTTCGCGGCGGCGGTGGAGCAGTCTTTCCTGCCGCAGATGCTAAAAATTGCGCAGGCCAAAAACATCCGGCTCGTTTTCTTCCGCGTGAAAAAGCGGCCGGCTGACGACGGTGCGCTCGCCAAGGAAAGTCCCACCGCGCCCGCTTATCAGGCGGCGCTGCGCAGTTATCTGGAAAAGGCGGGCGCGCAGTTCATCGACGAAACGCATGATGCGGACGTGACCCTCGATTTCTTCGGCTCGGGAGATCATGTGAAAACCTCGATGATGAAGCCGTACACCGAGATGTTCTGGCGCAAGGTCGGCCCGCTCCTCGATCCCCCTGCGCCGCGATGATTTTTCACAGCCTCGTCTATCTCATCTTCCTCGCCGCCGTCCTCGGCCTGTACTGGAGCGTGCCCGCGCGCTGGCGGAACGCGCTGCTCATCCCGGCGAGCCTGATTTTCTACGGCTGGCACCATCCGTGGTTCCTGCTGCCCTTCGCGGCCACCACGGTCATCGACTACTTCGTCGCGCGCGGCATCGAGGCCGCGCCGTCGCGGAGCCGGCAGCTCGTGACGGTCAGCGTGCTCAGCAATCTCGGGCTGCTCGGCGTTTTCAAATACTTCAACTTCTTCATCGCGAACGTCTCCGCGCTGCTCGAGGCGCTGCACCTGCATGTGCCGCTGCCGGTGCTCCACATCGTGCTGCCCGCGGGCATCTCGTTCTACACGTTTCAAAGCATCGGCTATGTCGTGGATGTCGCGCGCGGCCACATCAAAGCCTGCCGCAGCTTCCGCGATTACGTGCTCTTCGTCGCCTTCTTCCCACAGCTCGTCGCCGGCCCCATCCAGCGCGCGGGCCATTTGCTGGCGCAGATTCAGCGCCCGCGCACGATCAGCCCGGCGCTCGTCGCGGATGCTTTTTTCCTGCTCGTCTGGGGCTTCTTCAAAAAGGTCGTCATCGCCGACAACGTCGCCATCACCGCCGACAAAGTCTTCGCCGTGCAAGACCCCTCGTTCCCGATTCTCTGGACCGGCGTGTTCGCTTTTTGCATCCAGATTTTCGCCGACTTCTCCGCCTACACCGACATCGCCCGCGGCAGCGCGCGCCTGCTCGGCTTCGACCTTTCGCCAAACTTCAACCATCCCTATCTCGCCGACTCGCCCTCGGATTTCTGGCGGCGCTGGCACATCTCGCTGTCGGCCTGGATTCGCGACTACATCTTCATCCCGCTCGGCGGCTCACGCGGCGGCGAGGCGCGCACGATTCTGAACCTGACCATCGTCTTTCTGCTCACCGGACTGTGGCACGGCGCGTCGTGGAATTTTGTCCTCTGGGGTTTGTACTACGCGCTGCTCACGATCATCTACCGCGCCGCCGCCGCCGTGGTGCCCGAGCGCGTGCAGACGCTGCCGGGACTGCGCGCGGGAAAAATCCTGCTCATGTTTCTGCTCACGAATCTCGGCTGGCTGATCTTCCGCGAGCAAAACATCCACCGCCTGTGGCACGCGCTCACCCTCTCGCCCGCGGCGACGCCGGCGGGGCAGTGGCAGGTCGCCGGCTACCTCGCCGCTACCGTCGCCATTTTCACCATCCCGCTCGTGCTGCACACTATTTGGGATGTGCTGCTCCGCGAGCGCGTCGTGCGGCTGAATCCCTGGCCGCCGCTCGCATGGTGCGCGGCGACGGCGGTGGCTCTGGTGCTTTTCACCGGCCTGCTGCTCCTGCGCAGCAACACGTCGCAGGACTTCATCTACTTCCAGTTCTGAAAGCGCGGAGACCGTGAAGAAAGTCGCGCTCGCCGGAGCACGGATTTTCAATCCGTGCGGCCACCGGTCGTCCCGACCGCTGGGCCTTTCGGTTCCCGCCGGCCCACACGTGCAAACCCGTGCTCCGGGCTCAGTTTGCCGCGCCGTGGTCGCCGTGGTCGTCCTCCAAGTCCACGGTGCGCACGCGCTTCGCGAGACGGCAGGCTTCGACTTGCTCGCGGAATTTGTCGGCCAGCCCGAGGGCCTTCGGCACGCAGTCGAGGATGATGCTCGGCGTGGAAGTGTCTGCGGTGAGCAGATGGATGTTTTCCAGTCCGAAGAGGCGGGTCCAAAACGGCTGCGTGACCTGCAAATCGCGCACGCGGTACAGCTCCAGCGTGTCCGTGGTTTTGTTCAAGATCCCGCGCTCCGCGATCAGCCGCTCGGTGGTCAGCTTGTAGGTCGTGGTCTTCACCTCCAGCCAGCGGTAGATGGCCCACGGAATCGGGAGGACGAGGACGCACGAGACGAACGGCCAGAAGTTTTTGACCTGCGAGGAATGGCCTTCCCAGATGGTTTGTTCAGACATGGCGGCGAAACTACGCAGCCGCGCGCGGCGGTGCAAGATGCGCGCACCATGCCGAAGAATTCACCGCAGAGGCGCAGAGGACTCAGAGGGGCGCAGAGGGATTTTTATTTCCGGAACTCTGCGC
>JANPHJ010000047.1:0-18023 GCA_031424395.1 Chthoniobacter sp.
TCGCGAAGCTTGGGCACGATCCGAAGGACAAGCGTTTTCCGAAAGGCGAGGTGCTGGCGGACGTGTTCAGCTACGCGATCAACACGGGCCGGAGCATCGAGCAGGTGCTGGTGGAAAAGTATCCGCATTTCCTCGAACTGAGCGCGGAGATCGCCGAGGCGCAGAAGAAATACGAGGCGAAGAAGAAGGCCGCGAACTCGCAGGATAATGACGACCTGCAGGAAAAGACGCTGCTCATGCTTCAGGGAAATGCGGAGATCGCGGCGCACTATCAGCGGCAGTTTCAGTTCGTGCTGGTGGACGAGTATCAGGACACGAACCGCATCCAGGCGGACTTCATCGACATCCTCGCAATGCAGCACGGCAACGTGATGGTGGTGGGCGACGACGCGCAGTCCATCTACTCCTGGCGCGGGGCGAACTTCAAAAACATCCTCGATTTCCCGAAGCGCTATCCGGCGGCGAAGGTTTATAAGATCGAGACGAATTACCGCAGCGTGCCGGGTATCCTGGAAGTGGCGAACGCGGCCATCGCGGCGAACGTGAATCAGTTTCGCAAAGAGCTGACGGCGCATCGCGAGGAGGCGCCGGTCAAGCCCGCGCTCGTGCCGCTGGGCGACTCGGCGCAGCAGGCCCTGTTCATCGCGCAGCGGGTGCTGGATTTGCGCGAGGAGGGCATTGAACTGCGCGACATCGCGGTGCTCTACCGCGCGCATTATCACTCGATGGAAGTGCAGATGGAATTCACCCGCCACGGCATCCCGTTTCAAATCACGAGCGGCCTGCGTTTCTTCGAGCAGGCGCATGTGAAGGACGTGGCCGCGTTTTTGAAATACGCCGTGAACCCGCGCGACGAGGTGGCCTTCAAACGCATGGCCCGGCTGCTCCCCGGCATCGGCGCACGCAGCGCGGAGCAGCTCTGGGCGGCCGCGGAGGAGGCTGTAGCTCGGGCGCTCCGCCTTCCGGCGGAGGGTGAGCAGGCGGAGCGCCAGCCGTACAGTTTTCACGCCATCCTTTCATCGCTGAAAGTGCCCGCGAAAGCCGCGAAGGCGTGGCAGCAGCTCGCGCATACGATGGAGGAAATCGCGCCGGGCGGGGTGCCGCAGCCGCCGGCGGAGATGATCCACAGCGTCATCGAGGCGATCTACGACGAGTACGCGGAGGCGCAGTTTGCCAACTACGAAGCGCGCCGCGAAGACCTCAACACGCTCGCCAATTTCGCCAAGCAGTACACCAGTGCCGGCGACTTCCTCGACCAGCTCGCGCTGCTCACCAACCTCGATCACGAAGCCACCGCCACGCAGGACGAGACCGAGATGGTCACGCTCTCCAGCGTCCATCAGGCGAAGGGGCTGGAGTGGAAAGCCGTCTTCGTCATCTGGATGACGGACGGCATGTTTCCGTCCTCGCGGAGTTTGGAAAGCGAGGACGCCATCGAGGAAGAGCGCCGCCTTTTCTACGTCGCCGTCACCCGCGCCAAGGACGAGCTTTACCTCACCTATCCCCACATGCGCCTGAACGCCGGTTACGGCGAAATGATGCAGCGCCCCTCGCGCTTTCTCGGCGAACTGCCCAAGGCGCTGCTGGAGGAATGGCAGATCAGCGGGACGAGCTTCTGACCGCTTGGGTCTAGTCGCTTTGGACGGTGCGGAGGCGGCAGATTTCCGTCCGGGGGATCAAATCGGCGGGTGGCGGCGGGGGCGGATGCTGGGGATTTGCGCCAGCGGCCGGGCCGCCCGGCGGCGGGTGCCCAAAACTTTCCCAGGCGCGGAGACGTTGCAGCGCTACGCCGCCACGGACGTAGCGATTCCACACGAAGGCGAGGTCGAAGATGAGCGTAGCCAGCCACCAAAGATACAGGAACCCCACGCCCGCGAGCAGCACAGGCCAGACCGGCGGCGGGACGCTGACGAGGGCCTGCGCCTGCTGAGGAGTGAGAGGCGCTGAGGTGGCTGGCGCGGGGCTCAGGACGGCTTCGGGGGGGTGATAAAAGCGCATTTGCAGCGCTACAAAAATGGCGATCACCACCGTGCCGATCACGATCAGGGGCCGTGCCCCTTTGCGCAGCCAACGCAGACGGCGTTCGGCCACGCCGGTCAGGCCGCCATGCGGAGTTTTCATGGTGCCGGTGAGGCCGAGCGCCGTGACGAGCAGGGCGGCAGCCAGCACGCCGATGGTGGGGCCGTAGTCCTCGACGGCCGTTTTCCAATAGGTGCCAAAGATCCGCCCCACCCCTGTGGCGAGGTGGCCTTTGCCGAAGATGAAGCCAATGGCTTCGCGTGAAGCGTCCGGGATGGTGCAGTACAGCGCCGCGCCGCCGAGCCAGCAGGCGGTGGCCCTTAGCCTCATGCCGGCGGCCAGCCGCGGAAGCCGCACGGCGACAGTGACACCCGCGATGAGCGCAGCAAGGCCGAGGCTGTTAGTCAGCAAGACCAGGCCATTGGACGCGTCGGACAAATCCACCTTCCCGCCGATCATGTATGCTATGTAACGCTGCAACGGATCCAGTTCGGGATGGGTGAACTGGGTAACATGCTTGTATAGAAAGTAAGTCCCCACGATGAGCAGCAGCGCGCAAAGTACAAAAGGCAGGGCTGGGCTGATCCAGGCCATGCCACGCCGGTCGCCAGGGCGGACGGATGATGTGCTTAGGACGACATCGCAGATGAAATGCTCAAAGACCTCGGGGTCGTCCCAATAGTCATTGTGCGCCTTGCCTGGCAAAGGATAGCGGCTGAAACCCAGGTCGTGACGGCAGCGCGGGCAGCCGCAAAACTCGAACGCGACATCCTTTTGCTCGGCAAGCCAGCGCCGGGCCGACTCGAGCTCGAAGCCGACGGGATCACCTTTGTCGTAATAGTTGCGCCAACGAATCTGATGTTTCCTAAATAACGGCGCGGCCAGCGAAAGTTTGAAGCCTTTGCGCAACTCCGGCCACAACAGAAGATGTTTGTCGATGGGTGAACCTATGGTCATGAAGCCATGCACGGCTCCGACCCATGGCAGGGCCGCGGGCGGGTTGGTTACCGACATGAGACTGCTTGCCGGCGGCACGTCCGCCGCCCGTTGGAGCTTCTGTCCCGACAAGGCATGGGCTAGGCCGAGGAAGGCAATGACCGTCCCCTCGCTATGCGCGATGATGTGCAGCCGGGCGTGGGGGTGATCCTTATGAATCTGCTCCATGTCCCGGTGGAAGCAGCCGATGATGTCCTGCCGATGATAGGTGAACTCGGTGACGATCTGCACATCGCCCACGTACTCATCGAGCATCTCCTTCACATCAAACTTCATTACGCCGGCCTTGTCGGTGATCCACGAGAGATTTTCCAGAACTCGGATGGTTTCGACGATTTCCTCGATCACTTCGGAGGCGAGTCCGAAGTCCGGCCCGATCAAGCCGGGCTGCTGCGTCCGGGCCGTCACGAATGAGCTGCGCGCGCGTGCGACGATGGTGCGGCCCCAGGCTTGGATGTCTTCCAAGGTGCGGCCTTCATCGACGATTTTTTGCGGGAGATCCGCCCAAAATACTTCGGCAAACCCGATGCCATCGAGCGGCGGTGCGACGGCGGCGGCCAGCGGCGCGACCTTCACGGCGTCGCGCCGCTCGCTGTGAAAGTAACCCAGCGGTTGCGGTGCAAAACCGCCGGGCGCGAAGGCGGGCGAACCTGCGACGCGGGTAGCTACCGAGCGCACGGTGGCGCTGCGTTGCTGCGCGCCGATGCCGTGGACGGCGATGAGGATGTCGGTGAAGGCCATACGGCGTTTTTTTGCAAAAGACGGCGCCGGATCAGAGCGTGAATTCCGCCCACACCGCCGCGTGATCGCTGGCGGCATTCGTGTCGCCGGTCACGGTGGTGAGCGGGGGAAATTTTTCGCGGGTCTTTTTCGCCGAGGCCCAGAGGCCGCGGCGTTCGATCTGCACTTCCTTGAGCCGCGGCCACAGCGCATCCGAGACGAGCAGGTAGTCGATCTGGTCGTTCTTGCTCGGCACGGCGTCGTCGCGATGCGTCCAGCGGTCCGCCCCCGGGGGCAGCTTGTCAAAGGCGTTGCGCAGGCCCGCGCGCTTGAGCAGCGGCGCGAGGGAATCCGAGCCGGGCAGTTCGTTGAGGTCGCCGGCGACCACGACCCACTGCTTCGCCAGGTCGAAGCGTTTCAGAATCTCTGCCACCCGTTCGGCCTGCCGTTTGCGCTTGGCGTCGTTGTCCGCCTTGCTGCCGTAGCCGCGGCTTTTGAAATGATTCACGAGCACCCACAGGCTGCGGTTTCCGGGCAGGTCGAGCTGAAACTCCGCGCAGTCCCGGCTGAAGACCGGGCGCTTCGTGGCAGCGTCGGGATCATCGACATGGCTGCGCATGTCCATGATGGGGAAGCGGCTCATCAGCCCGACATCGATGCCGCGCTCGTCATTGCCATCGATGAGCATGGCGTGCGGATAGGGCGCGCCTTTCAGGATCGTGTCATTGAACTGCCGTAGCACCGGCCGGCTCTCGACCTCGACGAGGCACAGCACATCCGCCTTTACCTCGCTGATGATGCGCCCGGTATTCTCGATCGCCGGGGCTTGGATCAAATCGCGGCGCCATTCGATCCAGCCGAGCCAGTCGCCGCGCCCGTCGGCGATGATCTTGCCATTCGACACCAGCCGCCGCCGCGTTTCCTGGAGGAAAAAAGGACCGCTTTCGCCGAGCGCCTTGTGCTTCTTTAAAAGGTCGAGCATCCGCGTTTTGTCCGCGTCGCTGTAGGTCGGCTGCGCGATGAGGTTCTGCAGCGCGGCGACGTCCGTGAGCACTTCGGTGGTGTGGGCGGGATCGTCGCTGTTCATGGCCCGCGCGCGGCTGAAAAGGTTTTCAACGTTGTAGGTGGCGATGCGCATAAGGGTGACTTGGGTTGAGGTGGTTTCAGGCGCTGAGGATTTCGGCGATGCGGCGGGCCATCGGGGCGTTGAAGTCGGTCTCCACGCCGCCGCCGAAGGCCGGGGCGCCGGTGTCGCCGGGGCGGGCGGTATTGCCGAGGTGGCCGATGGACAGGCCGATGAGGTCGCTCTCGCCGGTCTCGGTGCGGATGGCCTGGGCGACGACTTGCGAGAGCAGTTCGAGATTGGCGGAATCCTTGATCCATTTCGCCTGGCCGGCCTCGGAGATGAACATCGGCTCGAGCAGCACGGCATGCGCGGGATAGCCCGCGATGTAGGCGGCGCGCGTGCCTTTGTCGGCGGCTTGCAGACCGTCGGCGCGGGTGTCTTTCAGCATGAGCGAGCGGATGGCGGCGAGGATGGTTTCGGCAAAGGTTTTGGCCGTTTTGTCGCCGGGTTTGAAATAGACTTCGGGGCCGAAGGCCGGGCCGTCGCCGCTGTTGAAATGGAAGTCGATGGTGTGGGTGCAGCCGAAGGTTCCGGCGAGCTCTTTGCGGTGCGTGTAGGTGCCGTCGAGAAAGATGGTGCGCCGTTTGCCGGGGGCCGCTTTTTTCACGGGCAGATCCTCGGGCTTGAGCCTGGCCTGCGCGGTACCGTCGCCGGGGCGCGGGATGAGCACGGCGGCGATGTCGTCGGTGCGCAGCCCAAGCAGTTCCTCCACGGCGGGCGAGAGGTCGGCTACGCGCCCGGTCCAGACCGCGGGGCCGGCGTCGATGGCGCGCACACCGGTCACTTGCACGCCGGTGCGGGCGTTGAGCACGGTGATGAGGCTGGTGGGTTTGCGCAGGAAACTTTTCGGGATGCCAAGCTGATCCCAGCGGCAGGCGATGTAGTGCTTCGACGTGTCGAGCCGCCGGCCCCAGCCGGTGGGGAAGCCGGGCGTCTGCGGGAGAAAAAAGCCGGGGTAGTCCGCGGCCGAGGCGTCGTCGAAAACGAACGCGGTGTCCTCGAAGCGCGCCATGCCCGTGTCGTGCGGGCCGCCGAAGTGGGAGATTTTTCCCTCGATGCGGAGCACGTCGGCGGACGGCGGCGGCACGGCGGGTTTTTTGTCAAAGAGCGCGACCCACGCGAGCGAACCGTCCACAAAAGCGCGTGCCCAGCGGCGCAGGACAAGCGGCTCGCTTTGCTCGATGGCGTCGAGTTGCGAGGCGACGTCGTGCTGGTCCGTGCTGAGCGGAAAGGTGCGGATGACGATGCCGTCTTTCTGCGGCGGCGCGACCGCGGCGATGGGGACGATTTTATTTTCGCCCTCGTCCGGGCCGCGGCCGGCGATGACCGTATAGACCACGGATTTGTCCGTGGAAAAAAACTCCTGCTCGGCGGCGTTGACGGCCAGCGCGAGATCGTCGGCGCTGAAGCTGTGGTCGGACTGGATGGGAGCGGACATGGCGGGCAGTGGGTTCGGGTTTTGGGAGAAAAAGTTCGGCAGGCTCACGGGCTCACGCGCTTCCAAGTGCCGTCGGACTGGAGCGCTTCATGGATGATTTTGCCGCCCTCGATTAGTGGATGGCCCGCAGCGTCCTTGGCGACGCGGGTGGCCGCGGGGCGGGCGAGATCGGGCGCGCCGCTCGCGCCGGCATGCGGGTCGCCCGCGCCGCCGGAGTCGGGCAGTTTTTCCTCGTGCGGCACTTTTTTCATGCGGCCGTCGGGCTGCTTTTTGAACTTCGATTTCGTCGGCGCAAAAACATCCTCGGCCACGAATTTGCCCATCACCGCCTGGGTGCGCTGCGTGGCGACCTGCGCGGCGGTGCGCCCGTCGGCGGTGCGGCCCTTGGCGTCCACGGGCACGGGCGCGCTGTGCATGAGCGCGGCCACGGCGGCGGCCCCGGTGCGCCCGTCGTCGGTGAGCATGCGCGCGGCCATGCCGCTGGCGAAATGGTTCGTAATGATGATGCCTTCCCGCGCGCCCGCGCGGACGTTGAATTTCGAGACGAGCGAGAGCGCTTCCTCGCGGTTGGTGCCGCGCCTTTCGCCACCCTCGGCAGGCACGTCGCGCTCCTGCGCCGGGACCACGGCGACGATGCGGCGCTTGAAGCCGAAGGACGTGGCGAGGGGCTGCGTGTCGGAGGTGTTGTAGTCGGCGGCGAAGGCGACCTTCGTCGATTCGTGAAAGAAGAGGGCCTGCGGCGCGCACGCGCTGAGGCTGAGCGCGGCGGCGAGGGCGAGGAGCATGGGGAAAAGTTTCATGGCACGGGTTGCTCGGTGGGCACGCTGAGGGTGAGGATCTGGCCGAGCGCC
Organism: Chthoniobacter sp.; assembly: GCA_031424395.1. Classification (GTDB taxonomy): domain Bacteria; phylum Verrucomicrobiota; class Verrucomicrobiia; order Chthoniobacterales; family Chthoniobacteraceae; genus Chthoniobacter. The sequence goes on from JANPHJ010000047.1 coordinate 7,151, forward strand.
GCCGGGTGCCGCGCGAGATTGCGCGCGGCGCGGCCCGTGGCGAACTGCTCGGTGACTTCATGCAGCCCGAGCCATTTCACTTTCACCTCGCTGGCGGAGATGACGGACATGGCCTCCTTTTCGCGCTCGCCAAAATCATTCGAGGTGTCGGTTTTCGGGATGATCGTATTCGTCTGCCGGTCGTAGCCAAAGGCGACGTGGACCTGGCCGGTGTCGGTATTGGCCGAGGCGTCGGCGCCCACGCTGGAGCTTTGGTGAAAGACGAGGTGGCTGGGGCTCGCGCAGCCGGCAAGCAGCGCGGCGCAGGCGAGCGGGAGGAGGGGCGGGAGGTTCATGGTTGGGCGGTGAGGGGCAGCGGGTTCATGGCGAGGAAAGTCTGCTCCGGCGCGTCGTCGCGGTAGGTGAACTGCACGCTGCGCGACGCGTCGTGGGGCGCGGCGAAAGTGAACGCGTCCATCCGAAAGCCCGCGTGCGCCTGCACGATGCCGGGATACCGCGCGACCTCCGCGCCGAGGCTGCGCGTGGCGAGGAAAAACGGCGCTTCCGCGGGCAGCGGCGCCCAGCCCCAGGTCCAGTGCGTGCCGGCCTCCGCGCCGTCCCCGGCGGCGCGCGGATAGATATAGGTGGCGTGCCGCCAGCCGAGCGTGCCGCCGCTGTCCGCGCCCCGCGGCCGGAGCAGCGCGCCAAAGGCGTACACGTCGATGACCTCCGCGCCGCGCGTGAGGGTGCGGCGCGCGGCGAGCGTGCCCACGCGTCCGCACGCGCAGCCTGCGGAGAGCAGCGGAAGGAGCGTGACCAGGGCCAGCATGAGGAGGCGCGGGGTGGGCATCACGATATGGAGATGGAGAGCCGGGGAAGCCGCATGACGGTGTGCAAGCTGCCGCCGCGGCGGCGCCGCAGTAAGTGGTAGATGTCCGCAAAGTGGCAGGGGAAAATCACCCAAAACCGGCGGGTGCAATGCCGCAAACGCGGGCGGAATTTCACGCAAGAGCCGACGGTAAAATCGGCGTTTTTCCTTGTCCTCAGACCCCCATCCACGGCACATCCCGAGGCGATGAAAACGAATGTTGTCCTGGTGGAAGACCACCGCTCCGTGCGGCAGATGCTGGCGCTCGTGCTGGAGCGCGAGGGCGGCTACGAGGTGGTGGGCGAGGCGGGCACGGGTTACGAGGCGCTGGCGCTGTGCGCGCGGGTGCGGCCGCGGCTGGTCATCCTCGACCTCGCGCTGCCGGAGCTGAACGGCCTGGAGGTGCTGCGGCGGCTGCGCGCGGAGGCGCGGGAGACGCGGGTCCTGGTTTACAGCGGGGTGGAAAACCGCGAGGTGCTGCTCGATGCGCTGCGCGAGCGGCCGCACGGCTTTGTCCACAAGCGCGACGAACTGTCCGTGCTGTGCGACGCGCTGCGCGCGGTCTCGGCGGGGTCGTCTTTTCTCACGTCCTTTGCCACCGAGCTGGTGGACGCTGCGCGCGGCGCGGAGCCCTCTCGCCCCGCGCTCACGGAGCGCGAACGCGCGGTGCTGCAAATGGTGGCTGAGGGCATGAGCAGCAAGACGATGGCCGACCGGCTCGGCGTCGCGCCCAAGACCGTGGACCACTACCGCGCGGCGCTCATGGAGAAGCTGGACCTGCACGACGTGGCCCGCCTCACCCGCTACGCGGTGCAGCACGGCATGGTGCCGGGCGAGGCCTAGGAGCGCCGGCGCACGGCCAGCCGTGGCGGGTCATGGCGCGGCCTGCCGCGGTCTTGGCAACTTTGCCCTTTCACTTTCACCGTCCGCTTTGAAACTCCCACGCACTTTCATGGACATCTCACCCGACCAACCACTCGCCGGCCTGCTCGCCCCCCTTTTCGCCCTGCGCGGAAAAAACGACTTCGGCGTGGGCGACCTCGGGGCGCTGCGCGAGCTGGTGGACTGGGCGGCGGAGCTGGGCTTCACCATGGTGCAACTGCTGCCGGTCAACGAGACCGGCAACGACAACTCGCCCTATAACGCCATCTCCTCCGTGGCCTTGGAGCCGCTGACCATTGAGATCACGCCCGAGGCGCTGCCGGACCTGAGCGCGGAGGACATTGCGGCGGCGGGGCATGGGATCGACCTCGCCGTGCTGAATGCCGGCCCAGTGGCCTATGGGCTCGCGAAAGGGCTGCGCGAAAAACTGCTGGCGCGGGCCTTTGAAAACTTCCTCGCGCGAACGTGGCGCAGTCATGGCGTGCGGCTGCGGCGCTATCGGAAATTTTGCAGCACCGAGGCCGCGTGGCTGGAGGATTACGCGCTCTTCCGCGTACTCATGGACGAAAACGGCGGGAGCGAGCGCTGGGATTCCTGGCCCGCCGAACAGCAAAGCGCCGCCGCCGCGCGCCGCTGGCTGGCCGCGCAGCCTGCGGCGCGGCAGCGCAGTATCGAGCTGGCCATGCGCTTCCGTCGCTACGTGCAGTGGCTGGCGTGGGAGCAGTGGGCCGGGGTGAAAAACCATGCTGAGGCGCAGGGCGTCGCGCTCATGGGCGACATCCCGTTTGGCGTCAGCTACTATAGCGCCGACGTGTGGGCGGAGCCGGAGATTTTCGACCACGTCTGGTGCGGCGGCTGTCCGCCGGAGCGCGTTTTTGAAACCGATCCCTTCACCTACAAATGGGGGCAGAACTGGGGCATCCCCCTCTACCGCTGGGCCGCGTTGCGCGCGCGCGATTTCGACTGGTGGCGGCAGCGCGTGCGCAAGGTGCGCGGCTGTTTCCATCTCTTCCGCATCGACCACATCCTCGGCTTTTTCCGCATCTACGGCTTCCCGTGGCGGCCCCAGCTCAATGCGGATTTTCTCCCGCTAACCGAGGAGGAGGCGCGCGCGCGCACCGGCGGTGAACTGCCGCATTTCTGCCCGTACCCGGACGACACCGACGAGCACAAAGCCGAGAACTGCGCGCAGGGCGAGGAGGTCTTGCGTGCGCTGCTCGAGGAGTGCGGCCCGCACCGCCTCGTCGGCGAAGACCTCGGCGTGGTGCCCGACTACGTGCGCCCGTGCCTCGCGCGGCTGGGCATCGCGGGTTTCAAAATCCCCTACTGGGAACCCGAAGGCTACGGCCCCATGACGCCCGGCGCGGACTATCCGCGGCTCGCGGCCACGACCTACGCCACGCACGATTTCGAGCCGCTGGGCGCGCTATGGGATGGCTGGATGGCGAAGATCGGGGCCGCGGAAAACGGCGGCTCCGAGACCCACGCCGCGCGCGATGCCGCGTGGCACGACGTGCGGCGGCTGGCGGCGTGGGCCGGCTTTGAAGTGCCGCACATCACGCCCTACAACGACGAGGTCCATGCGCGCCTGCTGCGCGCGCTTTTCACCAGCAATGCGTGGATGGCGATCTACATGATCACCGACCTCTTCGGCTCGTCGCAGCGCTTCAACGTGCCCGGTGCGATCAGCGAATCCAACTGGAGCCAGCGCCTGAACGAACCCATCCACGCCTGGGGTAACGACGCGGCGCTGGCGGCGAAAATGGCGCGCGTCCGCGAGATCATCCGCGCCACGGGCCGCGCCCGCGCGTGAGCCGCGTGCGGCGTGAGGAAAAGGATGCGGCGCGGGAAAAGTGCCGGCATGCTCGTGGGCGTGAATGATTCTGAAACACCGCCCGCCGAGCCGGGGCTCGAAGTCCGCAGCTACTTCGTCCGCGGGCGCAATGCGCTGCTCACCCGCGCCGACTTTGGCGAGCTCTACGTGGACTACTACCTGCATCAGGGGCAGCTCGGCGCGCAGCACGCGCCCGCCGACGACGAGCTGCTGAAGCAGGCGCTCGCCGCCGTCACGCTGCACGCGGCGTCGCGCCCGTGGAGCGAGTCGGTCGCGTGGACGATCCATCTGCAGGAGCCGCTGCTGAATCTTTTCGTGGCCGGCGACAACCGGCTTGGCACGGTCATCGGCCAGCTTTTTACCGAGGATGTGAAAGACACCGGCCAGCAGCTTTTTGTCGCCGACGTGGTGCGCGAGCGCGCCGATTCACGGCGCAGCGCGGTGGAATTCACGGGTGCGGATATTTTCCGCGCGGTCGAGCAGTATTACGCGCAGAGCGAGCAGCGGCCCGCGCGCTTTTTCCAGTACGCGGAGGAGGACTTCGTCTTTCTCTCCGCGCAGCCCCAGTGCGATCTCGCCTGGCTCGAAGGGCTCGACGACGCGGCCATGCTCACGCTCGACCACACCGAGGAGCTAAGCCTGCTGGAAGTGCGCCGCTACCGCTGGGCCTGCGGCTGCACGCAGGCCCGCATGTTTGCCGTGCTCGCGCAGATCATGCGCGCCGACCCGGACGGGCTTTTCGGCGACGAGCCCGTGGTGCGCATGAGCTGCCCGCGCTGCGGCGCGCGGCATATCATTACGCGCGAGGCGCTGGAGGCTTACGTGGGGAGTGAAGGTGGAAAGTGACGGCTACGCGCAGCGCTTCGGCGGCCTCGCGCGGCTCTACGGTGCGGCGGCGCTGCCGCGGTTGCGCGCGGCGCACGTCTGCGTAATCGGCGTCGGCGGCGTGGGCTCGTGGACCGTGGAGGCGCTGGCTCGCTCGGGCGTGGGCGCGCTCACCATGATCGACCTCGATGACGTGTGCGTGACGAACGTGAACCGCCAGCTCCCCGCGCTCGACGGACAGATCGGACGCCCAAAAACGGACGTGCTGGCCGAGCGCGTGGCGCTCATCAATCCGGCGTGCGTCGTGCTTTCAGTGCAGGAATTTTTCACCGCCGCCAGCGCCGCGCGGCTGCTCGCGGCGCACTACGATTTCGTCATCGATGCGACGGACAAGCTGGCCAACAAGTGCGCGATCATCACCGGCTGCCGCGAGCGCGGCATCCCCGTGCTGACCATGGGCGGTGCCGGCGGCAAACGCGACGGCACCGCTGTGCGCGTGGCCGATCTCGCGCAGACCGAGCAGGACGAACTGCTCCGTCAGGTGCGTCGCAAACTGCGCCGCGAGTGCGGCTTCTCCCGCGACGCGCGCGCCGAGTTCGGGGTGCCCTGCGTGTACTCGCCCGAGCAGCCCGTCTATCCTTGGTCCACCGGCGTATGCGCCCGCGAGCCCGAGCCCGGCGGCAGCCTCACGCTCGACTGCGCGACCGGCTTCGGCACTGCGACCTTCGTCACCGGCGCCTTCGGCTTCGCCGCCGCCGGCGAAGTCGTCCGCCGCCTCGCGCTCGGTACTTAGCCAAACAGCCGCGCAAAATTTTCCGCCACCTGCGTGGCGAGTTCTTCGAGCGGCATACCGCGCAACTCCGCCAGCTCGGCATAGGCGAGGGCAATGTTCGCCGGATGATTCAGCGCCGCGTCCGCCTCGTGCAGCAGATGCGCATTGCGCTCATCCGGCGGGCGCAGATCGGGCGCATCGGTTTCGACGAGCAGCCGGTCGGACGGGACGTGCTGAAAGACCGCGCGCTGCGCCGCTTTTCGCTCATGCAGAAAGTACGCGTTGAACGAAAAGTAAGCGCCACGCCCGGCGAACCCGCGCACCATTTCACCCGGCCCGCCGTACGCATGCAGCAGGAAGCCCCGCGCCGGCACCGGCCCGCTGCGCATCAAGTCCCACAAAGCTCCCCACGCCCGCAGACAATGAATCGTCGCGGGCAGATTGCGCTCCGCCGCCAGCGCCATCTGCGCGGTGAAAACCTCCCGCTGCGCCTCGGGATCGTGCCCCGCGATCCACCGGTCGAGCCCGATCTCGCCGATGACCGCACCTGGCTGCGCGTCGAGCATTTCGCGCAGCCGCGCCAGCCACTCCGCCGAGCGCCCGGTGACGTGCCACGGATGCAGCCCGAACGACGGCACGACCCACGCCTGCTCGCGCGCCAGTGCCGCGACCGCGGGCCAGTCGTCTTCGCGCGTGCCATTCACCACCGCGCGTGTGACCCCGAGGCGCGCGAGTTCCGCGAAAATGGCGGGCCGGTGCGGGACGAGCCGCGCATCGTGCAGATGGTTGTGCGCGTCGATCATTGCGCGGCGGCAAATTCACGAATGGCGCGGCGGATATGCGCGAAGCCGTGCAGTCGCGTCGGCGAAAGCTGGCGGTCGAGACCGAGCGCGGTGAGCAGTCCCGGCTCCCACGCAAGAATCGCCGCGGGCGTCTCGCCATCGTAAAGTTCCGCCAGCAGCGCGGCCAGCCCTTGCACCAATGCCGACGCTGCCGTGACGCGAAAATGGCAGCGCCCTTTTTCCACCGAACCCGCGAGCCACACCGCCGAGACACAGCCCGCCACCCGCCGCGCATCCGTGCGCTCCGCTGCCGCGACCTCCGGCCACCGCTGCCCGCGCGCGACGAGGGCCGCGAGCCGTTCATGTCCATCGTCAATGATGGCAAAGCGGGCGGTGAGTTGGCGCTGTTTCTCCGCGAGAGGCATGTCCTTTCCTACGGCGGCCGGAGCCTCCTGCCGAGCGAATCCCGAGCGCCGGGGGAGTGCGGGATGAGGGACTCGAACCCCCAACAAACTGCGTGTAAAGCAGCTACTCTACCATTGAGTTAATCCCGCGTGTCGGCGGCGCGAAAGTGCGCGGCCTGCGGACGCGACGCAAGGCGATTTCCGGTTTCCTCTCCAGCGACCGCGTTGAGCATCGACAACGGTGCTGGATGCGAGGGCGCATCTTTGGATTGCGGAACGAGGCCGGACGAGAAGGTGCGGAGATTTCTGAAATCCGCTGAAAGATTCGGCGTGGAGCGGCCGTTTGAGGAAGTGGGCGGTCGTGTGACCACCAAAAGACCTCACTCCTATGCTCGGCAAACTTCGGCGGCTCATCTTGTTTCTTATCGGTGATTTCTCGTGGAAACCTCCCGGCTGGATCGCGCGGCCCTGCCGGGCGCTAGCGGGTTGGTGCAATCGCCACCGGCGTCAGAGCGCCGCGATCCTCGCGCTCCTCCTCGCCACGGGAGGCGGCGCGTGGTGGCGCTATGAGTGGGAGAAGAAGCAGCCGAAGCCCGTGCGGATCAAAGTCACCGCAGTCGCGCCCGGCGTGACTTCGCTGGCGAAGGAACTGTGGCCGACGGATTTCATGATTAACTTCAGCGGATCGGTGGCGCGACTGGATGGGCTCAAGCGGGTGAAAATCCAGATCGACGAGTCACGGCTCGTCGATGCCTACCCGCCAATTACCAGCGGCATCCGCATGGACCCGCCCGCGGAGGGCGACTGGCGTTGGGGCACGGAAAGCCGGCTAATCTTTCGGCCAAAGCACGACTGGCCCGCCGGACAGAAATACCGCGTCACGCTCGACCGCTCGCTCTTCCCGCCGCACGTCGCGCTCGAGGCGTACTCGGTGGAAATGACGACGCCGGTTTTCATGGCGACAATGCCGAAGCTAGAATTCTACACCGACCCGACGGACGCGGTGGTGAAGCAGGTCGTGGCGACGTTCGAGTTCACGCACCGCATCGACATGGTGGCGTTGGAGAAGCATCTGGCGCTCTCGATGATCGGTGGTGCGGAGGTTTTCAAAAAGGGTGCGCCGCGTTTCACGATCACCGCTGGTCAGCACCAGCGCATCGCCTACGTGCGGACGAGCGCGCTCACGCTGCCGGAGCACGAGGACTTTATGCGCGTCACGCTCGACAAGGGGATGCCGACGCTGCAAGGCGGCGCGGTGACGGCGGCGGCGGTCGAGAAAAAGGTGCGCGTGCCGGACCTCTACAGCTTCTTCCGTATCAAGGAAGTGAAGGGCATGGTCGTCCGCAACAACGACGGCGAGCCCGAGCAGCTCTTGCTCGTCACGACGACGGGCGCGGCGAAATCGGAGGACATCCAGAAGGCGCTGCACGTCTGGCTGCTGCCGAAAAAGCGCGCGGCCACAGGCACGGAGGACGATGAGAAAAAGGAATGGAGCAGCCCGAAGGAAATCGACGAGGACGTGCTCAAGCGCGCGACGCTGCTGCCGATCAAGCTGGTGCCGTCGGGCAAAGAAAACTCGGAGCTGCACAGCTTCCGCATCGCGCTCGAAACTGACGGGCAGCTCTACGTCACCGTGGACAAAGGCGTGCGCGCGCTTGGTGGATTCGTGCTTGGCGAGGCTTACGCCGCCGTGCTGCCCGTGCCCGAGCTGCTGCGTGAAATCGAGATCCAGGGCGCGGGCGGCGTGCTCGCGTTGAATGGCGAGCGCAAGCTCTCGATCAAGTCGCGCGGGGTGAAGACGATCGAATATGAAATCGCGCGCGTGCCGGCGGATCAGATCAATCACCTCGTCAGCCAGACGCGCGGCGAGTTTCAGAATCCCGAGTTTGTGAACTACCACTTTGGCCGGGAAAACATCGCGCGCCTCGCTACCGAGCGGCAGTCGATCCACGTCAAAAACAAATTCAAGGCGAACTACTCGGCGTTCGATTTCTCGAAGCATCTCAAGCCGGCGGATGACGGCGGCAGTGCGATGCAGGGTCTCTTTTTCCTCAAGGCCCACGAGTGGAAGGCACCGAAAAAGAAACCTGCGGACGATGGGGAAGCCGCGAACAATAGCGCCGAGGACGAAGACGAAAATTTCGACGAGGACGAAGACACCGGCGGAGAGGATCACGACGAAGTCGGCGTCTTCGACAATCGCTTTATCCTTGTCACCGACCTCGGGATGGTCGTGAAGGAAAACGCCGACGGCAGCCGCGATGCGTTTCTCGCCTCGATCAAAACGGGCGACCCACTCGCCGGTGTCGTCGTGGATGTTCTCGCGAAAAACGGTGTCCCGCTGCTTACCGGCCAAACCGCCACCGATGGGCGCGTGACTTTCCAATCGCTCGGCAAACCGACGCGCGAAAAGAAGCCCGTTGCCTTCGTCGCGCGGCGCGGCAACGACGTGGCCTTCATGCCCTACGCCCGCGAGGACCGGCAACTCGACTTCTCGCGCTTCGACACCGGTGGCGTCGAGAGCCGCTCGGGCGCGGAGCTGGACGCATTCGTTTTCACCGAGCGCGGCATCTACCGGCCGGGCGACGAAATTCGCATCGGCCTCATCGTGAAACAGCGCGACTGGGCCGGAAAGCTCGACGGCCTGCCCGTGGAGACCGAAGTCATCGACGCGCGCGGCACGAGCGTGCAGGTGCGCAAGCTCGCGCTGCCCGCGATGGGCTTCGCCGAGACCAGCTATTTATCAGCCTACGAATCACCGACCGGCAGCTATTCCATCAGCGTCTATCTCGTCCATGACGGAAAGCGCGGCACGCTCCTCGGCGAGACTTCGGTGACGGTGAAGGAGTTCCTGCCCGACCGCATGAAGATCGAGTCGCGCCTCTCGAAAGAAGTGAAATCCGGCTGGGTCACGCCCGACGATGTGCGCGCCGCGATCACGCTGCGCAATCTCTACGGCACGCCCGCGACGGGCCGCCGCATCAAGGCGCACCTCGTGCTCTCGCCCGCGGATTTCCGCTTCGAGGAGTTTGCCGGCTTCACTTTTTTCGACCGTCTGCACGACGAGAAAAAGGAGGTGAAATCCCAGGACGTGGATCTCGGCGAGCAGCAGACCGACGACCAAGGCGCGGCCAGCTTCGACCTCAAGCTCGACCGCTTCGCCGATGCGACCTACGCCATGACTTTCTACGCCGAGGGCTTTGAGGCCGACAGCGGGCGCAGCGTGAACACGAGCAACCATCTGCTCGTCTCCGCGCTCCCGTACGTCATCGGCGCGAAGCCGGATGGCGACTTCGGCTACATCAAGATGGGCAGCGCCCGCGCGGTCGAATGGATCGCGCTCGATCCGACGTTGAAAAAGATCGCCGTCGAAAATCTGGAGGCGCGGCTCATCGAGCACACCTACGTCTCCGTGCTCAGCAAAAAGGACGACGGCAACTACGCCTACGAATCCGTGATGCGCGAAAACATCGTCCGCACCGAAACGCTTAGCATCGCCGCGGATGGGCTTAAATACACGCTTCCCACCGATGTGCCCGGCAACTACGTGATCGAGCTGCGCGAAAAAGAAAGCGGGGCGCGCGTCAGCCAGGTGTCGTTTTCCGTCGTCGGACGCGGGGCCGTTTCGCGCTCGCTGGAAAAGAACGCCGAGCTGCAGGTGAAGCTCTCGCGCCCGCAGTACAACACCGGCGACGAGATCGAAATCAGCATCGTCGCGCCCTACACCGGCAGCGGCCTCATCACCATCGAGCGCGACAAAGTGTATGCGCACGCGTGGTTCAAAGCCGATCGCACCAGCACAGTGCAGCACATCCGCGTGCCGGCGGAGTTCGAGGGCACGGGCTACGTGAATGTCTGTTTCGTCCGCGCGCTCGACTCGAAGGAAGTCTTCATGTCGCCGCTCAGCTACGCTGCCGAGCCGTTCAAGGCGAACATCGAAAAACGCCGCCTGCCGATCACACTGCGCGCTGCCGCGAAAGCGAAGCCGGGCGAGCCGCTGCGCATCGGCTACAAGACCGACCGGCCCGCGCGCATCGCCGTCTTCGCCGTGGACCAAGGCATCCTGCAAGTCAGCGATTACGAACTGCCCGATCCGCTTGCGCACTTCTTCCGCAAGGCCGCGCTCATGGTGCAGACGAAGCAGATCGTCGATCTCATCCTGCCGGAATACTCGATCCTGCGCGCGGCGTCCGCGTTTGGCGGCGACGGCGAAAAGCATCTCAATCCGTTCAAGCGCGTGACCGAACAGCCCGTGGTCTTTTGGTCCGGCGTAATCGACGCCGACGCGCGCGAACGCGAGGTCGTCTATGACGTGCCGGACTATTTTAGCGGCACGCTCACGATCATGGCCGTCGCCGTTTCGCCGGATGCCGTCGGTTCCACCGAGATGAACTCGCTCATCAGCGGCCCGTTCGTCCTCACGCCCAATGTGCCGACCGTCGCCGCACCCGGCGACCAGTTCGACGTGAGCGTGACCATCGCGAACGGCGTCGAAGGCTCCGGCGAAAACGCCGAGGTGCGGGTGAA
>JANPHJ010000048.1:0-25537 GCA_031424395.1 Chthoniobacter sp.
GCTCGCGGCGCTCGTCGCTTTAGCAGGTCCACCCGACCAGCGCACCCGCGTAGCCAGTGAGTTCCAAGTAGCCATGACCGCCGACCTTGGCTCCACCACGCGTGCCTTTGATGTCGATCACGCCCTCCCAATACACGATCGGCTGGAGCACGAGTTCCTGCGCGGCGAGCGGCGTGTCGATGCGCAGCTGCACGGCCAGCTTCGGCACGGTGAGCTGCCAGGCGACGGGATAGCGCCCGCCGGTTTTCGGACTCGTCCATTCGCGCAGCGGCGTGAGTTGGTAGTCGTCGCGGCGGAGATGCTGCGCGGTGCCGTCGCGGGCGATGAAGGTGCCGCTCGAATTCGGATCGAGGCCGCCGCCGCGCAGGCGCATTTGATAGAGCATCAGCTCGGAGCCGTCGTCGAGCTGGAGGCTGAACCAGTCCCAGCCGGTCTGCGCGGGCGTGAGCTGATTCGTCGCCCACTCGCGGTCCAGCCAGCTCTCGCCGGTCACGCGCAGCTTTTTTCCGCCGATGAAAAGCGTGCCGTCGGTCGCGAGTCGCGTGCCGGAAAAATAGTGCGACGCACGGCCCGCGCCCTCGGCCTTTTGGCTCACGCCGTCGTCGCCGTGAACGACCCACGGCTTCGCGCTTGCGAGGTGCAGTTCGAGCGCGGTGTCCGTGCCTTTCGCGCGGAGCGCAAAGGTGCCGTCGGCTGCGAGATCGAGCGCCCAGTCGTCGATCCACGCAAGCCGGCCATCCGCCCCGAAACCCGCTTCGCCAAAGGCGCCGCGCCCGATCTTCTGCTCGAAGTGAAACCGCTGCCCGGCGATGTCGCTGACCGCGAAGTGGGCGAACTTGAGGTCATCGACCACGAAGCGCGAAGTCTCGCCGCCGCGCGCGGAAGCGGGGCGCAGACCCTGGCGGAAGAACGTGATTTGGTAGCCGAAACGGTGGCCGTATTCGTCCGCGAGATGGCCGGTGAAATACCACCACTCAGTTTTGAATTCGGGATGGATGCGGTGGTCGCGCGGAAACTCGTACTGCCAGCCGGGCAAGGCGGTGCGCCAGTCCGCAGCCAGCGAAGTCATCGTGAACAGCCACAGGCAGAGGAACCGCAGAGGCGCAGAGGACGCCGAGGAGCGCAGAGCAGGCCGGTATGGTCGCATGGACATGCTCATCACCGGATTCGCGAGACGACTTTCCGGAACTAGCGAGCGCGCGACTTTTTCCTCTGCCAAACTCTGCGCTCCTCTGCGTCCTCTGCGTCTCTGCGGTAAAAAAAGTGCCGTGATATTCATTCTTCGCGGACGGCAGTGGCGATGGGCGTGCGGGCAGCGCGGGCGGCGGGGTGCCAGGCGGCGAGGAGCGCGGCGGGAAGAATCCACAGCGGCGTGGCAGCGAGCGCCGCCCACGGAAAACGCAGCGCGATGGTCCACCCGAAGAAGGCGGGGTTCACCACCCACGTCAGGGTCATCGCGAGCACTGCGCCGGCGGCGAGACCGAGGGCGGTGGCGACGGTGGCGATCATCGCGGACTCGATCATCAGCAGCCCACGCACCTGGCCGCGGGATGCGCCGATGGCGCGCAGCGCGCCGATCTCGCGCTCGCGTTCGGCCACGAGCGTGGTGACGGAAAGAAAGATGCCCGCGATGGCGACGAGGATGGCGACGGTGCGGAGGATGTAGGTCACGGCAAAAGTCTGATCGAAGATCGCGAGGATGCGCTGGCGGAGCGAGCGGTTCGAGTAGATGGCAAACTCGCCCGCTCGGCTGAAGCGTTCGCGGAAAGAGTCGGCCAACGGCTCCCACGCTTGATCCGCGCGGAGATAGACGGCGAGGGAATTGACGCCGGAATCGCTCCAGAACGCGTCGAAGGTCGGGCGCGCGATGAGGATGACGCCCTGGTCGCGAGTATAGTCGGAGTAGATGCCGGCGATTTCAAACTCCGCCTCCCCGCGCGGCGTGGAGAGCGTGAGGCGGTCGCCGTCGCGGACGCCGAACTTGCGCGCGAAAGGCTCGGTCACGGCAACGGCGCGGTCGTGGAAAACGCGGGCCATTTTCCGCTCATCATCGCCGCCAGTGAACGTGAGATTTTTTCGGTACTCGCCCTGCACGATAGCGAGCAGCGCGGGTTTCGGCGGCGCATTTCGCACGGAAACCTGCACGGACATTTCGCGGAAAGTGTCCACGCCGCCGACCTCGGGGCGCGCGCGCAGCCAGTCGATCGCGGCGGGCGGGACGAAGGCGCTGAGGCCGATGGTTTCGTTCGAGGCGGGCGCGATGAAGAGGTCGGCGACGATGCCGCGGCTGATCCACGCATCCACGCTGCGGCGGAAGGAATGAATCATCACCGCGAGCCCGACCATCATCGCGATGGCCGCGGCGAGCGCGGCGACGGTGACGGCATTGCGATGGATGGAACGGCGGAGATTGTCGGCAGCGAGCCGCCAGAGGATGCCGAACGGCGTGCCCGCGGAAGCGCCGTCGCCAAAGGCTTTCGTGGCCGCGGGCGCAAAGAGCGCGAAGCCGGCGAGGACGCAGAACGCGGCGGCGAAACTCCACGCGGGCGGGCCGGTGCGCAGCGCGAGCCAGCCGGCGAGCGCGGCGGCCAGGAGGAACAGCGCGCCGAGCCCGCTCCAGCGCGGCGCGCGGGCGACGCTGCGCTCGGCATGCGCACCGAGGCTGAGCGCAGCGACGGGATTGATTTTCGCCGCGTCGCTCGCGGGCAGCCACGCGCCGGCCAGCACCGCGCCGAAGCCGAAGACGGCAGCGGTGAGAAACTGCGCCCGGCTGAGCCAGCTTTGGTCGATGCTCAGCAGCACGTAAAGCGACGAGATGGTTTTCGCGACCGCGCCGGTCAGCACGCGCGCCAGCGCTACGCCGCCGACCGCGCCGACGCCGATGCCGAGCGCGCCGAGCAGCGCGGCCTCGCCGAGAAAGAGCGCGCGCACTTCCCAGCGCGTCGCGCCGATGGCGCGGAGGATGCCGATCTCCACGCGGCGGCGGGCGACGGACGCGGCGATGGTGTTGTAGATGAGGAAGACGCCGACGAGCAGCGAGACCATGCTCAGCGCGGTGAGATTGAGCTGAAAGGCGGAGAGCATGTTTTGGATTTGCGCGCTGCGCTGGCGCGGCGGTTCGGCGCTGAGGCCGGGCGGAAGCAGCGGGCGCAGGGTCTCCGCGATGGCGGCGGCGCGGCGCGGATCTTCGAGCAGAATTTGCAACGCGCTGACGCGCCCCTGCTGGCCAAAAAGCTCCTGCGCCCAGCCGATGTCCATGACGGCAAAACGCGGCTGCGCGGCGGCAGGCGAGTCGCCGCTGGCGATGAGTGCGGCGATGCGGAGCGTCTTCGTTTCACTGTTCACGAGCGCGCGAAAAGTGTCGCCCACTTTCCAGCCGCGCGGCCCGGCGAAGGCCGCAGTGACAGCGATGGCGCCGGGTTCGCCCATCCAGCTTTCGAGTGCGGGACGCTGGCCATTTTCGCCGAGGTCGAAGTTGCGAAAGGGCTCGCCAGTGAAGAGATCGACGCCGAGTACGCGCAGGTATTCGCCGGGGAAATCGGGGAGCGTGACGACGCCTTCGACGAGCCCGGTGACGGCGCGAATGCCGGGCTGCTGCGCGATGACGGGCCAGAGCGTCTCGTCCACTTCGCCGCGGATTTCGAGCTGCGCTTTGCCGGCGACGAGGTCGATGCCGGCGGCGAAGGAGCGGCTGGCGCTGTGGTTCGCGATTTGGATCGCGAGATACACCGCGATGCCGAGGGCGACGCTGAGGACGTTCAGCAGCGCGAGCAGGCGGTGACGGCGCAGGTGGCGCACGACGTGCCAGGCGAAGATGCGGGGGAATTGCGGGGTCATGCGTTTGGGCCGGCGGGTTGCCGGCCAGACTACGACAGGCGGGCCGCCTCTCCCACTACGCGGCGGGCGGCGCTTGGGAAGCGGCTTGCAGCGCTTTTTGCAGGCGGGCGATGGTGTCGGCGTCGCGGAGTTTTTTGCCGTCGGCGGCGGTGACGTAGAAGGCGTCGATGGCCGCGCCTTTTTCCGTGGCGATGCGGGAGAGGGCGATTTGCACGCCGGTCTCGGCGAAGGCGTGGAGGAGATTCGAGAGCAGGCCGAGGCGGTCGGGCGTCTGAATATCGACGAGGGTATAGACGGGGTGCGCTTCGTTTTCGATGACGATGCGGGTGGGGAAGTCCAGCTCCTGCGCGAGGTGAAAGCCGCGCTTCTTCATCGCCTTGGCGAGCAGCGGGGTGAAGTCGTAGTGCTCCTCGCCGATAGACTGGCGCAGGCGTTTTTCGACGAGGGCCATTTCCTTCTCGTCGGTCACGGCCTCGAACTTGGTGTTGCACACGCGGAAGATGTCGAGCACCAGCGAGTCGCTGCGGGTGAAGACGTCGGCGCTGAGGATGTTGAGGTGTGCGACGGAGAGGGAGCCGGCGATGCGGGCGAGCAGCTCGGGGCGGTCCCAGCCGCAGAACCAGAATTCGCTGTGGCCGCGGTCGGGGTTGGCGACCCACTTCACCGCGGGCGCGAGGCCGAGGTTTTCGTCGCGGTGGAGGGCCTCGAGGAAGCTGTGGAAAAGGCGGATGTGCCCGACGATTTCTGCCGGGCCGTAGGTCTGGAAATAGCGCTCGGGCATGGCCTCGAAATGCGCATCGGCCTCGTCGCGAAACTCAGCGGCAATCTTTTTTGTGACCGTGCCGCGCAGGGCTTCGCGCTCGGTGGCGCGCTGGCGGAAGAAGGCCTCTCCGTCGGCAAGGTAGCTGGAGGTGCTGCGGTAGAGCTGCCAGACGAGGCCCTCTTTCCAGTCGGACCAGTTTTCGTCACCGGTGCCGCGCCCGTCCACGAGGGTGAGGAGCATGAGGGCGTCGAGATTGGCCTGGGAGCGGATGACGCCGGCAAACTCGGCGACGGTGGCGGGGTCCTCGAGATTGCGGCGCTGCGCGGTCATGGAGAGGACGATGTGGTTGTCCACGAGGAGGACGAGCGCCTTGCGCTGCTCGGGCGTGAGCTGGAGGCGGCGCGAGACTTTCTGCGCGTAGAGGGCGCTGGCCTCGGCGTGGAGTTTGGCGTTGGAGGCTTTGCCGGTGTCGTGCAGCAGGAGGGCGAGGTAGAGCACGGCGGGATCCTCGAGTTTCACGAAGAGCTTTTTGTACTCGTAGTCCTGCACGCGCGCGCCGGTTTCATCCATGAGCGCATCGAGCTTTTCGATGCAAACGAGGGTGTGCTCGTCGGCGGTGTAGCGGTGGAAAAATTCGTGCTGCACGAGGCAGGTGAGCTGGCCGAACTCGGGGATGAAACGGCCGAGGAAATCGACCTTGTGCATGGCGCGCAGGATGGCGCCGACCTCGCCTTTGCGGGAGCAGATGGCGAGGAAGGTTTCGCGCGCGGGTTTCAAGTACTGGAAAGTGCGATCGACCAGATGCAGGCGGCGGCGGATGAGCTGGGCGAGGTCGGCGCTGAGCCGCAGGCCGCGGAGCTGGAGGTGCTGGAAGAGCCGCATGAGGCGCGCGGGCTCCTGGCTGAAGACATTCGGCGACTCGGCGAAGAGCTGGCCGTCGCGGCTGAAAAAGCCGTCGAACGCCTCGGTCTTCGGCGTCTTGGGTTTGCGCAGGAAGCCGAGCAGCCCGCCGCCTTTCGCCGCCGCCGCGGGCGCGAGGGAGAGCCGCTCGGCGAGCAGTTCGGTGATGCCGTAAATGGCGCGCGCATTCTGGAAGTAGTCGCGCATGAAGGCCTCGCTGCGGCGCAGGATGTTTTTCTGCGGGTAGTTGAGCTTGTTGGCGATCTGCACCTGCTGGCTCATGATGATGGCGTCGGTGGAGCGCTTGTTCAGGTAGTGCAGCTCGGTGCGGATGCGGAGGAGAAAGTCGTAGGCGCGGTCGAGCTGGCGGCGCTCGGTTTCATTGATGAGTTTTTTCTCCACGAGTCCGGCGGTGGTCTGCACGCCCTCCTTGAAAAAGCTGATCCATAAAAGGTTCTGGTAGTCGCGCAGGCCGCCGCAGCCGTTCTTGATGTTGGGCTCTTGCATATAGACGGTGCGGCCAAATTTCTCGTGGCGCTCTGCTTGGTTGGTCACGCGCTGGGCGATGTATTCGTCCACATGGCCGGTCACGCATTTGGCCACAAAGGCGGTGCGGAACTCCGCGAAAAGCGCGCGGTCGCCGGCGATGAGGCGCGCCTCGAGGAGCGCGGTTTTCGAGAGCATGTCGGCATTGGCCTGCTGCACGGCTCCGGCCACGGAGCGGGTGGAGTGGCCCACTTTGAAGCCCACGTCCCACAGCATGTAGAGGATGGTCTGGACGATGTCGTTGAGCCGCGGGTCGATCTTCTTCGGCGTGTCCGGGTGGAGAAACATGATGTCCACATCGCTGAAAGGATTCAGCTCGCCGCGACCGTAGCCGCCAATGGCGACGAGGGCCAGGGGCGGCATTTTCGCCGGGCCGGTTACGGCATCCTGGGCGGTGTCGAGCAGGTGGCGCAGGACGACATCGACCAGGCTGGCGCGCTGCGCGCAAATCTCGCGCCCGCCTCCGCCGGCGTGGTGTTTGAGGCCGATGCGGTGGTTCTCGATCTTGAGGAATTTTTTGTAAAGCGAGAGCCGCTCGGCGGCATTCAGCGCGCCTTGGGAACGGAGCTGCTGCTCGGCGTGGGCGAGGACTTTTTCACGATGGCGAAGCATGGAGGCGGAGGCGGAAGATGCACGATGCGCGGCGGATGACAAGGTGACGGGGTGACGGGCGGCCGGGTGAGTGGAGCCGTGTTGCGGCACCCTATCACCGCGTCACCCCGTCATCCCGCCAAAGGGCATGCGTCTAGCTACTCACACGGGCAAAATGTCCGCCCGTTTCCTGTCCGCCCGTTGCCCGACGTTTCGTCGGCTGCGCGGGCGGCTGGCCCGGACGGAGGCTCTTCCGCGCTGGCCGCTCCGGGCCACGGCCCTCGGGATCAGCGTGATGGTGCTGCTCGGCGCCGCCTTTCTCGCGCTCGCGGTGCGGGGGCGTACGGGGCAGGAGCGGCGCGCGAGAGAGTTTGCCGTGCTGCGCAGCGCGGGGGCCGCGAGTATGGATCTGGCCAGCGTGGCCGGGGTGCACCGCACTTGGCTCGCCACCGGCCAACCCGCCCCGCGCGAGCAGTTGCGCCGCGGGACCGATGCTTTTCGCGCTCGCCTCGCCGAACTCATGCCCCTGCTCTGCGACGACGCGGCGCGGCGCGGTGTAGTTCGCCACCTCGGCGCTGATTTCCAGCTCTGGCTGACGGAGGCTGCGCGCCCAGCCGCCACCCCCGGGCGCGGTGGCGACAGCCCGCTTCTCACCAAGCTGCAGATCGCGCTGGGCAGTTTCCGCCGGCAGTCCGAGGGTCTCCTGCAAGCCAACGTGGCTCAGGACCAGCGCGAGCATCTGCTCGCCGCCGCCGGCCTCGCGCTCCTCGGCACGGCGGCGATCTGCGGCCTCCTCGCCGCCATCTCGGCCAGCTTCCGTGGCTTCCGCTGGCGCCTCGCCAAGGCCGAGTCCGCCGAAGCGCAGACCCGCGCCATCATTGAGCACACCCTCGACGCCGTCATCACGCTCGACCCCGCGGGCGCCATCCGGTCGCTGAATCCCGCCGCCGAGCGCATCTTCAGCCAGCGGGCGGTGGACGTCATCGGCCAGAAGGTTTCGCTCCTCATCCCGCAACGGCTTTTTTTTCACGACCTGAAAAGCGGCAGCGCCGGAACCATCGGCACGCTGGGCCAGCGACCGGGCGGCTTCACCTTCCCCATCGAGGTCTCGCTCAGCGCCATGGAGATCGCGGGGCGGCGGCAGTTCGTCGCCATCGTGCGGGACGTGAGCGCGCGCCAGCGCTCCGAGGACACGTTGCGGCAGATCAGCCTCGGCGTCTCCACCACCACCGGCGAAGAGTTTCTCCGCTCGCTGCTCAAGCAGCTCTCGAAGGCGCTCGCCAATGACTTTGCCTTCCTCGTGGAGCTGGGCAAAGGCGGCGCCGCCACGGCGGCCATGCTGACCGTGGCCGAGCAGGGCGGCATCCGCAGCGTGGCCCCGTACGAACTCGCCGACTCCGCCTGCGCCGAGGTGCTGGCCAAAGGCCCGCGCGCCCACTGCGCCGGCGCGCGCATGCTTTTCCCCGAGGACGCGCTGCTGCTCGATCTCACCGCCGAGAGCTTCGTCGCCGTGCCGCTCACCGACCATCTCGGGCAGCCCGTCGGCATCATCGGCATCCTCGACCGCCAGGCGCTCGCCGAGACGCAGATCCTCGAAAGCACCCTCCAGATTTTCGCCGCGCGCGCCGGCGCGGAGATCGAGCGCAAACGCGCCGCCGACGAACTCGCCGCCGAAAAAGAGCGCCTCGCCGTGATCCTGCGCTCCATCGCCGACGGCTTTATCACCCTCAGCACCGACGGGCGCGTGCTCATGCTCAATGCCGTGGCCGAACGGCTCACCGGCTGGACGCAGGCCGAAGCCCTCGGCCAGCCCCTCGGCGCGGTTTTCCAACTCCTCCACGAGCGCAACCACAAGCCTCGCGCGCGCGTCCTCCAGCGCATCGTCGAGACCGGCACGGCTGAGGGGCTCGACGGCCCCGCGCTCCTCGCCGCCCGCGGCGGCGGCCCCGGCCAGGAGCGGCTCATCGAGGGCCATGCCTCGCCCATCCGCGACCACACCCACCGCAAGATCGGTGCGATCATCGTCTTCCGCGACATCACCGAGCGCCGCCGCCTCGAGGAGGAGCAGCAGCGCGCCGACAAGTTGGACAGCCTCGGCGTCGTCGCCGGCGGCATCGCCCACGATTTCAACAACCTGCTCACCGCCATCCTCGGCAATCTCTCCCTCGCCCTCGTCCATCCCGCGCTCGACGAGCACATCGGCGAACGCCTGACCGTCGCGAAAAAATCCGCCACCCGTGCGCAGGACCTCTCGCGCCAGCTCCTCACCTTTGCCAAAGGCGGCGCGCCCATCAAGCAAACCACCACCCTGCCCGGCCTCCTGCGCGACACCCTCGCGGTGACCCTCCACGGCGCGCCGGTGCATTGCGAATTCCAACTGCCCGACGACCTCTGGCCCGTCGAACTCGACCCCGGCCAGATCAGCCAGGTCTTTAGCAATCTCGCCATCAACGCCCAGCAGGCCATGCCCGCTGGCGGCACCCTGCGCATCACCGCGGAAAACCTCGACCTGCCCTGCGACTCCCACACCCTCGGCCTCCGCGCCGGGCGCTGGGTGCGGCTCTCGCTGCAGGACCAGGGCATCGGCATCGCCGAGGAGTATTTCAAAAAAATCTTCGACCCCTACTTCACCACCAAACCCAAAGGCAGCGGGCTCGGCCTCGCCACCGCCTACTCCATTGTCAAAAGCCACGGCGGCCTCATCCATGTGGAATCCCAGCCCGGCGAAGGCGCGACCTTCACCATCTGCCTGCCGGCTTCGGAAAAGAAGGTCCTCCCGCCCCGGGCCGCGCCGCCGTCGCCCGTGGCCGACTCGCCGCGCATCCTTGTCATCGACGATGAGGAAGACATCTGCATGCTCGTGACCTGCACCCTCGAACCGCTCGGCTACGAGGTCACCGAGAGCTGCGACGGCCTCGCCGCCATCGCCATCTACGAGGCCGCACTGCGCGCCGGCCGCCCCTACCACCTCGTCATTTCCGACCTCACCATGCCCGACGGCCTCAGCGGCGCGCAGACCATCGCCCGCCTCCGCGCCATCGACCCCACGGTGCGCGCCATCGTCTCCAGCGGCTATGCCAATGATCCCGTGCTCAGCCGCTTCGAGGACTACGGCTTCACCGGCATGATCGCCAAGCCCTACGAGATCGACGCCCTCGCCCGCAAAGTCGCCGAGACCCTGGCCACCCCCGTCCCGGCGACCGTGGTCTTTCACGACTTCGAGCAGCGGAAAACGGCGTGAATTTCAGCTCGCGTAGAAGCGCTTTGAAACGGCGCGACTGACCGGCCAGGCGATGAGCAGGAGCGCGGCGGTCCGCAAGCTTCCAATCGTGCGGATCGCGGTGAGTGTGGCGGCGAGCCAGCTATCGTCCGTGCCACCGCCGATGCGCGCAGCTGCAAGCATGGTATCGAACGTTCCTCCAGCGACACAAAAAGCTGACTGGAGGAGAAGCAAGAGTCGAATCAGCTCCCCGATACGTGGGGGCACGGGGGCGGCGACATCGCGCATGAGATGAATCGCGACGGCCAGCGCACTCAGTGCTGCGACCGCAAAGATCGCCGCAGCACCCGAAAACATAGTGGTGTGAACCTGGGTGAGAAAAAGCGCCGCACCGATCAGCATTACGAGCGCGGGCAGCCACTTCGCGGAAGGCGGCGCCTGCGCTTTTGTCTCAAAGCGCGCGAGGTGCGTGACCGCAGCGATGAAGACCGTGACGAACCCGCAGGCCATGAGCAGCAGGTTCATCTGCCCCGCGGCGAGGAGCCGCCAAAGCAACTCGGGATGCGGCGCGGCGGCCGCCCCGAGCAGCATGCTCAGCCCGCGGCACACGCCCATGTTCAGCGCGCCGATGACCGGCAGATGCTTGGTCACATGATTGTAGATCCCGACCGACGCCACCACGCCCACGGCGACGATCAGCGCGGTGCCCCCGAGTTTCCCCGCGAGCAGAAAACCAACGCCAGTCAAAACCGCCGCGACGAGCGCGACCGTAAGCGGTTTCGCCGCGCCGCTTGGCAATGGGCGGAATGGCCGTTCCACGCGATCCTCGGCGAGGTCGGCGAGATCGTTGTCGAGCAGCCCCGCCGCGTAAAAACAAACGCTCGCGCCGACGGCGTAAAAAACGTCCGCCTCAAACGCCCCGTACGCCGCCAGCACATAGCCCGCGAGCGGATCGCCCGGCACGGTGAAAAGATTCGGTGCGCGGCAAAGCTGGAGCCAGGTTCGGATGACGGACGGCTGCTTGTTGAGTGCTGATTGGTCGGACATTTGGGCGGCGGCGATGAAGGGGCGGCGCCGGCCAATCAGCAATCAGAAACCGGCATTCAGCAATGCCCCGCGCCCGGCCTCTGCCCGCCGAACACCGCCAGCTCCAGCACCTTCAGGTAGCAGTCCACGTTTTCATAACCGGCCTCGCGCAGCCAGTCGCACTGCACCTCCAGCGGGGCCAGCGCGCCGGCTTCCTTCACCGCGCGGGCGTAGTATTCGCGGGCGATTTCCGCGCGGCTGCGGTCGGCGGAGGCGCGCAGTTCTTTGCCGAAAATGGCGTCGATCATGCAGTCGTCCCAGACCGACTCCGTCCAGCGCGTGGCCGACGAGACGTGCTCGATGTTGATGAAAATGCCCTCCGGTTTCAGGAGCTGGAAAATCTCGCCGAAGAGCGCCCGCTTGCGGCCATTGGGCGAATGCTGCGCAGCGAAACCCGAGACCACCGCATCGAACGGCCGGGCGTGGGCGACTTCGTCCAGCCAGCCCGGCTGCGCGTAGTCCGCGAGGATGAACTCGACGCGCCCGCCGTGCGCGCCGAGCTGCTGCCGGGCCGCGTCGAGGGCGGTCTCGGAGAAATCGACGAGGCAGCCGCGCGCGTCAGGGTTTTCGTCGAGGATGGCGGAGGAGAGCACCCCGTCGCCGCAGCCGAGGTCGAGGAAGTTGACCAGCCGTTCGCCGCGCGCGGCCGTGAGCAAACGAAGCATCATGTCGATCTGCTCGATGCTCAGCGGAATCGCGCCGCGGACGTTCTGGAGAAAACGCGCGGCGAGGTCGGGCTGATGCCAGGAGGCGGGTGGGTCGGGCATGTACACGCGGTCTTTCTTAGCTAGCCCTCTGCCAAATCCCCCGAAAAAGCAACGAGGGACAGGGCGCGAGCCCTGTCCCCCGTTGGAATCGTCATGGGCGAAGCGGTCAGCCCTCCATCGGCCCGGTGGTGCCGCCGGTAAATTCTTCGGCAAGATGCACCGGCTTGTAGCCGCCGACGGTCTTGAAGTAGAGGAACATGAGCAGATAGATGACTGCCATGGTTGCAGGAATCCAAGCGTCGGCTTTCAGCGTCTTGCGATCGCCGACGATGCTGGCCTTGATGATCGCCTGATCCTTGGCTTCAAGCTTGTCGATGGCCGTCTTCGGATCACCCTTGGCCTCGTCAACGACTTTCCGCTCAGCGGCGAGCCGGTCATTGGCTTCGCCGAGCTTCTTCCCATCCAAGCCGAGGGCGGCGGTGGACTCGATGTTCAGGAACTTCGACGGCTGGGCCGCCTTGAATTCCTCGAAAATCGCCGGGCTGCTCGATTTCAACTCCTCGCCGGCGAAGCGATCTTTGCAGTAGCCGAGACCGGGGCCGCCAATCAGGCCGGCAGAGAGCATGCCGATGCCACCCATGATCGACATCGCCACCGCACCCGAACGCGGAAAACGGTCGCCGACGACCGCGAGCATCGTGGGCCAGAAGAAGGTCTTGCCGACCGCATAGATGCCGAGGGCGAGCAGCGCCGCCCCGAAGGACGCCATGCCGCTGGCTAGGTTCAGCCCGACGCACGCGATGGCCGCGCAGAGGAAGAGCAGTCCGACGGGTGAAATCTTCAGGGTGCGCTCGATGAAATGCGCGCAGAACCGCAGGCCGAACATGATCGATGAAGTCCAGATGAAGAGATATTTGCCCTGCTCCGAGGTGAACAGGTTGCCCGTGATATTCTGAATCCAGCCGTCGGTGCCCAACTCCACGGCACCCACCATGGCGTGCGTGATGTAGAGCACAAACAACAGGATTGACCCAATCGAGAAGCGGGTGATCAAACCCACGACGATCAGCAGCGCGCCGCCGATGGCGTAGCCGATGGCGTCGCCGGAGCCCGTGCCTTTGAAGATGTCCGCGAAGAATTTTGCGAGGAGGAAGCAGGCCACGCCCGCACCGAGGATGCCCACATCCTTGAACATCTCGCCGATGCTGGCGCCTTTCGCGGCAGCTTCGGATTTGGGAAACTTCTGCCCCATGAACATGATGCCATAGAGGATGGTGGGAACGAGGTAGAGCGAGAGCTGGATCTTCCAGTTAAGCTGCATTTTGTCGTCGAGAATCCAGCCGAGGACGGAGCCGATGATCATACCCGCGGGCCAACTGGCGTGGAGGATGTTGAGGTAGTGCGTGCGGTTGTGCGGGAAAAGCGTGGCGACCAGCGGATTGGCCACGGCCTCGAGGGTACCGTTGGCAAAGGCGAAGATGAACATGCCCCAAAAGAGCAGGTTGTAGGCGTTATCTGGCGTGCTCGCGCCGAAGGTGACGAAGGCCGAAAGCACATGGCAGAGGAGGGCGACAAAGACCAGCTTGCCGTAACCGATCTTATCCACGATCACGCCGCCGATGATGATACCGAAGCAGAAGCCGGAGAACCCCGCGCCACCGATGGCTCCGAGCTGTGCCCCGGTGAAGCCGTATTCTTTGCCCCAGTTGTCGAAAATGCCGCCACGAATGGCGAAGCCGACGCCGGCGGCAAGGATGGCCATGAAACCTGCCCAGAGCAGGCGTTTGGCGTTAGGTGCGAGAGCTTCTTCGTCGGTCATAGGATAGGTGTGGGTTGGTTAGTGGGGTTGGGTTGGTGGGTGGGGTGACTAAATGGAGAAAGCGGGGAGCTTCACGATCTTACCGCCGGCCATAGCGGACTCGTGGGCGCAGAGGCCGACACAGGTCCAATTGGCGGACTGCTTGGCATTTGGGAAAGGATCGCGGTCCGTGACGAGGGCGTCGATCATCTCATGCACGAGATGCGGGTGGCTGCCGCCGTGGCCGGCGCCTTGGGTGAAGCTGAGGTGCGCCTTCTTGCCCTTGCCGCCATAGACGCCGCCGGTGGTGAAAAGCTGGATCGGCTTCGGCAGGCGCTTGGCAAAGTCGGGCGTCTTGATGGCCTTGGGAATCTTCGGCTCCGGCAGTTTCGCCGTGTGCATGATGAGCGGCTGGTGCTCGACGAGCGGCCACTCCACGGACGCCTTGCTGCCATACACGTCGATGCTTTCCCGATACTGCCGCGCCGTGTCGAACAGCGAGCGGATGATCCGCGCGCTCACATCGGTGTTGGCAAACTTGATGTGCGCCGTCTCGATGGCGAAAGGCGAGCCGTAGCACTTCGCCAGCTCCTTGCGCACGCTGCCGCTGCCGAAGCAACTCACGTATTCCGCCGACTGCCCGATCATGCCCGCCACGGGGCCGACGCAATGCGTGGCGTACCACATCGGCGGCAGGCCGGGCCAGTAGTTCGGCCACCCGTCCATGTCCTGCTGATGGCTGGCCTGCACGAACTGCAGCTTGCCCAGCTTGCCCGTGTCCAGCAGCTCCTTCATGAAAAGGTACTCGCGCGCATAAACCACGGTTTCGGCCATCATGTATTTCAGGCCGGACTTTTTCACGACATCCACGATCTGCTTGCACTCCGCCGGCGAGGTCGCCATCGGCACCGTGCAGCTCACATGCTTGCCCGCTTTGAGCGCAGCGATGGCCTGCCAGCCGTGATCCGGAATCGGCGAATTGATATGCACCAGATCGACCGCCGGGTCTTTCAGCAGGTCCTCGAATTTTGTGTAGCGCTTCTCGATGCCAAAAGCGTCGCCCACGGCGTGCAGCTTCTCCGGGGTGCGCTGGCAAATCGCGTACATGTTGGCCTGCGGGTGCCGCTGGTAGATCGGAATGAATTCAGCCCCGAAACCGAGACCGACGATGGCGACGTTGATTTTTTTTTGCGGCATGAAAGGAGGGATGTCGGAAAGGATTTAGAACGCTGCGCTGGGGGCGAGGCGCGGCATGACAGCGGGCGGTGCGAGGGGTGTCAATGGGGAAAACCAGCACGCCGCAATTTGCCCGCGAACGATGTGCTGGCGGAGCACGGACGCCTGCGAAACACCACTTCCCCGCTAAGACGAAACGCCCGTGCGCGGTTGTTGCTCCGCACCGCCAAACCATCTACTCATCGACCCCATGTCTCTCCCCCGCGCCTTCGCCACCGCCGTCTTTTTCCTCGCGCCCGCCGCATTCGCTGAGGAAGCCACGTTCACCGAACCTGAGCCGGCCGGGCCGGATTTCGCGGTGCAGGGCGAGTACGTGGGTGAGGGCTGCGCGGCGCAGGTCATCGCGCTGGGGGAGGGTAAATTTCGCATCGTCGGGTGGAGCAAAGGTCTGCCGGGGACGGCGGCGGACGTGGAGAAAAAGGTGGAGGTCGAGGCGCAGCGCGACGGCGAGAAGGTCGTTTTCAATGGCAGCGGCTGGAAGGGCGCGATCATTGACGGCCAGATCAACGGCATAAATGACGAAGGCCAGTCGTGGTCGCTCAAGCACACGCTGCGCGAATCCCCCACCCTCGGCGCGAAGCCGCCCGCGGGTGCGACCGTCCTTTTCGACGGCACCAGCGCCGACGCGTGGGACGGCGGGAAAATGGACGCCCGCAAACTGCTCACTGCCGGCACGAAATCGAAGCAGCGCTTCGGCGATTGCACCCTGCACCTCGAGTTTCGCACGCCCTTCATGCCGCGGGCCCGCGGCCAGGGGCGCGGCAACAGCGGCGTCTATTTGCAGGACCGCTTTGAGTGCCAGGTGCTCGATTCCTTCGGCCTCAAAGGCGAGAACAACGAGGCGGGCGGCATCTACACCATCGCCGCGCCGAAGGTGAACATGTGCCTGCCGCCGCTCTCGTGGCAGACCTACGACATCGACTTCGAAGCCGCGCGCTACGACGGCGACAAGAAAACCAAGAACGCCGTGCTGACCGTGAAACTCAACGGCGTGCTCGTGCAGGATCACGTGGAAGTGCCGCGCACCACCAATTCTGCCGGAGCCAAGGAAGGCCCCGAGCCCGGCCCCATCCAGCTCCAGAACCATGGCAATCCGGTCTTTTATCGGAACATTTGGATCGTCGAAAAAAGGTAACCGCCTAGAAATCTGCGGCCCGCGTGCCCCCTACCCTCCATCACACGTATCACCATCCCATGACCAAAAACCCCCTCGCCCTCCTCCTCGCCCTCACCGCCTGCGCGCTTCCGCTGCGCGCGCAGGAATTGAAATGGGACGCCGCCGACCTCGGCCCGTTTCACACCGGCTGTTTCAAAATCAACGGCCAGGTCACGGCCAAAGGCATCGCTATCAAAACGGGCGACAAGGAGCATCCGGCAACGGTGCTTTTCGACCCGGAACTCCTCCGCGTGAGCGCGGCGTGGACGGGCGGGTTCATCAAATTTCCGCGGGGACGCGGGGGGCTGGAAGGGCAGATCGGCGCGGACGGGGAGGTGAAATTCTCCACGCCCTACCTGCCGGGCTGGAGCACGGGCGAAATCACCGATGACCCGCGGGACAAGCACCAGGGCCATTTGCCAGCCGACGTGGCAAAATATCGCGGCCTGTATGTGAACGGCGACAAGGTCATCCTCAGCTACTCCATCGGCAAAACCGCGGTGCTCGAAATGCCGGGCGCGGAGGTGAAAGACGGCGCCCTGATTCTCTCGCGGACCATCGCCATCGGAGCGGGGCCGGCGGTGAATCTGCTGCTCGGCGGACCCGGCACCGACCTGCTGAGCACCGTGGACAACGCACCGAACGCCAAGGTGGAAACAACCCCCGACGGCAAGGCCGTGTTGCGCGTTCCGGCGCGGCCGCAGGCGACGACCTTCCGCATCACCTTCACGCCCGGCAAACCCGGCGAAACGCAGCGGCTCGAATCCACGAAAGCGCCCATGCCCGATCTCGTGGCGCTGTGCAAAGGCGGTCCGGCGCATTGGGGCGCGGCGCTCGAAACGCAAGGCAAGCTCGGCAGCGGCGACGCGCCGTACGTCGTCGATGAAATCACCGCGCCGGACGACAACCCCTACAAGTCCTGGCTGCGCTTCGGCGGGCACGATTTTTTTCCAAACGGCGACGCCGCCGTGGTCAACCTCAGCGGCGACGTGTGGCTGGTCAGCGGGCTCGACGCGAAGCTCGAAAAAGTGAAGTGGAAACGCATCGCGACAGGCCTCTTCCAGCCGCTCGGCTGCAAGGTGGTGGACGGCAAAATCTATGTCGTCGGCCGCGACCAGATCACCCGCCTGCACGACCTCAATGGCGACGGCGAGACGGACTACTACGAGTGCTTTAACAACGACTGCGTGGTGACGGAAAACTACCACGAGTTTGCGCTCGATTTGCAAACCGACAGCGCCGGCAATTTCTACTACGGCAAAGGCTCGCCCTGGGAGCCCACGAACCTGAGCCCGCATCAGGGCACGATCCTCCGCGTGTCGAAAGACGGCGCGAAAATGGACATCGTCGCCAACGGTCTGCGGGCGCCAAACGGGCTCGGGATGGGGCCGAAAGACTTCCTCACCTCCAGTGACAACCAAGGCCACTGGATGCCCGCGAACCGGCTGAACATCATCAAGCCCGGCGGCTTCAACGGCATGACCCCCGCTGCGCACAAAGTCATCCATTTCAAGGCCGCCGACGGCACCGAGTTCGACGCGAACCCCAGCAGCGAGGAAGCACGCAAGGAATTCAAAACGAACTTCTGGGGCAAACCGGACGCGCCCATGCCGACGGCGGGCTACGACTTGCCGCTCGTCTGGATGCCGCAGGCGGTTGATAACTCACCCGGCGGCGAGGTCTGGGTGAGCGGCGGCAAATGGGGCCCGTGGGAGGGCCGCATGCTGCACCTCAGCTACGGCCACTGCCTGCTGTACGGCGTGACCATGGAGACCGTCGATGGCGTCGCGCAGGGCGCGGTGGTGAAGTTTCCGTTCAAGTTTCCCAGCGGCATCATGCGCGGGCGCTTCGGCCCGCAGGACGGCCAGCTCTACGTCACTGGCCTGAACGTGTGGCAGAGCGACGCGGCCAAATTCGGCTGCTTCTCCCGCGTCCGCTACACCGGCGCGCCGGTCACGATGCCGGTCGAACTGCACGCGCTCAAAGACGGTGTGCAGCTCGTTTTCACCAACCCGCTCGACGCCGCCTCCGCCACCGATCCGCAGAACTACGACCTCACCCGCTGGAACTACCAATGGACCGGCGCCTACGGCTCGCCCGATTTCAAAGTCAGCGACGGCACGAAGGGCAAAGACGCCGTGCCCGTTGAAAAAGCGACGCTCTCGCCCGACAAGAAAACCCTCACCCTCACGCTCGCCGACATGCGGCCCGCGATGACCCTGCGGCTGAAATTCAAAATCCAATCCGCCGACGGCAAACCCGTGGAGCAGGAAATCCACAGCACCATCCACTGCGTGCCGGGCGTGGCGGCAAAGTAGCCCGCGCTCCGGCTAAGGCGGTTTTACGCGCCGCCCGAACCGCGCCGGGCGCGCTTATTTCTGCGCCGCGTGAACGCGCGCCGCGACCTTCAGGCGCAGCGCATTCAGCGCGATGAAGCCGGTGGCGTCGTTCTGGTTGTAGGCCTTCGTCGGGTCGGCCTCCATCGTGGCGATGTCGGGGTTGTAGAGCGAAAGCGGCGACTTGCGGCCGGCGGTGATGATGTTGCCCTTGTAGAGCTTCAGCCGCACGGTGCCGGTCACGTTTTTCTGCGTCTCGGTGATTAGCGCCTGCAAGGCCTCACGCTCGGGCGCGAACCAGAAGCCGTTATAGACGAGCGTCGCGTATTTCGGGATGAGCGAGTCGCGCAGGTGCATGACTTCGCGGTCCATGGCCAGCGACTCCACCTGCCGGTGCGCGAAGTGCAGAATCGCGCCGCCCGGCGTCTCGTACACGCCGCGCGATTTCATCCCGACGAAACGGTTCTCGACGAGATCGACGCGCCCGATGCCGTGCTTGCCGCCGAGCTTGTTCAGCACGCGCATGATTTCCAAAGGCGAAAGCCGCGCGTGATTTTCCGCATCGTATTTCACGCCGCCGATTTTCAAATCCCCGAGCAGCCCGTCGAGTTCGTGGTAGCCAATCGCGACGCAGTTTCCTTTTTCAAAAACCAGCTCGACGTGCTCGGCCTTGTCCGGCGCTTCCTCGGGCGAAACCGAGAGCACATACATCTCGCGCGCCTTCTCCGCGCTGGCGTCGAACCACGGGTCTTCGAGGATGCCGGCCTCGAAGGAAATGTGCAGGAGATTGCGGTCCATCGAATACGGCTTCTTCGCACTCGCCAGCACGGGGATTTTGTTTTTCTCCGCATACGCGATCATCTCCGCGCGCCCCGGAAACTGCTCGCGAAACCGCTCCTGCCGCCACGGCGCGATGACCTCCAGCTCCGGCGCGAGCGCCGCCGCGGTCAACTCGAACCGCACCTGGTCATTGCCCTTCCCCGTCGCCCCGTGCGCCACCGCATCCGCCTTTTCCGCGCGCGCGATTTCCACCATGCGCTTCGCGATCAGCGGCCGCGCGATGGACGTGCCGAGATAATACTGCCCCTCGTAAATCGCATTCGCCTGGATGATCGGGAAAATGAAATCGCGCGCGAACTCCTCGCGCAGATCGTCGATGTAGCACTTGCCCGCGCCGGTGCGCAGCGCCTTGTCTTCCAGCCCGACCAGCTCTTCCTCCTGCCCCACATCCGCGCAAAACGCGACGATCTCCGCGGAGTAGGTTTCCTTCAGCCAGGTGAGCAGTACGGAGGTGTCCAGACCTCCCGAATAAGCGACGACGATTTTCATAGGGCGCACGTTCTAGCCGCGAACGGCGCGCGATGGGAACACGGATTTTGCCCGCGGCGCGCAATCAATAGGAAGTGCGCCGCCCGCACGCCGCCGCTAGCGTCCTCCCATGAGCAAACTTGCAGACGGTCTCGCCAAAGCCGGCCTCACCTCGGCCGAGCGGCACCTTTTTGTGTGCCTCGGGCCGGACTGCTGCGCGGCGCGGGAGGGCGAAAAGCTGTGGGCATTTGTGAAGCAGCGCGTGAAGGAAACCGGCCTGCGCGCCATGCGGACCAAAGCGGGCTGCTTCCGCATTTGCACCGGCGGGCCGTGGCTCGTGGTCTATCCCGAAGGGGTGTGGTACGGCGCGGTCACGCCGGAGCGTTTCGAGCGCATCCTCCGCGAGCATCTCCTCGGCGGGCACCCCGTGCGCGAGTGGGTCGCGGCGCGCAATGATCTCGGCAGCGGCTAAAGGCTGGCGCGCAGCGCCGCGAGCCGCCGCTCCAGCTCCGCCGGCGCGAGATACGTCGTCCGCACCGCCCACCACACGCGCGCGATGCCACGCGGCGCGAGCAGCCTGGCGCGCACCCGCGCTACGATCTCGGGGCGCTCGTACGCCGTCAGAAAAGCCAGCGCGCTCGGCAACCACAGCTCGCGCGAAATGCGCCCCACCATGTCCTGCAAAAAGACCAGCACGTCATCCGTGTGCCGCTCATCCGCCGGCAGCGCGGGGTCATGCTGCACCTCGAAGTCGATCAGCCGCGCGCGATTCACCGCACCCTCGTAAATGAAATTCCCCGCGTGCGGATCGCCATGCGACCACAGGCCCGCGAACTCCGCGCACGGCTGCGCGTGCGCCCGGCGCAGCTCACCCGCGGCGGCGGCCAGCATCGGCGGCGTGAGTGTGCCCGTGTCGAGATATTCGGTCAGGTTCACCCCTGGCACCTCTTCTGCCGCCACCGCCCGGGGGCCGTCGGCAAAGGCGTGGAAGCGATCCCCATGCAACGCGAGGAAACAGTCCACCTCCCAGCGCTGCCACGCGGCGAAGTCGTCCAGCGCCCGCACCGGATTGCCGACCATGCGGAAAAAACGGTTCGCGCACGCCATGATCGGCGCGGCCACCCGCCGCCGTCGCTTGATCCACATCGGCCGCCCATCGCGCATTTCGCGCGACACAGCGTTGATTTTGATCCGATCCACAAGGGATCCGGCAGCGGTGAGAAAACGGCTCATTATGTGCGAGCCTACCCGCCGCCGCGAATGCTGCCAGCCCTGCTTGCGAATCCCGACGCCACGACGTGGTTAAATTTTCGGGAGGGAACGGTTGCCAGCCTAGGCCGCCCGCCGCTAGTATTTATGGAAATTTCCGCAGCATGCGTTTCCGCGTCCTTCGTTTCCTAATCCCCGCGCTCGCCGCCCCGCTTCTGCCGGCCTGCCTCTCCGCGGACGACGCCGTCACCCGCGTCGTCCCAGTGCCGCTCGTGCCGTTTCGCGGCGTGGCCTTTGGGCGCGACATGAACCTGCGGGAGGCCCCCCCCGTTGCACCACCCGCGCCGACCACCGCCATCGTCCGCCCGGGCACGCCCGCGTCCGCCGCCAAGGCAGCGCCGCGCAAAACCGCCGCGGCCGTCGCGCTTGCGCCACCGCCTCCCCCCCGCAGCGTCTTCCCGCCGCGCTCCGAGCCGCCCCCCGGCATCCTGCCGCCCGGCGGGCGCGATCTCGCGCTCCAGTCAACCACTTTCACCCCGTACGACCGCTACCTCGGCTCCGTCCGCACGGTGATCAGCAATCTCGAACCACGCGACACCACCATGGTCGCCGCCGCGCGGCTGATGAAGGAAGGCCACCGCTTTCGCTACTGTGTCTGCGACCCCTACCGCGCCGATCCGCCCACGCTCACCGAGGCGCGGCGCGCGGGCGATTGCAAATCGAAGGCGCTCTGGCTGTACGACAGCCTGGGTGACCGCAATGCGCTTTTCGTCATCGGCAAAGCCGAGAAACGCGCACGCACCAGCCACGCCTGGGTTTATTGGCGCTACGATGAGCGCTGGTGGATTCTCGACTGCACGGAACGGGCGGATCCCATCGCCGCGGACAGCGTTTCCTCGGACCGCTACGTGCCCTACTACTCCTTCGGCAAAGGCGCATCCTACCGGCACAAAGCGACGCGCCTGATGCTCACCGGCGCGATTTTTCCGAGCGCAAAGCCCGTCGCCGGTCTGCGCTAGCCGCCGTTACCGCCCGGCCTGCTCTTCCTCGTCGATCTCAAACTGCACCCGCTCCCCGTGCCGCGCCGCCGCCGCGCTGAGCAGGTTGCGGATGGCGATGATGGTCAGCCCGTGCTTGCCGATCACCTTGCCCACGTCGCTCTGCCGCATGCGGACGTGAAAGGCCGTGCGCTTGACGCCATCGTGCTTGGTCAGCACCGCCTCATCGGGGAAGTCGATGAGCAGCGGCAAAACGAATTTGAGGAACTCCTGCATGGCGGGAAAAATGCGCGTCCGCCGCGCGCAAGGCGAGCCCTACTTCGCGGCGACTTCCTTTTTCCGCGCCTTCTTGATGATGCTGCGCACCGTGTCGCTCGGACGCGCGCCATTGCCGATCCAGTAGTCGGCGCGGGAGAGGTCAATGTTCGAGTTATCGCCCTCTTTCTTCGGATCATAGTTGCCGATGATCTCGATGAACTTGCCGTCGCGCGGGCTGCGCTGATCGGCGACGACGACTTTGTAATACGGGTTGTTGAGGCTTCCCTCGCGGCGAAGACGGATGCTGACGGCCATAGTGTTTGGTTGGTGTTGGTTGTTCTGCTTGGTTGAAAATTGTTTAGCGCCTGATGCCGAGGTTCGGCGCACCGGAGCGCGCCATCATCTTCTTCATCTTGCCCATCCCCTTCATCATCTTCCGCATCTGGCCGAAGCGCTGAAGGAGGTCGTTCACTTCGGTGACGGTAACTCCACTGCCACGGGCGATCCTCTGGCGGCGGCGGGCATTCAAAATGTCCGGGTTGGTGCGCTCGGCCAGCGTCATCGAGAGCACAATCGCTTCGACCCGCTTCATCTGTTTTTCGTCAACGGAAAAGTTTTTGACGTTACTCATGCCGGGGATCATGCCAAGGAGATTTTCCAGCGGCCCCAGCTTCTTCAGCATCTTGAACTGCGCCAGGAAATCATTCAGATCGAACGACGCCGTCCGCATCTTCTCCTCCATCCGCTTCGCCTCGTCCTCGTCGATCATCGAGGCGGCCTTCTCCACCAGCCCCACGATGTCACCCATCCCCAGGATGCGCCCCGCCAGCCGGTCGGGATAAAACGGCTCAAATTGGTCCAGTTTCTCCCCCACGCCCGCGAATTTGATCGGCCGCTGCGTCACCTCCCGCATCGAGAGCGCCGCCCCGCCGCGCGCATCGCCATCCAGCTTCGTCAGCACCAGCCCCGTGATCTCCAGCGCCTCGTGGAAATGCGTGGCCACACTCACCGCCTGCTGCCCCGTCGCCGCGTCCGCCACCAGCAGCACCTCCTGCGGTTGCAAAAACTCCCGCAGCCCCTTGATTTCCGCGATCAGTGCCGCGTCGATTTCCTGCCGCCCCGCTGTGTCGAAAATCTGCACATTGCCGCCCTGCTCCTTCGCCCACTCCAGCGCCTGCGCCGCCACCTTTTTCACATCCGTCTCCCCCGCCTGCGGCGTGAAAACCGGCACGCCCACTTGCTTGGCAAGCTGCGAGAGTTGCTCGATCGCCGCCGGCCGGTGCAAATCGCACGCGATCAGCAACGGCGCCTTCCCCTGCTTCTTCAGCCACGCCGCCAGCTTCGCGCTCGACGTCGTCTTTCCCGCGCCGTTCAAGCCCACCATCATGATCCGCGCCGGCGCGTCGAGATTCAGCGGCGCCTTGTCCCCGCCCAGCAGCGCCGTCAGTTCATCGTGAAAAATCTTCACGATCTGCTGCCCCGGCGCCACCCCGCGCAGCACGGATTCGCCCAGCGCCTTGTCCTTCACCCGCGCGATGAACCCCTTCGCCACCCCAAACTCCACATCCGCCTCCAGCAGCGCCATCCGCACCGCCCGCAGCGCATCCGTGATGTTCGTCTCCGAAATCTGCCCATGCCCGCGCAAGTCCTTGAAGACGTCTTGAAGCTTGTCGGCGAGCAGTGAAAACATATTTGGCGGGCGCGCACCGTAGCGCCGAAACCGCGCTTGTCGAGCCCCGCCTGTGCCGGGTCCAGGCCCCTACAGGTGCAGCACCTGCGCGGCAGCCTCCGGCGGCCTCCAGTCGAGATGCGTGGTGGTGATGAGCTGCTGCGCGCCGACGGGCAGCGCGGCGAGCAGCGCATTGCGGCGGGTGAGATCGAGTTCGCCGAAAATATCGTCGAGCAGCAGCACCGGCGGTGCGGCGAAATGCCGCTCCAGCAGTCGCGCCGCGCCGAGCTTCAGCGCCAGCACCAGCGTGCGCTGCTGGCCTTCGCTGGCCAAGTCGGACGACTGGCCGTTGAGCGCAAACGCCAGGTCGTCGCGGTGCGGCCCCACAGTCGTCTGCCGCAGCCGCGCGTCCTCTTTCCGCGCGGCGGCGAGCGTCGCGGCAAAGTCCTCGCCGCACCCCGGCACATATTCGATCCGCAACTGCTCTCCCGCCCCGCTGATCGCCGCGTGCGCCGCGCTCACCGGCTCTTGCAGCTCGCGGATCAAGCGCCCGCGCGCCTCCGTCACGCGACCGCCCGCCGCGAGCAGCGGCTCGTCAAACGCCGCGATCTCCCGCCAGCGCGGGGCCGCCGCCTTCAGCAGCAAATTGCGCGAGCGCAGCGCGCGCTCGCAGTCCCGCAGCGACCGCCGGTACGAGCCGTCGAGCTGCGCCGCCACAAAATCCAAAAACCGCCGCCGCCCCTCACCCGCCCCGCGCACCAGCTCGATGTCGCGATTCCCAAAATAGACCAGCCGCGCGATCGCCAAATACTCCCGCGCCATTTTCTGCTCCACGCCGTCCAGCGCCAGCTTCTTACGCTCGCGACTCAGATAAAACTGCAGGTGCCGCTGCGCGAAAAAGCCATCCACCACCAGCCCGCGCCGCTCATGCTGGATGACATGCGCCAGCCGCGTGACCCGCGGCGATTGCAGCCGCAGCAGAATGCACGCGGCCTCCAACAGCGAAGTCTTGCCCCGCGCATTCGGCCCCACGATGAAATTTGCCCCCGGCGCAAACTCTGCCTCGAACGCATCGAAGCAGCGGAAATGGCGGACTTTGAGCGACGTAAGCACGCGCGCTGTGTAGGGCCTGCGCGCCGGCGCATCAAGGCAGCGCGCCGGTTGCAAACGCCCCGCATTCTGCGAAAAGCACCGCTCTCAAAAAAAGCCATGCACCGCCTCACCGACCTCCTTCTCGCCTCGCACGAAAAATTCGCGCAACTCGGCTGGCTCGGCGTCCTCGCCTACGCCGGCGCCCTCGTGCTCCTGCAAATGGTCATCGTGCCCCTCGCCCCGTTTGCGCTCGGGGCCGGCGGCATCTTCGGTTTTTTGCAAGGGTTCGTCGCCATCACCCTCGGCACGAACGCCGGCGCGGCGCTCAACTTCCTCATCGCCCGCCACCTCGCCCGCAACGCCGTCCAGCGCTGGCTCGGGCACCACGAAAAGTTCCGCCTCATTGACAGCGCCGTCGGCCGCGAGGGCTGGAAAATCATCGCCCTCCTACGCCTCTGCCCCATCCCCTTTGGCCTCGCCAACTACGCCTACGGCCTCACCGCCATCGGCTTCTGGCCGTATTTTCTCGCCACGTTTTTCGCCATCATCCCGGCGAACTGTTTCTTCGTCTGGCTTGGCGCCAGCGCCCACCACGGCCTCGCCGCCGCCACCGGCGCGGAGCAGGCGAAACATCCCGGCGAATACATCTTCCTCGCCGTCGGCCTCATCGCCGCCTTCTTCGTCCTCCGCCACATCACCAAGCTCGCCAAAGCCGCGGTGGCGAAAGCGGATCAACCCGCCGCGGAATAAAAGGCGGTAACGGCCTCACGCAAAGGTCGCGAAGGGCGCAAAGGACTTTTGCCGACTCTTCCCTTTGCGCCCTTCGC
>JANPHJ010000049.1:0-21073 GCA_031424395.1 Chthoniobacter sp.
GCCGCACCGCGCTCGGCTACATCGTCGCCCGCAACGCCGAGAGCATCACCATCCGCGAACCCGCCACCGGCGCGGAGACGAAGTTCGCCACCGCCGAAATCGCCGAGACCAAGCCGCTCGGCAGCTTCATGCCCGCCGGCCTCACGGACGCGCTCTCCCGCGCAGACCTCCGCGACCTTTTCCGCTACCTCTCAGAACTCGGGAAACCGAAATAAGACGGCAGAAAAAAACGAGCGTGCGCTTTCTAGCCAGGCGGCCGAAAAAACCCTGCCGTCATGCTGAACCCAGCCATTGGAGGCTTTGCGACAATGGCGGATTGAAGCAACGCTGACCGAAACGGGCGGAGGTGGCGGGACTCCCGGTGGAGCACTCGACCCGAGTGCCGCGCCCGGCGACACCCCGGGAGCATCGAGGGAGCGCGGCATTGGCACGCTGGGCTCTCCGCAGTTGGCGCGCTCCATCCCGTTCTCGGCGAGTCGCGGAGAACAGCGCTCGGGCCGAGTGCTCCACCAGGCTCCCACCGCCTCGGCCCTTTTGAGTCAGCGGTTCTTCACGGCGTTCCGGTCGCAAAGCCTCCCGGAACTCCGTTCAGCATGACGGCAGGTTTTTTTCCCTACTTCGGCCCCAGGTCCTTCAGCGGGATGAGGTCGCTCTCGCCCACAATCTTCTGCCCTTCCGGTCCGAGCAGAAAGTCGATGACCTTCTTCTTCCCCCCCACCGGCGTCTCCCCCACCGCGATGATCGCCGGCCGCGCCAGCGGATACCTGCCCGCCACCACGTTGGCGACCGTGGGCTCGACCGCCGGGCCGTCGTCCTCCTTGATCGCCAGCCCGTAGATGGTCTGGCCGTCGATCCAATTGAACTGCGCCATGCCCAGCCCGCCCTTGGTAAAGCTCACCGTGTTGCGCGCGTCCTCGCCATCCACGGTGATGGGAAATTTCCCCACCGGCGCCTTCCGCGTCTCGCCGTAGAGCCAGGTCACAAACAGCTCCCACACCCCGCGCCCGCGCTCGCTGTTGAAAAACTTGATCGGCGCATCCGCCCCGCCCACCTGCTTCCAGTTCAGGATCGTCCCCTCGTAGATGTCCCGCACTTGAGCCTTGGTCAGCGAGTGGACGCCGCCTTCCCACACATCGTGCGGCACGATCAGGGCCACGGCCTGCATGCCGACCATGAATTCCTTCATCTCCTTCTGCGGGTAATGCGCCCGGTCCGTGGCATTCAGCCGCCGCATCATCAGCGCAAAATCCACCTGCCCCTCGCCCATCACCGCCGCCGCCAGCGCGCTGCTCCCCTCCACCCACACGCGGATTTTTATGCCCTGCGCCTCCAGCGGCGGCGCGGCGGCCACCATGACATGCGCCAGCACCGGCGAACCCTGCATCTTGTAGGTATCCACCGCCGCCGCGCGCCCCGTCAGCAGGGCGGCGGCGAGCAGGGTGAGGGCAAAAAGGGGGCGGGGCATCTACTTCGTTTCGTTCAGGCTCCAGTCATAGACTTGGTAGGTGATTTTCTTAAAGTCCGATTTGCCGGTGCGGTACTTTTTCAAGAATGCCAGTACCGCCGCATCGCCGCCAAAGTCTTCCTTGTACCAGTCGAAGATTTTCGACAGCGCCGCGCCGTCGCCCTCCGGCTTCACGCCGCTCTCGCTGTTTACGTAGATGCGCGCCTGGTCATCGAGCTGCGCGTCGAGCTTCGCCGCGTCGTACGGCTCACTGCGCAGCGGCGGGCACGAGCGGCTCGCGCAGTTCAGCGCGAAATGGACGCGCGGCTCGGCAAAGCGCGGGCGGATGATGTCCTTCTCCAGCGTATTGAAGCTCAGCCTGGCCCCGGCGACCGTGGCCCGTTTGGTCAGGAAAAAAAGGCCCGCCACATCCTTCACGCTCTTCGTCGGGTATTTCGCCAGCGCCTCATGCAGGATCCACGCATTGTAGGCATTGAGGTGAAAGGCGAGCTGTTCCTTGCCCTTGTCCGTCGAGGCTGGTGCGGCGGCGATGCCGTCCACCACGCCTTGCAGCGCCTTCACATCCTCGGCGCTGGCCTTCCACTCCGCGTATTTCACGCCGCCATTGGCCACGTATTTTTTCAAAAGCCGCGCGTAGTCTGGCTGCCAGTCGGCGGCAAAAGTGCAGGCGCTCAGCGCGAGGAGGACGATCAGGGCATGGAGTTTTGTTTTCATAGGCGGGTGGGAGCGGCGGGTGGCAGGATTATTTCCTGCCGGGATCATTACGCGGAACGGGGCCGCTCGCGCGGTTTTATTTTAACCGCAGAGGCGCCGAGGGCGCGGAGGGGCGCAGAGAGAAGAAAGGGGAACCGCCGTAATGGTGCGCCCACCCTTTTTCCCCATCCCACCTCTGCGCCCCTCTGCGTCCTCTGCGCCTTTGCGGTCAAACAACCCCCCCGCTGCTACTGGTGACTCCGCACGCAGCGAAAGCCGAGGTCGGACGCCGCGTAGGCCGGCGCGGCTTTCATCCGCGCGCTGGGGCGGTAGGCCGCGCCGTTCGTTTCGCTGCTGAGGTAGGAGCCGCCGCGCGCCACGCGCTTGGGCACGCCGGGTTCCTCCGGATCGGCGCTGTCGGCCGGGCCGGGCGGGTCGGCGTGCCCGCTCTTTTGGTAATAGTCCGCGCGATACCAGTCCGCGCACCACTCCGCCGCATTGCCCGCCATGTCGGCGAGGCCGTAGTTGTTCGCGAAATTGCCCGCCGCCAGCAGCGCCGCCGTCTCGCCAGGCTGCGCGATGTTCGCCGGCGTGCGCCCGCCCGGCCTCAGCTCCGTGCCCCAAATGTAGGCCGCGTGCATGATCCCGCCGCGCGCCGCGTACTCCCACTCCGCCTCGCTCGGCAGCCGCTTCCCCGCCCACTGCGCGTAGGCCGCCGCATCCTCCCAGCACACCTGCACCACGGGGAATTTCTCCCGCCCCGCAATGTCCGATTCCGGCCCCGCCGGATGCCGCCAGCACGCCCCCGGCACCAACCGCCACCCCAGCGTCGGCAGAAAGACCAGCGCCCCCGCCTGCGCCCGCTCCAGCGTGCTGCGCTCGGCCAAGGTGACGTAGCCCGTCGCCTCCGTGAATTTCGCAAACTGCGCATTGGTGACCTCCGTTTTATCCATGAAAAAACCGCGCACCCGCACATCATGCAGCGGCTGCTCGTCGGGCGCGCCGTCCGTCGCGCCCATCGTGAATTTCCCCGCCGGCAGCCACACCATCTCCCCGCCGCCGCCCTGCCCGCGCAGCGCGCGCGTCTGCTCCTTTTCGCGTTTGATGCGCCGCGCGTCGTTCAGCACCCACAGCGTCGTGAGCACAAACCAGCTAAAGAAAAACACGATCAGGATCACCGCCGAGCGCGTCGCTGCCGGGAGTTTGAAAGGGGATGCGGGTTCGTCGCTCACAGCCGCGCAACGTGCGTGCCGCCCCTGCCGGATGCAAGCCCTCGAACATTCCGCCAAGTTCTGCGCACGATCCGGCTTACTCCTCCGCCCCATGGGACCTATAGGTCTCATGCGACCTATATGACCAAGCCATGAAGCTCCTCCCTGCCATCCTCTGTCTTGCCTCGCTCGCCACCAGCCACAGCGCCCTCGACGACTCCCTCAAAACCCTCTCCGCCGTCGGCTCCGAAGGCCGTGGCAATGAAGCCGCCACCGCTGCGTGGCAGCAGGTCGTGCAGGCCGGCCCCCCCGCGCTCCCTGCGTTGCTCGGCGCTGCGGGAAAAAGCCCCGTCGCCGACAACTGGCTGCGCCTCGCCGGCGACGTCATCGTCGAGCGCGCGCTCAAGGCGCACCAGCAGCTCCCGCTCGCCGAGGTCGAGGCCTTTCTCCGCGACCCCGCGCACGCCGCCGCCGGCCGTCGCCTCGCCTTCGACCTCCTCCAGCAAGCCGACCGCCCGCGCGCGGATGCGCTCGAGCCCTCCCTCATCCAGGACCCCGTCCAAGAGCTGCGCCGCGGCGCGGTGCAGCGCCTCATCGACGGGGCGAAAACCAAGACCGGCGACGATGCCAAGACCGCCTATCTCGCCGCGCTCGAAGCCGTGCGCGACGAAGACCAGACGAAACTCCTCGCCGCCGAATTGAAGAAGCTCGGCGTCCCCGTCGATCTCCCGCGGCACTTCGGATTCCTCATGCAGTGGCAGGTCATCGGGCCGTTTGAAAACGCGGATCGCAAGGGCTTCGACACGCCCTTTCCTCCAGAAATGGAAATCAAGCTCGACGCCACCTACGACGGCAAAGGCCAGCCCGTGAAGTGGCAGCCTTTTGTCAGCGTCGACGACTACGGCAAGATCGACCTCAACAAACCGCTCGGCCTGAAAAAGGAAGTCACCGCCTACGCCGTGACCACCTTCGACAGCCCCGCCGCCCGCGACGCCGAGCTGCGCCTCGGCTGCAAAAACGCGTGGAAAGTCTGGCTCAACGGCGAGCTGCTTTTTGGCCGCGACGAATACCACCGCGGCCAGCAACTCGATCAGTACAAACTCCGCTGCCACCTCCGCCAAGGCGCGAACACCGTGCTCGTGAAAGCCTGCCAGAATGAGCAGAAGGAGGAGTGGACCGTCGAGTGGGAATTCCAGCTCCGCGTCTGCGACAGCACCGGCACCGCCATCCTCGCCTCGAAATGAAACCCGCCCTTTTCCTCCTCGCCCTCGCGCTCACCGCCAGCGCCGCCGACTGGCCGCAGTTCCGCGGCCCCGACAGCACCGGCACCGCGCCCGGCGCGCAAATCCCCGCGCAGCCGAAAATCGACTGGAGCGCGCCGCTCCCCGGTCGCGGCCTCGCCAGCCCCATCGTCGTCGGCGAGAAAATTTTCGTCACCTGCTCCAGCGGCCCGCGGCAGGAACGGCTGCACGTCATCTGCTTCCGCGCCGCCGACGGCACGCAACTTTGGGAGCGCCAACTCCAGGCCACGGGCCGCACCATGTCGCATCCAAAAACCGCTGTCGCCGCCTGCACCCCATGCAGCGATGGCCGCCGCGTTTTCGCCCTCTGGAGCAGCAACGACCTCGCCGCCTTCGACCTCGACGGCAACCTGCTCTGGGTGCGCGGCCTCACTGCCGATTATCCCAACGCCAGCAACAGCCTCGGCATGGCCTCCTCGCCCATCGTCATCGGCGAGACCGTCATCGCCATGATCGAAAACGACAGCGAGAGCTACACCCTCGGCCTCGACGTGAAAACCGGGCGCAACCTCTGGAAACTCGACCGCCCCAAAGCCGCGAACTGGACCAGCCCCGTGCCCTTTCGCGCCGACGAAAAAGCCGCGCCCGTCGCCCTCCTGCAATCCTCCAAAGGGCTGCTCGCCGTCGATGCCGCCAGCGGCAGCCGCCTGTGGGAATACGGCGAGGGTGCTTCGACCATGAGTTCCAGCGTCGTCGCCGCGGGCGTCATCTACGCGCCGTCGAACGGCGTCACCGCCCTTCGCCCGCAAGCCAGCGGCAGCGCGCCCGCGCAGCTCTGGCGGTCAAAGCAAACGAACCCCTCGACCATCAGCCCCGTCGTCCTCGCAGGCCGCCTCTTCAGCGTGAACGGCGCGGGCGTCATCACTACCACCGACGCCCAGACCGGCGACGGCGGGTGGAAGCTGCGCCTCACCGGCCCCTTCAGCGGCTCGCCCGTCGGCGCGGGTGCGCGTCTCCTCGCGGTGAATGAAAAAGGCCTCGTGCAAATCGTGGACACCGCGGCCCCGGAAGGCGCGCTCCTCGGCCAGCTCCAGCTCCCGCTAAAAGCCGACGCGCCGGAACTCATCCTCTGCACTCCCGCGCTCAGTGGCCCCCACGTTTTCATCCGCAGCGACAGCACCCTCTGGCGGCTCGGGGAGTAGTTCGTATGAAACTCCTCGCCACCTTTCTCTTCGCCGCCACGGCTCTTGGTGCCGCCGCACCGCACTTTTCCGCTGTCTTCACCGCGGGCCAGGATGGCTACGTTTCCGTCCGCATCCCGTCGGTGGTGGTCGGCAAAAAAGGCGCCTTGCTCGCCTTTGCCGAGGGCCGGCTGCGGGCCACCGACCAGGCCGAAAACGACATCGTGCTGAAACGCAGCGCCGACGGTGGCGCGACCTGGGGCGCGCTCCAGCTCATCCACGACGACGGGGCCAATTCGCTCAACAACCCCACCGCGCTCGTCGCGGAAAACGGCCGCATTTTCCTCATGTATCAGCGCATCCCCGCGCACCTGAAGGAGCACAGCAAAGAAACCGCGGCCGGCTTCGACGGCGAAAACATCTACCGCACTTTCCTCACCACCTCCGACGACGACGGCGCGACCTGGACGCCGCCCCGCGACGTGACGCGCGGCACCAAGCACGAGACCGGCGCGACCACCGTCGCCAGCGGCCCCGGCCTCGGCCTCCAATCCACGCGCGGCCCGCACCAAGGCCGGCTGGTGATGCCCTTCAATGAAGGCCCGTACGGCCGCTGGCAAAATTACGCCGCCTTCAGCGACGACGGCGGCACGACCTGGCGCTGCGGTGAAAACGCCCCCGGCGCACTGCTCGGCGAGCGCAGCCAGATCAACGAGGTGCAGATGGTCGAACTCAGCGACGGTCGCCTCCGCCTGAACACCCGCCAGTTTGCCGGCGCGAAAGTCCGCAAAACCGCGCTCAGTGCCGACGGCGGCGCGACCTGGTCCGCGGTCGAAGACGCGCCCGACCTGCGCGACCCGAGTTGCATGGCGTCCGTCTTTCGCTACTCCTTCGACGACGCCCGCGGCCGCATCCTCTACAGCGGCCCCGACAGCACGAAGCGCGAGAACGGCACCATCCGCCTCAGCACCGACGACGGCGCAACCTGGCCCGTGCAGCGCGTGCTCTACCCCGGCGGCTTCGCCTACAGCGTGCTCACGCGGCTCGCCGATGGCACCGTCGGCTGTCTTTTCGAGGCCGACAACTACACCCGCATCGTCTTCGCCCGCTTCCCCATCGCGTGGCTGGAGGAAATGCCGGCGCGCTGACTGGGTTGCAACATCTCCGGCCTGCCAAATTATGAGGCCCCCGTTATTCCACCCCGTCGGCGGGAAGGACACGTTTGATGAGCCTGGTATAGGCCAGGAAACTCCTCAAGAAAGCGGGGTGCCGAAGGTGCTGCTGACGCTCCGGAAGTGAGCGCTTGGCCTCAAAGAAAGCGACCGACGATCGGGTGGTTATGGGTTACTGATTGGAACATGATAACCGAATGACCACCGCGGTAAAATTTTGCCCTTGCGCAATAGCCATAGCCCTCGTGGCGTTGGGGTTCGTCGTGC
This sequence comes from Chthoniobacter sp., assembly GCA_031424395.1. Lineage (GTDB taxonomy): Bacteria > Verrucomicrobiota > Verrucomicrobiia > Chthoniobacterales > Chthoniobacteraceae > Chthoniobacter. The sequence goes on from JANPHJ010000049.1 coordinate 7,231, forward strand.
CGAGGTCTGGCTCTGCGGCCCCGGCGGACGACCAGGCATTTGCGGCCCTGCAAGCCGGGGCGGAAAAATCCTTTCGTGAGGAAGCCGCCCCCTTTCTAAATAGCTATTGCACGGAGTGCCACGGGGCTAAGAAAATGAAGGGCGGGATCAACTTTGCGCCTGCGCTCAAGAACCCCGGGGGCTCGTCTTTCACCAAGCAGTGGAAGCAGGCGCTCGACAATGTGAAGTCCCATGACATGCCGCCGGATGATGTGAACAAGCAGCCGACGGATGAGGAGCGGAAGAAGTTCGTGGACTGGATTGCGACGATCAAGTTTCTCAGCCCGAAGGATCCCGGCCAGTTTGTGATCCGCCGCCTGACGAAGGTGGAGTATGGGAACACGCTGCACGATCTCCTCGGCGTGGATCGGGTGGTCGCGCAGGAACTGCCGGATGAGGTGTCCGGCGAGGGGTATCTGAACACGCTGTCGCCGCTGCAGTCGGAGCAGTATCTCGGGATCGCGAATGAAGTGCTGAACCGGGCTTTGGGGCCCAAGGGTGCGCCGCCGACGGAGCTGCAGAAGCAGATCTTTGGCGAAATGCCCGCTCCCGGAAGCGATCTCCGCGCGGCGGCGAAAACGGTGGCGCGCAAGCTGGCCCGCGTCGGTTTTCGCCGGCCGCCGTCGGAGGCGGAAGTAGAGGTGTTGCTGGGGGTGTTCGATCTCGCGCAAAGAAACAAACTCGCCTACCCGGCGGCGCTGCGCCTGGTGTTGAAGGCGGTCCTCGTTTCGCCGCAGTTTCTTTTCATCACGCCGGCGGCGGAGGTGGCAGCGGGGAAGAAGATCGTGCCGCTGGATGACTATCAACTGGCGTCGCGCCTGTCGTATCTGCTGTGGGCGACGATGCCCGATGCGGTGCTGGCGGCCCTGGCCGATGCGGGCAAACTGCACGAGCCCGCGGTGCTCCAGGCGCAGGTAAAGCGCCTGCTCGCGGATCCCCGTTCGCGGGCGTTGTTCGATGGCTTTGGCGCGCAGTGGCTCGGGCTGGCGGGCTTGGAAAAGCAGACCTTCGACCCCGCCAAGTTTCCGCAGATGACCGCCGAGATGCGCGCGGCGATGTATGACGAGGCGCGTCTCTTTTTCGCCAGCATCGTGGCGGAGAACCGGAGCGTAGTCAGCTTTGTGGACAGCGATTACACGTTCCTCAACGGAACCCTCGCGACGCTTTACGGCCTGGAGAAAACCGTCACCGGGCCGCAGATGCGCAAGGTGAAGCTGACGGACGCCAATCGCGGCGGCATTTTGGCCATGCCCGGCGTTCTAGCGACGACCTCGTTTCCCAATCGCACGAGCGCCGTCAAGCGCGGCGTGTGGGTGCTCGAACAAGTGCTGGGCGAACATGTGCCCCCGGCCCCGCCGAACGTCCCGGCCTTGGAAAAACAGGACCAGACGAAAGTCGCGAGCATGACCCTGCGGCAGCGCACGGAGCTGCACCGCACGAATGCCGCGTGCGCCAATTGCCACAAGGTTCTCGACCCGATTGGATTCGGCTTGGAGAACTTCGACGCCATCGGGCGCTGGCGCGATCGGGATGATTCGGGCGGTCCGATCGACGCCAAGGGCGAGCTACCGGGCGACAGGCACTTTGCCTCGCCCAAGGAACTGAAAGCCATCATCGCCGCGCGCAAGGATGATCTGGCGCGAAATCTCACGGAAAAACTGCTGGCCTATGCCCTGTGTCGCCAGCTCGAGGGGTACGACGAGATCGTCGTGGATCACCTCATGGAAACCATCGCCAAGGATGGCTACCGCTTGCAGACGCTAATTTCCGAGATCGTCACCAGTTATCCCTTCGTCAATCATCGCATCCAAGACCAAGCCGCCCTCACCTCCAATGGCAAATAACCTTCGCCTCAGTCGTCGCGCCTGCCTCAAAGGGCTCGGGGCCTCCCTCGCGCTGCCGCTTTTGGAAACGATGGGCTGGGCCGACCCAGGCAAGGGAAAGGCCGTCAAACCACCGGTGCGGCTCGGCTTCATGTATATGCCGCACGGCGTCATCATGGATCAATTCTGGCCCGCGAATGCGGAGAGTTTCCTGGCTTCACCGCCGCCGGCTTTGGAGTCGCTGCGTGGAGTGCTTGAGCAGTGTTTGATGATGAAGGGCATCGCCGGAGTCCCGATTTCCCCCTTCAATGGTGCGCCGCACGCGCTGGAACTCTCGACTTGGCTGACCGCGTGTCTGCCGGACGCGGACCGGCGGAATCAGATCAACATCGCGATTTCCGCGGACCAGATCGCGGCCAACTTCGTGGGCGGTTTCACGGCCTTGCCGTCCTTGGAATTGGCCACGATGCCACAGACGCACAAGGAGAACCAGGAGGGGCTGAACGAGGGATATTATTCGCACTGCAGCTTCCGCTCGCCCACTCAGGCCGTCCCCGCCGAGACGAATCCCCGCAGCGTGCTCAACCGGCTCTTCGGCAAGACCGACCAGCCGGGGCAACTCGCCCAAGCGGACCCGCTGGATCGGCAGATGTTGGATTTGGTGATCGGCGGCGCCAAGGACCTCCGCCGGAAGCTGCCCCAGGACGACCAGCACAAGCTCGATGAATACCTCGATAGCGTCCGTGCCGTGGAGCGCCGCATCGCCGCCATCGAGTATCGTCAAAAAGAGGCGGCCATGGAAAAGGCCGGCGTCGCTTCGAGCAAACGCCACGCCTCCGATTCCCCACCCATCGAAATCAAAATCCCCATCGGCGACAAACGCAGCGAATACATGCAGGTGATGTGCGACCTCAATGTGCTCGCGTTCCAGACCGACACGACCCGCGTCAGCACTTATATCGGTTCCACGCCGAACGGAGTGTCCTATCCCGAGCTCGGGTTCACCGACGCGCATCACTCCCAGACCCATCACAACAACCAGGCTGACAAAGTGGCGAAAGTTGAGGCGATCACCGCTTTCAACATCGCCCAGTTTGCCTACATGGTGAAAAAGATGGCCAGCCTCCACGAAGGCGACGGCACGCTGCTCGACAACTGCATCATGATGTGGGGCTCCGGCCTCGAAGACGGCAACAAACACGCCCGGGAAAACCTGCCATTCATTATCGCCGGACGGGGTGGCGGGACGCTCAACACGGGACGCTTCCTCGCGGAGACCAAAGGCAATCAAGGCGACCTGCTCACCACCCTCCTCGCCTGCGCCGGCATCCCGCTCGACCGCCCCATCGGCATCGCGACCAAGCAGCTCAAGGAAATGCTGACTTCTGTTCGACGAGGATGACCTGAGACGTTCGTATGAGACTCTTTCCGCACCACTCGGCAGCCACGTCGCTCTGCGGGCGCTCGCAAGTCTTCAGGCTCCCACCACTCCGGATACGTCCACGACGAGCAGCGTTAGCTGACGTCGATGTTATTCCCCGCAGATAGGCCCGCGTCAGTTGCACGCCGGACATGACGTTCATCTCGAAAAAAGCGCTCCCAGTCAGCCTCGGAAATTTCCGTTAACGCCGACCGCCGCCGCCCCAAACTCGCCGGCGCGAAAAGTTCGCGTTAGCATGAGCTAACGGGCAAGCTGTCGCTTCTTGCCATCATCCGCCCGCACCGGGTCGATCTTCATTCCAGCATCCCGCACCACCCCTTCAATCATGCTCCCCCCAACGATCCTCCGGCGTTCGTTCCTGAAAACCGCCGCCGCTCTCGCCAGTGGCGCATTATTTTTCCCGTGGCTGAGTGCGCAGGCGGCTGAGGCCACGGCGCCGCTCATGGCTTATGTGGGCACGTTTAGTTCGCCGCTCCGCAATATGCGAGCGGCGCAGGTGGATTTGCCTCCCGGAAACGGACGCGGCATTCACCTCTTTCAAGTGGATCGCGTTACCGGAGGGCTGTCGCCGTCCGGAGTGTTTGAACAAACCACCAGCCCGAGCTGCCTCACGATCAATGCCGCCGGCACGCGTCTATACTCCGCGAATGAGACGGACAGGGTGGACGATGCGGACTCCGGTTCCGTGAGCGCCTTTGCCATCGACCGCACCACCGGTCAGCTCACCTTGCTGAATACCGTGAGTTCCGAGGGCAAAGGCCCCACCTATGTCAGCATCCATCCGTCGGGACGATTCGTCCTCGTGGCAAATTACTTCGGCGGATCGGTCGCCGTGCTCCCTGTTCTTCCCGACGGCAAGCTCGGTCCCGCGAGCGATGTCAAAAAGGACGCAGGAACATTGGGCCCCAAAAAAGCCACGAACGCGCCGATGGGTAGCTTTGCCGTCAGCGGACACGACATTTCTCACGCGCACATGATCGCGTCCGATCCGTCTGGGCGGTTCGTTATTTCAACCGATCTGGCGTTTGACCTAATCCTCCTCTGGAAGTTCGACGACCTCACCGGCCTCCTTTCCCGCGATCCCGCGGCGATCTCCCTCCCGCCCGGAGACGGCCCGCGCCATTTCGCCTTTCACCCCGCCGGCCGCTGGTTCTATTGCCTCCAAGAAGAAGCCTCCACCGTCGTGCTTTTCGACTACGACTCCGCGCAGGGAAGGCTGTCACCTAGGCAAACTATTTCCACCCTGCCACCGGGCTTCGCCGGGAGCAGCTTTGCCTCCGAGATTATGGTCTCGCTCGACGGGAAATTCCTCTACGCCGCCAACCGTCTGCATGATGGCATCGCGTGCTTTTCGATCAACGAAACCGGCTCCCTTATCTGCCTTGGCGAGGAGTGGACCCGCGGCGACTATCCCCGCAGCTTTAACTGCGAGCCCACCGGGACGTTCTTTTATTCCTGCAATCAGCGAGGCGATAACATCACCACGTTCCGCATCGACCGAAAGTCAGGCACTCTCTCCTTCACGGGCCAGTTCACCCCCGTTGGCAATCCCTCGATTATCGTCTTTCTCGATATGGCAAAACCGGAATAGCTAAGCCTTAACTGCGGAAATTTCCGGAATCCGGAGGGCAGGCTATTGTTACTCGCAATGCGCGTTCGCCAGTTACAGCTCGCTGACGCGCTGGTTAAGCGTAGCGAAGGGCAGCCGACATGGGAAATCCGGAGGTATGCGCCATCGTCGCCAAACGCCTCCAGTGATTCTCACCCGTTTTCCGTGGCCCCCGCCCGCTCCTCGCCGCCGAGCAAATCGAGTCGAAGGGTCCGGGTGGAACATCGAACTGCGGCACGCTCAAATCCTTCCGGCTGAAGTCCAGCACGTCCGCCAGATTGTTCGCCCCGGCATCGCGCACCGTGAGCGGGCGCAGCTCCCAGCGGGCTTCGATCATCCGCAGAACCGACGTGTGATCATAAAGACCCGGAGCTACGAAGCCGCGCCGCGCCCAAGGGGAAATGACCAGCGCCGGCACCCGGAAGCCGCGGAGACCGTCTTGATTGCCCGCCGCCGCATCCGCCGCGGGAATCGGGGCCGCCGTCGGCGGCACATGATCGAAGAAACCGCCCCATTCGTCGAAATTCATCACCATCACCGTGTTGGGCCAGTTGGGGCTCGAGGTCACGGCGTCATAGACATCGTTCAGAAACACCTCGCCATTGCGAATGTCGGCGTGCGGGTGGTCATCATTGGAAAGACCGGCGTCTTCTCCTTGAAAACTCGGATCCACGAAGGAGACCGCCGGCAAAGTTCCCGCTGCGCAGTCAGCGGCGAAATCCGTGATCGGACGGCTGATGCCGCTATACTTCGCCCCCCACAGGGCAAGGAACGGAATGTCGCTGTAATAATAGCGCCCGGAGACGCCCTGCGCCGCGAGGCGATCCCAAATCGTCGGCAACGTCGATAGGTCGAGGGTGTTTTCGAGCCGGTCGGTCTGCGCCGCATGCTGATAGATGCGGTTGGGATAAGTCTCCGCCAGCGTCGCCGCAAAGTAATGATCGCAGGCCGTCCACGCGGGCGCGGCGTTGCCCAGGAAAGGGAGGTCATCCTGCTCATAGTAGCCGATGGAAAAAAGGTCGTTGGTCCCCGCTCTCAGCCAGCCGTCGCACCGGCCGTTGTTGTATTCGATCAACCCCCCTGCGTGCGAATGATCGGGGTCGGGATGATTGCACCCTTGGTAATCGGGAGCCAGCGGATAGACGGGATAGGCCACCCCCGCAAGGTCGGTATAGGCCAGCCCCGCCGGGCGTCCATTCGCACCGGGCAGCCAGCCCATGAAATGATCAAACGAGCGGTTTTCCATCATCACGACGACGATATGCTCCACGTCCTTAAATTTCCCTTTCTTCTCCTTTTCCGATTTCGCTTCTCCCCTTTGAGCCAAGAGCCGGGCGCTGGCAGCGAGGGACAGGATCGAGGCGGAAGCCGCCGAACGGATGAAATGGCGGCGTGAAAAATCGCGTGAAGGGTTCATGGGTGAGGGGTTGGAGTCGAGTGCGTTCATGCAGTTATCGGAAAGACCGGCCGGATCGCGCGTGTGAAACAATTCGCTCGCCCCGGCGGAGCTTCGGTTGCCGCGAATGGCGCCTTCGTGGCTATCATGGAAAGGCTTCGTCGCACTTTCGATTGTCGGATGTTGAAGGCGCCACTCCGCCTCTTCCAGCCGGTGCCGTGCGAGCAAAGGCGCCGGTTCCGAATCCGCGAGACGGAAGGTCAATGAGTAGCTCCGTCCCTGCTGATGCCAATGGCAGCCGGTTGTGACCCCAAGGGTTCACCCGGCGCGTCACGGCGGGTGGTTCGCTGGCCAAGTGCTCAAATCCGTCAATTTACCGGCGCAAAAAACGGCGTCATCTAGGGCTCCTGTAAGTAAGAGCCGGTCCGGGCGATCGAACGTAGGAAAAACAAACTGCGTCCGGCGGGGGTCGAACCCACAACCTCTGCCTTCGGAGGGCAGCGCTCTATCCAGTTGAGCTACGGACGCGTGAGCGCGGGAAAGTAGGACGGGACGCGGCGGGTGCAAAGCGGAAAGTCGCGCGCCACCGCGGGCCGCCTACGGCAGCTCGAATTTCCACTGCTGCTCCTCGGCCCCGGTGTAGGCGGCCTGCACGAGCGCGCCGCCGTTTCCCGCCATGTTGCCCGCGCCGGTGAGCGCCTTGCCGCTGCATTCGATGGTGAGCCGGAACCACGGCCCGTCGGTTTTCTCGATCTTCCAGCGCTGCGCGTTGCTCTTGTTCACATCCCATTGCCGGAGTGCCACGCCCTCGTCGGCGGAGCCGTTGGGCACTTCCAGCGCCTTGCCGCTCTCCATCCCGGTGAGGAGGGAAAAGCCGCCGTCCAGCGCGGTCACGTTCCACTGCTGGTTGGGCGCGCCGCCGTAAGTCCATAGGTGGAGTTTGCCGCCGGCGTCCTTCGAGTGCCCCTCCACGTCGATCACGCGGCCATTCTTGCGGTTGACGAGCTTGTAGGTGCCGTCGGGGATTTTGCCCTCGGCGAGCAGCCTGGCGCGCTGCTTTTCCTGCTCGGCCATCTGGCCCGCGACCTTGCCGGTCAGTTCCTTCGCGCGTTCGGCGAGTTTGCCCTTCACCCCCTTCAATGCTTCCAGCGCGGCCTTCTGCTCGGCGGGGGATTTTGCCGCCTTGAAACGGTCTGCCGCCATTTGGAAGGCGGTGAATTCCTCGATCAAATCGGTGGCCATGGACTTGAGTTCGTCGATCCACTGGTCGCGGCCGCCGGGCGTGGTCTGGCGGAACTGCCGCAGCAGCGCCACAGCGTCGTCGATCTTGCCGAGCTGCCAGTCTTTCACGCCGTAGAGCAGTGGTGCGAGGGCCTCGTGGTTCAGCTTGTCGAGCCCGCTGGCGGCCGACGGCGCAACCGGCGCGGGGCCGCTCATGCGCCGCGCCGTCTCGAGGAAAAACTGCGCGAGCTTTTCGTCCTCCGGCTTGCTCGAAAACAGCCCGCGATCCGTGATCTTCGCAAAGGCCGCATCCGCCTCCGCGCGGCGACCGGCGCTGGTTTCGGCGAGACCCTCGAGCAGGTTCGCCCACGTCTGTTGCAGCGGCGTGATCTTGGGCTGCGCGGCCGCTTCGCGAAAGGCGGTGGCGGCGGCCGCGGCCTCGCCTTCCTCCAGTTTGGCGCGGGCGGCCGGAAACATGCCGGTCGGCACTTTTGTGCCGGGCGCGGGGGTGGGTGGCGACGGCGCGAGCCGCGGCGGCTCGGCGGATTTGAAAAGCTGGTCGCGAAAGACCACCGCCGCGATGCCGCCGACCACGAGCAGGCCGATCATGGCAAAGACCAGCCAGCCCACCGCCTTTTTTTCCTCCTCGCTCTCCAGCACCACGCGCGTGGCCTCCTTCGGCTTGGCGGTGAGCCGCTCGGTGCGCGCGTATTCGAGGTGCTCGATCAGCTCGTCGTAGCTTTGGTAGCGCTGGTCGGGGTCCTTGTTCAGGGTCCGGTTGATGACAAAGGCGGTGGAGCCCGAGACCCACGGCGCAAACGCCTGCAGGCTCACCGCCTGGCTTTTCAAATGCTTGAGTGCGACCAGCGACGCATTCTCCGCCTCAAAGGGCGGACGCCCCGCGAGCGCGTGGAAAAGTGTGCCGCCGAGCGAGTAGATGTCGCTGCGGAAATCCTCCGGCTTGTTGTCCAGCTTTTCGGGCGCGACGTAGTAGGGCGTGCCCCAGACTTCGCCGCGCACTTTCTCCTCGTCCGCCATCAGCACCGCGAGGCCGAAGTCCACGATCTTCGCGGTGTGCGCGTCCGCGAAAAGGATGTTGCCCGGTTTCACATCGCGATGAATCAGCCCCGCCTGCAACGCCGCGCGCAGCCCTTGCGCGATCTGGATGCCGACCTCCAGCACCTGGCTCTCGGCCACGCGCCCTTGCAGATCGATGAGGTGGTCGAGCGTGCCCTGATCCACCAGCTCCATGGCGATGTAGAAACGCCCGTGGTCCATCCCCGTGGTGAAAACTTTCACAACATGCGGATGGTTGATCAACGCGGTGATCGACGCCTCCGTGGCGAGCTGCGCGATCTGCTCGTCGCTCGCGCCCCCGCTTTTTTTCAGCAGCTTCAGCGCGACCGGCCGGTCGAGCGAAGTATCCTGCGCCCGATAGACCACCCCCATGCCGCCGCGCCCCAGCACGCTCATCAGTTCGAAGTGGTGGATCTGCGTATTGGCCGCCACCGACGAGCCGCACGTGGGGCAGACTACCGTCGAGAGCGGCTCCTCTTCAGACACGTCGATCTCCGTCCCGCAGTCGGGGCAGATCAGGATGAGGGGTTCTTCGATTTCGTCCATGGAATCCAGTTGAGCGATGCGTCTTGAGTGGTGGCGAAAGGTTTCGCGGGGCGGGGGAAGATGCGAGGAGAAACTGTGCGCGACGGTGGAAAAACCACCCTTGCGCTTGCTGCCGCGCACCCCGCACGCATGATGCCCGCGCCCATGATCACCGCCGAGTTTCGCGCCACCACCCACGATGCCGGCGTGCGTCTCGACCACTTCCTCGCCGCACAGGCCACGGCACTCTCGCGGTCGCGGCTGCAGGACTTGATCAAAGCCGGGCACGTCACCCTCAACGGGCGCGCCGCCAAGGCCAGCGCCAGGCTGCGCGCCGGCGACACCGTCGCGCTCGCCGAGCCGCCGCCGGTGCCGAGCGCCACGCTGGGCGAGGACATCGCGCTCGAGGTGCTCTTTGAAGACGGCGACCTCATCGTGCTGAACAAACCCGCCGGCATGGTCGTGCATCCGGCCGCGGGCCACTGGCAGGGCACCGTCGTGAACGCGCTGCTGCACCACTGCCCCGCGCTCTCCGGCATCGGCGGCGAGCAGCGGCCCGGCATCGTCCACCGGCTCGACAAAGAAACCAGCGGCTGCCTCGTCGCCGCGAAAACCGATGCCGCGCATCAGGCGCTCTCGAAACAATTCGCCGGACGCGAAGTCACGAAAATCTATCTCGCGCTCGCCTCGGGAAAATTCCGCCACGCGAGCGGCGTCATCGATGGTGCGATCGGGCGGCATCCGATTCACCGGAAAAAAATGACCGTGCTCGAAAAGGGTCGCGCCTCGAAAACCACCTACCGCGTGCTCGCCGAACTCGCCGCCGGCACGCTCGTGGAATGTACGCTGCACACCGGGCGCACCCACCAGATCCGCGTGCATCTCAAGCACCTCGGCCACCCGCTGCTCGGCGACGAGGTCTATGGCAAACGCGCCGGCTTTGCCCGCCAGATGCTCCACGCGTGGCGGCTCGGCTTCACCCATCCGCGCACCGGCGAGCGCCTTAATTTCCAGTCGCCCCTGCCCGCCGATTTCGTGGAAGCTGGCGTGCCCGCCCACCAGCCATGACCGCATTCCAATCCGCCCTCGACCACGTCCACGCCACCCTCAGCGAACTCGGCGAGCAAGGCGTGGAACTCCGCGCCTCCGCCGCCGCGCTCGCTCGCTTGGAAGCTACGCCCCTTGGCGCGCCGCAGGATCCCGCGCCACTTCCGAGCCCATCCCTCCATGCCTCGCCGACCTCGCTTTCGCCCGCGCGAGACGGCTCAAAAGCGCAGCGGCTCGCCGCGCTGTGCGGGCCGGTGCTCGCCTGCACGCTCTGCCCGCATCTCGTGAAGTCCCGCACGCAGGTCGTCTTCGGCATCGGCCATCCTGAGGCCGAGCTGATGTTCGTGGGCGAAGCACCGGGCGAGGACGAAGACTTGCAGGGCGAGCCTTTCGTCGGCAAGGCGGGGCAACTGCTAACGAAGATCATCGCCGCGATGGGCTACAGCCGCGACGACATCTACATCGCCAACGTCCTGAAATGCCGCCCCGACATGCCGCCCGGCGAGTCCGGCAACCGGAAACCGAAGCCGGCCGAAATGGCGACCTGCCTGCCCTATCTGCGCCAGCAGATCGACATCATCCAGCCGCGCGCGCTCGTCGCCCTCGGCGCGACGGCGATGGAAGGACTGCTCGGCGCCGTCGAGCCCATGGCGAAGCTGCGCGGGCGCTGGCACGACTTCCACGGCATCCCGCTCATGGCCACCTACCACCCCGCGTATTTGCTGCGCAACCAGTCGCTCACCGAAAAGCGCAAGGTCTGGGAAGACCTGCTGCTCGTCCTCGAACGTCTCGAAAAACCGATCTCCGAAAAGCAGCGCGGCTTTTTTCTCGGGAAGGGGTAGCCGGGGCCCGGGCCTGATGACGGGTCACCGGAAAGGAGAAGCAAAAGGCAAAAAAAGCCCCCTTCGCTGAAGAACCTCTTGAGTCCCCAAATGACGCCGATGGCTGAAGAGGAAAAGTCCTGCTCACAGCTCAGCGCGGGAAGCGGAAGAAGGCGTCGGCGGTGGCGGAGGTGTGGGCGGCGAGGGCGGGGAGGGATGCGCCGCGGAGGTGGGCGATGAATTCGGCGGTGGGGCGGGTGTGGGCGGGTTCGCAGCGTTTGCCGCGGAAGGGGACGGGCGCGAGAAAGGGGCAGTCGGTTTCGACCATGAAGGCGCACGCGGGGACGGTGCGGGCGGTGGCCTGGGCGTCGGGGGCGTTTTTGAAGGTGACGATGCCGGTGAAGGAGACGAGGTGCCCGAGGGCGAGGATTTCGTCGGCCTGTGCGGGCGACTTGCCGAAGCAGTGAAAAACGGCGCGCAGCTTGCCGGTGTAGTTTTGCAGGATGGCGAGGGTGTCGTCCCAGGCATCGCGCTCGTGGATGACGACGTTGAGGCCGAGTTCGGCGGCGAGGTCGAGGTGTTGCTCGAGGACGATCATTTGCGCGTTTTTCTCGGCAGTGTCGCGCAAGCTGGCGGCAGCATCGCCGGGCAATTCGGTGCTCACAAAACCGATCGCGCGCAGGGCATCCGCTTGGAGCGGATGGCCGCGCATCGCCTCGCCGGGCAGCCGGTGGTAGTCGAGCCCGGTTTCGCCGAGGCCGACGACGCGGGGGCTTTGCGCGAGGGCGCGGAGGTCGTCGATGAAATCGGGCGCGGCTTCGGCGGCGGAGTTCGGGTGGACGCCAATGACGGCGAAGACCTGCGGATATTGCTCGGCGAGGGCGACTGCGCGGCGGCTGCTGGCGACGGAGGTGCCGATGGTGAGGATGCGGGTGACGCCGGCGGCGGCGGCGCGGTCGAGGAGGGCGGGGAGGTCGTCGGCGAACTCGGGGAAGTCGAGGTGGGCGTGGGTGTCGGTGAGCATGGGGGGGAGAGGTATGAGGTATGAGGGATGAGGTATGAAGTGAAGGCTCATCACTCCTCCTTCATACCTCATCCTTTTCCGCGCAGCAGCGGACGCTTTACCACTGGATGACCGAACTGGCCCACGTCAGCCCGCCGCCGAAGACGACGAGGAGGATGTAGTCGCCTTCCTTCATGCGGCCGGTGCGGTGGGCTTCGTCGAGGGCGATGGCGACGGCGGCGGCGCTGGTGTTGCCGTAGCGGTCGAGGTTGATGACGAAGCGCTCCATGGGCAAATCCATGCGGGAGGCGATGGCCTCGATGATGCGGAGATTGGCTTGGTGGGGGATGACGCAGGCAAGGTCGGCAGGTTTGATATTGGCGTCGGCAAGGGCGCGGGTGGCGGCGTCGAGCATGGAGATGACGGCGTGTTTGTAGGTCTCCTTGCCGTTCATTTTGATGCAGTTGAGGCGCTGGTCGGCGTTGGCGGCGGTGACGGGGGAACGCGACGCGCCGCCGGGGATGTAGAGGATGTCGGCGAGGCCGCCGTCGCTGGCCATGTAGGTGGAGATGACGCCGTGGCCGCCGCCGCGGTGGCGGAGGATGGCCGCGCCCGCGCCGTCGCCGAAGAGGACGCAGGTGTTGCGGTCGGTCCAGTCCACGATGCTGGAGAGCTTCTCCGCGCCGATGACGAGGATGGTGTCGTAAGTATGCGAGGTGATGAACTGCTGGGCGATCTCCAGCGCGTAAAGGAAGCCGGCGCACGCGGCGCTGACATCGAAGCACGCGGCGTTTTTTGCGCCGATCTTGTTTTGCACAAAGCACGCGGTGCTGGGGAAAAACATGTCGGGCGTGACGGTGGCGACGAGGATGAGGTCGATCTCGTCGGCGGTGATGCCGGCATTGTCCATCGCGGCCTGGGCGGCCTTGGCGGCGAGGTCGCTGGTGTTTTCGTCGTCGGCGGCGATGCGGCGCTCCTTGATGCCGGTGCGCGAGGTGATCCACTCGTCGCTGGTCTCGACGAGCTTTTCGAGCTCGGCATTGGTCAGCACTTTTTCCGGCAAATAACTGCCGGTGCCGATGATGGAGACGGTGCGCTTAGGCTGGCTGCTGCGCGGGCGGGGAGTGTGCGGATTCATGGTAGCGTTGGGCCTCGGCGATGATGTGGGGATTCACCTGATGGCTGATGGATTGGACGGCCATGCGGATGGCGTTTTTGACGGCAAAGGGGGAGCTGCCGCCGTGGGCGATGATGCAGACGCCGTTCACGCCGAGGAGCGGCATGCCGCCGTATTCGTCGGCATTGGTGACGCGATGGACGGCGCGGAAGGCGGACTTGCAGAGCAGCGCGCCGGCTTTGCGGATGGGTGTTTTCATCAGCTCGCCTTTGAGCAGGCGGAAGATGCTTTTGGCCAGAGCCTCGCTGGTTTTGAGGACGACATTGCCGGTGAAACCGTCCGTCACCACGACATCCACGGTGCCGGCAAAAAGGTCGTGGCCTTCGACATTGCCGTGGAAATTGACGCCGCATTTCCGCAGCAGCCCGTGCGCGGCGAGGGTGAGGGCGTTGCCTTTGAACTCCTCGCCGCCATTCGAGAGCAGCCCGGCGGTGGGGTTGGTTTTGCCGACGACGTGGCGGCAGTAGGCGAGGGCCATGATGGCGTTGTCCTCCATCTGCTGCGGCGTGGGGTCGGGGTTCGCGCCAGCGTCGCAGAGGATGAAATTCCCGCCGCCTTCCGTGGGCATATGCGCGGCGATGGCGGGCCGCTCGATGCCGGGGAGTGTGCGCAGTTTGATGGTGGCCGCGGCGACGACCGCGCCCGTATTGCCGGCGCTGACCAG
>JANPHJ010000050.1:0-34102 GCA_031424395.1 Chthoniobacter sp.
TCTTCATGCACCCAACGCGACGAAACCGCTTTCACATCGCGCACGACATCCGCAAGGCAGGCCGTGGCGCGCAAGCCGAGGAGGAGATGCACATGATCCGCGACGCCGCCGATGGCTTCCGGGACACCTTCGACATTTCGCCGCACACCTCCGAGATAGGCGTGCAATCGTTCGCGCCACGCGGCGGCAATGACGGCCGTGCGGTCTTTGGTGCTAAAGACGATGTGGTAGAGAAGCGAGAGATGGGTGGACGGCATGGCGTGCGGATTTCCTGCGCCCCTGCCGGGGCGCGCTCTTTTTTACCCGCAATCCGGTGGCTGACGCCACCGGCTAATATCCGTCGGCCCTCCGGGCCATGAACTTCCGGGAAAATCAACTCCACTGCGCGAGCAGCTTTGTTCGATGCCATGCAAACGCTTCGACTGCTGTGCGGAGTGCCGCTGACTGTGGCTTGGCAACGAGCTTATCGTGAAACTGCACAAGCCATTCGTTCTCCTGCATCGCGCGCACGGCTGCGGGAACGACGACGCGGCGATTGTCGCTCACGCCGAAAAGGCCGCGGTCAAATGCCCAATGCCGCGTGCCGGTGAATTGCGCGGTTCGTCAGCACCTCCGCGTCCAAGCGGAATGACGTGAGCTGCCTGCGCTTCCGCAACCGAATGAGTTGCGAGCGCGATGCCGCTCACTGCACATCGCCGTTGATATTGCCCGAGCAACGTCTCACGAAATGCGGCATCACGCGCAATCGCTGCGCGAGTCGTCGCGTGGACCTTCAATTCTTGCGTGCCTTGGCCGCGTGGTGCCGGAGCAATTCCAAATCGGGCGAAAATTTCTTAGGCAGTCGGAGTGGGGCGCGGTCGAAAGTGGTGACCCACTTCGCTTCCACGAGTTCGCCCATGCTGGCATCCATGAATGACGGCGAGATGCGGACGGTAAAATCATCCCCGACCCACATCAGCCCACGGTCGAAAGCGCGATCGTGAAGCGCGTTCAAACAAAGGCCGTTCTTTGGATTCAGTCGGTTCGCGCTGTCCTCCGCCCACGGGATGATGTGGCTTGCGACGAGAAGTTGCGGCACGGCCAGCCCGGTCACGCAGCAGCGGAAGTCGTATGCGGAAAGCACGCGCCGCCGGAAGAAGCTCTGCTTCACCCGCAGCCGCGCCATCGCCTCGCGGTCGGTGCCGGTCGCGGGCAAGTCGTTGGTTTCGACTTCAGCGTAGTCCACGAGCGGCGTGTGCAGCCGCTCGGCCATGAGTTTTTGGCTCTCGTAGGCCAGAGCTTCGGGGTCTTGGGAAAACTCCGCCCACACCTGCGCCTCGTTCCGCCCCGCGGATTCCCCGCGCGTGCAGCGCGGGATCGAGCCGCGCGAAGTTTGCCAGCTTCCACGACACGCTGCCGACGGTGCGACCGATCAGCTTCGCGAGCTGGCGCAGCTTGGGGTTGCGCATGTGGATCGTGCTGAAAGGAATTTGGCAGTAGAGATTGAAGGCGAGGATGTGTTCTTCGCGAGCCCAGTTCGGGTTGCGGCTCATGGTGTGATGGCGACCCCATGATTCCTGCCCGCCGTAGAGCCGCTGCGCGAGCTTCTTGTCGTGTGGCAAGCGGAGATCGAGAACCGCGCGCGGCGAAACACGCGCAACGCGAAAGGCCCAATAGTCCACAAGCCAGCGCGCGGCGATGAGGGCGAAGTCGTGACCTTCGCTGAGCGGTGCGCCGATGTCGGCGACGCGATTGTCCTTTGCCCAATAGCCGCACACAACGCCGCTAAACTCGGCGCGACGAGCGTGGCTGCGTTTGTGCAAATCGAGCACACGCTCCCATCGCGGAACCGCCAAACACCTTCGTCGTCATCGTAGCTTTCGCTCGCGATCAGCTCGGTCACGAATTTACAAAGTCGCTTTCGCATCGCGAGCGATGTTCGTTTTCACCTACCAAAGCCGACGAGGAAGATGCGCTCGCGGTGCTGCGGGACGACGCTCTGCGAGTCGATGATTTTGTAATAGACCGTGTAGCCGAGCGCCTCGCTGAGCGTGCGGTGGATGATGTCGAAGGTCTTGCCACCGTCGTGGCCTTTGAGGTTCTTGACGTTCTCGAGGACGAAGGCGGCGGGGCGGTGGAAATCGAGGATGTCGGCGATGGAGAAGAAAAGGTTGCCCTACTTCACGTCGTCGAAGCCGTGCTTGCGCCCGAGGCTCAGCTTCTTTGAGACGCCCGCGATGCTGAACGGCTGACACGGAAAACCAGCGCAGAGATGTCGTGCGCCGGAATGTCAGCGACGGCGACGGCGTGGATGTCGCCATGCGGCTTCTCGCCGAAATTGGCCTCGTAGGTCTGCTGGCTGAACTTGTCGTAGTCAGAGGAGAAGACGCACTGGCCGCCCGCTTTTTCAAACGCGATGCGGAAGCCGCCGATGCCGCAGAAGAGGTCGATGAAACGATGCGGTGCGGCGCGATATTCCGCGGGGTCTTCCGCGAGACGCGCGGTGGTGGCGGCCTGGCGAGGGCGCTTCACGCCTGCACTCCTTCGCACAGCTCGGTTTTCCTGAGTGTAGCCTTTTTCCTCGCGCGCGCGGCGCACGGCGAGGCCAAAGGCGGTGAGGGCGCGGTGTCGTTTTGGCATGACGTCCACTGCGCCCTGGCATGGCCGATGAGTCTATGGACGATCAGCCTGGATTGCCGATCACAGCTTGCCGCCGTGGCGGAGCTCGATTCGACGGAGGACTTCCTTTACCGCGTGCGCGTGACGGCGTCCGCGGCTGCTCGTGAATGTGCGCGCGGCGGGGAACTACAAGCACTTCACGCTGCACCCGGCGTTCATCGCGCTCGTGTATCCGGCAGCGATGCGCGAGGTGCACACGCCGGGCGATCTCGTCGAGCAACTCGACTCGCGTCATGAGCCGGCCACAAACCGCGCCTTTCTCGCCGCCGCAACCACGCTCTACGTCGATCCGCAAACCCTCCAGCCCAAGCGCGGCGGCGGCGGAAAATCGCCCGGCACCGCCCGCCGTCTGGCCGACTTCTGCAACCAGATCGACGTGATGTGGGATCTCTACGCGCTGCAGCCGGGCGAACTGCTGGTCAAGCTGCCTAAGGAGTTTCACGGTTTCAGCCGGTGGCGTGACGTTACGCGAGCGGGTCATTTTTGAGCGGCAAAGGCAGCGGCGCGAGCGGCCGCCTGCGCAGACGCAGGCCGGAAGCGTGTAGTTCGCTGACAAATGATTTCACAGCCTTCTAAGCGTGATTCTTAATCAGCGGATGAAACGCCCACTCTTTTTTCCAGTCCTCATGGTGCTGCACGCGCTCGGTTTGGCCAGTTATGCAGAGGACGTTCCTATTGGCCACTTCGGCGGCGCGGACTATGGCGATTGGAAGGCGACTGGGACGGCCTTCCAAAAAGGTCCGGCCACGGGCGACCTGCTCACCAAGCTGGAGATCGAAACTGCCGCCGGGGTGGGCGTTGCCAGCAGCGAAATCGAAGGGGATCAGCCGATAGGGACCCTGACCTCGCCGGACTTTAAGGTCTCAAAGAAATACATCTCGTTCTGCATCGGTGGCGGTGGTTATGAGATTCACACCTGTCTGAACTTACTCATCAATGGCAAGGTCGTGCGCAGTGCGACGGGTTGGAAGAGTGATCGCCTTGTCCCGGCAAGTTGGGATGTGAGCAGGTGGGTAGGTCAGACCGCCAGGGTGCAAATCGTGGACCAAGCCAGCGGCGATTGGGGGCACATCAATGTGGGCCGCATCGTCCAGACCGATCAACCTGAGCGCCTGCCCGCCGTCACCGGGCCGCTGTACCGCGAGTCGTTGCGTCCGCAGTTTCACTTCACCGCCCGCCAGTGGACCATGAACCGGCTGAATCCCGGCCAACGGGAGGAAGGCTGGATCAACGACTTGAATGGGCTGATCTATTACGAGGGTGAGTATCATCTCTTCGCGCAGCGGTGGGCAAAGTGCTGGCTGCATGCGGTGAGCAAAGACCTCGTCCACTGGACGGAACTGCCGCCGGCCTTCTGGGAGGAGGAACTAGGCAGCGGCGTGCAGTCGGGAACCTGTGTCGTGGATTACCAGAACACCTCCGGGCTGTCACCCGATCCAGCAAATCCGCCCATGATCGCGTTCTGGTCGCGCTTCGATAACCGCACTCAATGTCTGTCTTACAGCTTGGATCATGGCCGCACTTGGAAGATCTACGAGAAGAACCCCATCATGCTCGCTCCCGAGCGCGATCCCAAGGTCTTCTGGCATGCGCCCGGCAATCATTGGGTGATGATGATGTACGGGGACGGTAAGTATCACATCTTTACCTCGAAGAATTTGCTGGAGTGGAAAAACGAAAACTATCCCATCGGCGATAGCTTTGAGTGCCCGGACTTCTTTGAGTTACCCGTTGATGGCGAGAAGGCCAATAAGAAGTGGGTGCTCATTCAGGGGAATGGGAATTACTCCATCGGCACCTTTGACGGCACTGAGTTCAAGCAAGAGACCAAGCGGTTCGCCTGTGATGTCGGGCCGAATTTCTACGCCACCCAAAGCTGGCATAACACGGACACAGGTGATGGCCGCAGAATCCAGACGGCTTGGATGCGCGGGGCGGATTTCATAGATATGCCATTCAGTCAGATGATCAGCTTTCCCTGCGAACTAACCCTACACACCACGCCAGATGGTCTCCGTGTTTTCCGCAAACCCGTCAAAGAAATCGCCAGCCTGCACCGCGGCCAGGACCGCTGGGCAAACCGCACGCTGGGTAAGGATCAGACGCTTAGACTGGAGCCATCGGGGCAGTTGTTTCACCTCGAGGCGGAGGTCAGCATCCCGGAAGGAGCAAAGCTGACCTTCAACCTGCGGGGCGTTCAGGTCGTCCTCACCTCCAAGACCATCGCGTCGGGTCACGCCCCGGCTGCCGTCCAAGGCCAGATCAAAAAGGTGGAAGTCCTCGTGGACCGCACCTCCGTCGAAACCTATGTGAACGACGGCGAGGTTTCTTCGACAAGATATGTCCTGCCCAAAGGCAGCGGCCTCTCGGTGAAAGCAGAAGACGGAGCTGTCACGATTCATTCGCTCACGGTGTATCCGCTCAACTCGGCATGGCCGGAAGGAATTGGAGACTAGGGTCTCACGCGGCAGCGCTGTTGACGTGCCGCCGATCGCTCCTTTCAATCGCACTCCCATGAACCTCCCCTCGCTCGCCCGCCGCTCCGTTCTGCTTGCCCTCGCCCTCCTTGTTGCCGGGTGCGGGCCGAAATCTACGTCGTCTGGCGGCAATGCCACGGGCAAAGGCCGGCTTTTCGCCGTCTCGTTTATGACGCTGAACAATCCGTTCTTTGTCGATCTCGGCGAAGGCATCCGCGGCGTCGTCGAGGCACATGGCGACCGCTTGGTGGTGCTCGATGCGAAGTTCGACGCGCTCAAGCAAAAGAACGACATCTCCGACGTATTGCAGCAGGAGCCCGCAGCCATTTTCATCAATCCGGTGAACTGGGAAGGCGTGCGCGCGACGATGATGGACGCGCAGCAGCGCAAGGTGCCGGTGATCGTCGTGGACACGCAGGTGAACGACGACTCGCTCGTGCTCACGCAGGTCGCCAGCGACAACGTGGCGGCGGGCCGGCTCGCGTGCGAGGCGCTGGGCAAAGTGAAGCCGGCGGCGAAGGTCGCGATCCTCCATCACTCGGTCGCGAAGTCGTGCATCGACCGCGTGCAAGGCTTCAAGGAAGCGATGGCGAAATTCCCCGAGATGAAGCTGCTCGACACGCAGGAGGGCAAAGGCTCGCGCGAGACGGCGATGCCGGTGATGCGCGATTTGCTCGGCCGATTTCCCGAGCTGGACGCCGTCTTTCCGATCAATGATCCGAGCGCACTCGGCGCGCTTTCAGCCATCGATAGCGCGGGCAAAGCCGGGCAGATCGCGGTGGTCACGGTCGATGGTTCGAGCGACGGAATCGCGGCAGTGAAAGCGGGGCGGCTGCTCTCGACGAGCGCGCAATCGCCGAAAGAGATCGGGCGGATCGCGGCGGAAAAAGCGTACGATGGGATCGCGGGGAAGCCGGTGGAGAAGGAAGTGAAGGTCGAGGTGAAACTCATCACGAAAGAATGAGCGCACCACCGCTGCTGGAGCTGCGCGGGATTCGCAAGCACTTCGGCGGCGTGGTGGCGCTGGGCGGCGTGGACTTCGAGCTGCGGGCGGGGGAAATCCACGCGCTGCTCGGCGAGAATGG
Organism: Chthoniobacter sp.; assembly: GCA_031424395.1. Taxonomy (GTDB): domain Bacteria; phylum Verrucomicrobiota; class Verrucomicrobiia; order Chthoniobacterales; family Chthoniobacteraceae; genus Chthoniobacter. The sequence goes on from JANPHJ010000050.1 coordinate 6,221, forward strand.
TGCCGGCAAAAGCACGCTGATCAAAATCCTCGGCGGCATTCACGAGCCGGAGGCGGGCGAAATTTTCGTCGCGGGCGAGCGTGCGGCGATCCGCGATGTAGGCGAGGCGGAGCGGCTCGGCATCCGGCTTATTCATCAGGAACTCTCGCTCGCGCCGAACCTCAGCGTCGCGGAAAACATCTTCCTCGGGCGTGAGCCGATGCGCTGCGGGCTGCTCGACCGGCGGCGGATTTTCGCGGAAGCGGAGGCCTTGCGCGACGAACTCGGGCTGCGCGAAATCGGCGACGTGCGGGCACGGGTCGGCGGGCTCAGCGTGGCGCAGCAGCAGCTCGTGGAAATCGCGCGGGCGCTCTCAGTGAAGGCGCGCGTGCTCATTCTCGACGAGCCGACGGCTTCGCTTTCGGCCGGTGAAACGGACGCGCTTTTCATCAAGCTGCGCCGGCTGCGCGAGGCGGGCACGGGGATCATCTACATTTCGCACCGGCTGGAGGAACTCGCGCGCCTCGCCGACCGCGTGACCGTGCTGCGCGACGGTCGCTCCATCGGCACGCAGGACGCCGCGCAGCTCGACACGCGCGAGCTGATACGCTGGATGGTCGGGCGCGAGCTGAAGGATCATTATCCGCGCCCACCGCATCGTCCGCGCGAGGTGGCGCTCGCCGTGCGCGACTTGCGCGGGCCGGGCGTGAATGGCGTTTCGTTCAAGCTGCGCTACGGCGAAATCCTCGGGCTCGCGGGCCTCGTCGGCGCGGGCCGCACGGAACTGGCGCGAGTGCTGTTCGGGTTGGAGCGCATGACCGGCGGCGAGGTGCGCGTGGACGGCCAGCCTTTCGCGCCCCGCTCGCCCGGCGAAGCGCTCGCCGCGGGCGTCGCACTCGTGCCGGAAGACCGCAAGCGCCAGGGACTCGTGATGACCAATTCCGTCGGCTACAATCTCGCGCTGCCGTGGACGCGCGAGTGGCTGCGCGGCCCGCTCGTGAACCGTGCGCGCCGCAGCGAAATCATCGCCAGCGCAGTGCGCGGCTTCGCAATCAAAACGACCGGCCCGGAGCAGCCCGTCGCGGCGCTTTCCGGTGGCAATCAGCAGAAGATCGTCGTCGCGAAATGGATGGAGCACCCGCCGAAAGTGCTGATCCTCGACGAGCCGACGCGCGGCGTGGATGTAGGCGCGCGCGACGAGATGTTTGCCCTGCTTCACCGCCTCATCGAAGACGGTATGGCGATCCTGCTCATCTCGTCCGACCTGCCGGAAGTGATGGGCCTTTCGCACCGCCTCGCGCTGTATCGCGACGGCCGGATCGTGCGCGAAGTCGCCTCGCCGGAGATCACCGCCGAGGAAGTAATGGCCACGCTCACCGCCAGCGCAGCAACTCTCCCATGACCTCCACCCGCCGCCTCATCCCGCTCTTCTGCGCCATCGTCGCGCTTCTCACGCTCTTCGCCTTTTGGGTGCCGGACGGACGCTTCCTCACCACGGGAAATCTGCTCGATCTCGCGCAGCAGATTTCGGTGAACGCGATCATCGCCTTTGGCATGACGCTCGTGATCCTCATCGGCGGCATCGACCTGAGCGTCGGCGCGGTGGTGGCGCTGGTCGGCATCGTGACCGTCACCTTTCTCCCGCACGGCCTCGCCGCCGGGCTCGGCATGGGCCTGCTCACCGCCGCCGGCATCGGCGCGGCCAATGGCGCGCTTGCCGCGCGCACCCGGATGCCGCCGTTCATCATCACGCTCGCGATGATGCTCGTCGTCCGCGGCGCGGCGTTTCGTTTCAACGAAGGCCGCCCGCTGGCCGCGCCCGCCAGCGCGCAGACGTTTTTCGCGCTCGGCACCGAGCGGCTCGGCGGCTGGCTGCCGATGCCCGTGGTTTTCGTGGTGGCGATTTTCGCGCTCACCGCCGTGCTGCTGCATCGCACGCGCTTCGGCCAGCACCTTTACGCCATCGGCGGCAACCGCGAAGCCGCGCGCTTCACCGGCATCGCGCTAGCGCGCAACGAGACCGCCGTCTATCTGCTCTCGGCGGGGTGCGCGGGGCTCGCGGGCATCATCCAGGCCTCGCAGCTTTTCTCAGGCGAACCTTCTGCCGGACAGGGTTTCGAGCTGAATGCCATCGCCGCGGTGGTCGTCGGCGGCACGAGTTTCACCGGCGGCGTCGGTTCGATTCCCGGCACGCTGCTCGGCGCGGTGATCATCGGCATTCTCGACAAAGGATTGAACCAAGCCGGCGTCCATTTTTCGCTTCAGTCGATCGTGAAAGGACTCGTGATTCTCGGCGCAGTTTACCTCGACTCGCGGCGGCAGCGTGGCGCGTCCCATTGAAAATGGACGCTGTCGTTACGCCAGAGATCACCTCGGCAGCCGACGCCATCGAGGCCGCAGTCCGCTCGCGTGATGCGAAGCTCGTCGCGCTGGCGGGCTTGCCCGGTTCTGGAAAAAGCACCATCGCCGCCGCCGTGCAGGCGCGCTGGCCGGGCGCGGTGGTGCTGCCGATGGACGGCTATCACCTGCCGCGCCGGCTGCTCGACGCCGAAGGAATGCGCCGGCGCGGGGCGCCGCACACGTTCGATCCCGACCGGTTGCGTGCGGATTTGCGGCGGCTGAAAACCACGGGCGCGGGCGTCTTCCCGGCGTTCGCCCATGCGGAAGGCGATCCGCGCGAAGCCGCGATCGAAGTCCGCGCGGGGGCCGCGCCGGTGTTCGTCGAAGGGCTCTATCTGCTGCTGCGCGCCTGGCGGCTGGAAGAGCTGTTCGACTTCCGCGTGTTTCTCGACTGCCCGCTCGACGAGGTGCTGCGCCGCGTGGCCGCGCGCCATCTCGCCTGCGGCCTCGCCCCGGATGCAGCCGCCGCCCGCACCCGCGCCGAAGGCAACGACCGCCTGAACGCCGAGCTGATCCTCGCCGACGCTTGCCGTGCTCGCGCTGACCTTGTCATTCAAACCGCGCCGAATTCCTCGAAAACATAGCCGGGCGCCGTCACAACCCCATCCATCCATGTGGAATAAAATCACCCCTGTCGTTGCCACGGTGCTCGCTGCCGTGCCCCTCCTTCGTGCCGAGCCGCCACGCATCGCGGTCATGGACACGCGCGTCATCAGTTTCGGTGGGGAGAACTGCCACGGTTGGCCCACCCTCGCGCACCGGACCAACGGCCAGTCCTACGAGCCCGCGCTGGCCAGCGCCGAAAAATCCGGCGGCCGAACGCCGCGGGGAAAGCCCACCTCCTCGAAGTGTTCCGCTTTCTGCGCGACGAGACGACAAACTTGATCCCGAGCGGTTCCAGCAGACGTATCTCGAAAAAACATTCGAGAACGCGAGGTTTCGCGATGTGGCGAAGTTCTTTGATGGCGATCGACCATCTCATCCCCTTACGCCCCACGACGAGCGCACGCGCAGGCGGCACTCGGCAAAGCGTTCAGGACGCACCACATTGCCACGATGTTTCTCACGGTCTTCTTCACCGTCGCCGCCGGATGCTGGCTGGGCATCAGCCTCGGGGCGCTATTTCACCTGCGATGGGCGCGGCGGCTGCCGGCGCTCGCGACGCTGACGGCGGCGGGCGAGCCGCGGGCGGGTGGGGAAGTGCGGTGCTCGGTGGTGATCGCGGCGCGCGATGAAGCGGCACGCATCGAGGCGACCGTGCGGCGGCTGCTCGCGCAGAGCGGCGTCGCGGTCGAGGTCATCGTCGTAGACGACCGCTCGACCGACGGCACCGCCGAAATCCTGCGGCGGCTCGCCGCGGAGGACGGCCGCGTGCGCACGGCGCGCGTGGACGTGCTGCCGGAGGGCTGGCTGGGAAAATGTCACGCGTGCCATCGCGGTGCGGGCGCGGCCACGGGGGAGTGGATTCTTTTCACCGATGCCGACAGTTGCCTGCGGCCCGACTTGATCGCGCGGGCGCTGCTCGTGGCGGAGCGCGAGGGGGTCGAGCACATCGCGCTCACGATGGGCGTGCGGCCCGCGACGCTGGCCGGGCAGGCGTGGCATATCGGTTTCGTGATGTCGCTCGCGGGCTATTTCTCCGGCGCGAATCGCGACCGCCCGGACGGGCACATCGGGATGGGTGCGTTCAATCTCGTGCGCACCTCCGCCTATCGCGCGTGCGGCGGCTACGAGGCGCTGCGGATGGAGGTGCTGGACGATGTCCGCCTCAGCCTGCTCCTCCGCCGCGCGGGCAGTCGCACGCGCGGTTTCATCGGCGGCGACGACATGGACTGCGACTGGGGCGTGACGGCGCGCAGCATGATTCAGCACATGGAGAAAAACTATTTCGCCGCGGCGGAATTCCGCACCGCCGCCGCGCTGTGCCTGAGCCTTGGCAACACGCTGCTCTGGCTCGCCGGGATCGTGGGCCCTTTCACCGGCACGCGCGCCGGCCTGGCCGCGGGCCTCGGCCTGCTCTCGATGAGCCTGCCAGCTAGCGTCGTCGCCCGCCGGCTCGGCTGGTCGCCATTGATTGCCCTCGCGACGCCGTTCTTTTTCCCGCTGATGTTCTACGCCATTCTGCGCTCGACCGTCCTCACGCTCCGGCAGGGCGGCATCCGGTGGCGCGGAACCTCCTACCCGCTCGCCGCACTGCGCGCCGGGCGGGTGCGGTGAAGGGCGAGGGGCCGGGGCAACAAAAATGCCGGGCGCCCCCAGCGTCCGGCATTTTTTGAAAACGTGCGGTTCAAACCCGCTCGCTGGTTACTCGTTCGGCTTGGTCTTACGCAGGCCGATGACTTTGTCGCCGAGCTTGAACTGGCCGCGGGATTTCAGGATTTCCACGCGCTCAAACCGCTTCAGGACGTTGCGTTTCGCGGCGATGGTGCTTTGGCCTTTAAGGGAGCGATGTTGGGACATAGGAAGTAGTGCAAGTTTTGGAAAAGGGCGGGCACTATACGGACGGAGAGTGGGTTGGAAAGGGGAAATTTTTGCGTGTCTGCCGGCCCGTGCGTTGCCGCAAAAACTGAACGCCCAACGCCGGGCTGCGCTGACGCAGCTTTGGGCGTTGGGCGTGGAAATCAGTGGCGAGCGCCTCAGGCGCGCGGCGGCGGGTTACTTCAGCTTCTTCTCGTGGTGGACGGCCTTGAACTCTTCGAGCGTCACCTTGCCGTTGTTGTCCGCGTCCATTTTCTTGTAGGCTTCCTCGGCCTTGGCGGGGTCTTTCTGGCCGCGCGGGCCGGCTTTGAATTCGGCGAGGCTGATGTCCCCGCTCTTGTCCCCGTCGAGGGCCGCAAAGGCTTCTTCCGGCGTGCGGTGCGGCTTCTTTCCGCCTTCGGCGGGAGCGGCAGGCGCGGCCGGGGCGGCGGGCTTGGGTTCGTCGGCGGCAATGGCGGTGGCTGCGAGGGCCAGCGCGGCGATGAGGGTGCTGAGTTTTTTCATTTCGTGGTGGTGTTGGTTTGGTTTTGGTTTTTGTGCGCGCGCAGGCTGGGTCACTGGACGCCCCCGCACGCGGATTTTGAACGGCCTTTTGACGCAGGAGTTGCGCGGCAGTTCAAATTTTTTCACGCCATGATTTCCTTCACGACGTTGCCCGCTACATCGGTCAGGCGGAAGTCGCGCCCGGCATAGCGATAGGTGAGCTTTTCGTGATCGAGGCCGAGGAGGGCGAGCATGGTGGCGTGCAAATCGTGGATCTGGACTTTGTTTTCGACTGCTTCGTAGCCGTAGTCATCCGTCTGGCCGTAGCTCAGGCCGCCGCGCACGCCGCCCCCGGCCATCCAGACGGTGAAAGCCTGGTTATTGTGGTCCCGCCCGTCGCCGCCCTGCGCGTGCGGAGTGCGGCCAAACTCGCCGGCCCAAACGACCAGCGTGTCTTTCAAAAGCCCGCGCGCGCGCAGGTCGGCGAGCAGCCCGGCGATGGGCTGATCCACGGCGCGGGCGTTGTTGCCGAGCGCGGTGCTGAGGTTGAAATGGTGGTCCCAATTCCCGTGCGACACTTCCACGAAACGCACCCCGGCCTCGATGCAGCGCCGCGCGAGCAGGCACTTCCGGCCAAAGTCGTCGGTCGCATTGTCGCCGATGCCGTAGAGCTTTTGCGTGGCCGCACTTTCCTTGGTGAGGTCCATGACCTGCGGCATCTGGCTCTGCATTTTGAACGCCAGCTCGTAAGACTGGATCACGCCTTCGACCTCCGGGTTCACGCGGTCGCGCGCGAGTTTTTCGTGGTTGAGCGATTGGATCAGTTCCAACTCATCGCGCTGCGCGGCCGGGCTGAGCTGCGTCTCGAGATTACGCACCTCCGCACCGGCGATGGGTCGGTTTTCCTGCCCGATGCGCTGCGCCTGGTAGATCGCCGGGAGAAAGGCGCTGCCGTAATTCTGCGCGCCGCCGAAGCCGTTCGGCGGCGTGATGGTGATGAAGCCGGGCAGGTTTTCATTCTCGGTGCCCAGCCCGTAGAGTGACCACGCGCCGAGCGACGGGCGGACGAACTGAAAATTGCCGGTGTGCATTTTCATAAAGGCCTGCGGATGGCTCGGCAGGTCGGTCTGCATCGAGCGCACCAGGCACATTTCATCCGCATGCTTGGCCACATTGGGAAACAGCTCGGAAATCCACAGCCCGCTCTTGCCGCTCTGCGCGAATTTCCATTTCGAGCCAAGGAGCTGCGTGCCGGGGCGCTTGCCCGGCTTACCGGTGTCCGCGGTGAGTCGCGGCTTGTAGTCGAAGGTGTCCACATGCGACGGGCCGCCGCGCATCGTGAGAAAGATCACGCGTTTCGCCCGCGCGGAGAAATGCGGCGCGCGGGGCGCGAGCGGATTTTCCGCCGCCGCCGCGCGCGTGGCGAGCCCGGCAAAGGCGAGGTAGCCGAAGCCGCACGAGAGCGACTTCAGCATGGCGCGGCGGGAAAAGGCTTCGGGCTGGAACAGGCAGTCGGGGCAGGATTCGGGGTTCACGGCAGCGGGAGTTTGTGTCACGTGGAAAACCGCGCTCAGCCCGCGGTTGCACTTTTCATCAGCCGGGCAGCCCGAATGCGTCCCGGACAGCGGCTTCAAGACCGTCCATTTCCTCGAAAGTGAGTTTTGCAAATTCTTCCAGGCGACGCTTGCCTGGTGAGAGCGTGCCTTTGTTTTGCACACAAAGACGGACGAAAAGGTCGGCGTGGCGGTTGGGCAAATCCACGACTTCGCGCAGGCGGCGGCGGGCTTCGTCGTATTGCTGGAGGAAACGGATTTCGTTAGGCAATTCAGTCTCGATGGTCTCGGCGACGAAACCAAAGAGGGCCTCGGCAATGGCGGTGCAATCCGGATAACGGTAGTAGTCGCGGGTGTCGTTCTGCACGGTGAGGCGTCCGCGGGCGTCGAGGGTGTAGTCGATGAGCGGGAGGAGCGGGCGGGAGAAGCTTTCGAGGCTGGCGTCGTAGGCGCGCATCCGGCGAAGCATGCAGGCGGAGACGGGGAAGATGGCTCCATCCGGCACGAAGCGGAGGAAGGCGAGGACGTAGTGGATGAGGAAACGGTGGAGGCGTCCGTTGCCATCCGTGAAGGGATGGAGAAAGACAAAGGGCCAGGCAATGGCGGCGGCGGCGAGGACGGGGTTTAGCCCTGAATAGAGAATGCGGCGGGCAGCTTCGAGAAAGGCCTCCATGAGCGCGGCGAGATCGTCGGGCCGGGGAGAGATGAAGTGAATCTGCTCGTCGCCGGCGGCGAGGCTGGAGCCGACGTAGTTTTGCTCCCCGATGGAATCGCGCCAGCCGTCATTGGCGAAACGCTCGTCTACAACGGTGCGCTGGAGCGCAACCAGGGCGTCCTTTTGCAGGTAGTCGCGGGTGGCCGCTTCGCGCAACGCGGCGACGAAACGGGCGGCGCGCTTTAGATCTGGGGTTTCGCGCTCAATGGCGTAGGAGGACTTGGTTTCGCGGGAGTATAGAAACTGGAGGGCGCGCTCGTAGAGTTCCGGCGGGATGTCGGCCACGACCTGGCGGCTGCGTTCATCGAGCCGCTGGCGCTCCCAGTCCGCCAGCGCCTTGGTGCGGCGAATCATGGGACTGAACGCGGGAGTGCCCGGCAGGTTCATGTTCACCCGATGCCGGGGACTGCGCTCGGACGGCGAACTGGTGTAATAGAACTGCGGGTCGGCGAGGTCGATGTAGTTGCCCTGCATGGTGTCAGCGACCTCAAGCCGGGTGCCGGTAAAAGTTTCGTAAAGATACCAGACGCGGCGGGCATAGGCGCCGGTGGGTTTGTCCCGGATGTAAGCGGCGGTCACGGAGGGTTCGAGCCGGGGCAACAGGGCGCGGAGGAGACCGAGGTGGAGCCCTTCGTAGCGCAATGCGAACTCAAGGTGCTCGAAGTCGGACTCGCCCGGCCAGTATTGCTTAACGTAGTACTCGGCCCGGCGGCCATCGGGTGCCACCTCCGTGCGGCGGACACCTTGCGCGAGCACGAAGGATTCGACATCGTGCGGAAGGCAGACGAGAGCATGCCGCTCCCGAAGAAGTCGGTAGCCCATGGGCTGAGCGTTCAGGTCTGACATTGGCAATGCAGGTCAACCGAAGATTCGATTACCAGGCAAGAAAAACGATTACAAATCGAGGCTTCGGCCAATTTATTGTTACGGCACCGCGGAGCAGAGCGGATGGGGGGGGATTCGAACCCCCGTTACCTTGCGGTAAACACGCTTTCCAGGCGTGCGCAATCGACCACTCTGCCACCCATCCATGTCTCCCGCGCATCCGGCGCGGGGGAAAAACCTGCGCCCCGGATTTGGCGGGAGCGGCATAGTGCCGCGAAAACGCCGCGCAGCAAGCGCGATGTTGCCCTTTGGCAAAAGCGCGCGCTGTGCTACACCGCGCGGATGAAACGCGCCTTTGCCCCCCTTCTCATGTGGTTCGGCACCGTGGCGCTGGCCGTGGCGCAGCTTCCCGCCGCCAATCCGCCGCGCGCTTGGAAGACTGCGGAGGGCCAGCCTTTCCAGGCCGCCGTGGTGGCCTACGACGGGACGACCGTCACGCTGCGCCTGCCCAACGGGGCGCAGCAGCAGGCGCCCGCGGCAAAGCTGAGCGCGGAGGATCAGGCGTGGCTCGCGGAGTGGCAGAAAAAGCAGCCGATCAAGGTGACGATGCCGGATACGGTGGGCGTAGAGCCGGCGCAGGTCAAAGCGGAGGTGGTGAGCGAGGATGCGGTGGGCGAAAAGTACGTGTACCGCACCACGCACTTCGAGTTTGAGTCGCAGGGGAAATTCACGCAGGCGCTGCTGCGCGAGGTGGCGCGGAATTTCGAGGCGACCTACGAGCTGCTGAAGGCGCTGCCTTGGAACATCGAGCCAAAGCCGCCGGCGGGCGCGTATTTTCACGCGCGGCTTTTCAAGGACGAAAACGCCTACCTGGCCGGCGGCGGGCTGCCGAACAGCAGCGGCGTATACAGCTCGCGCGACCAGATGTTCATGGTGCCGTTTGAAAGCATCGGCGTGAAGCTGGTGGGCAAGAGCTACGCGAAGGACGACAGCTTCGAGACGCACACCATGGTGCATGAGCTGACCCATCAGATGATGCACTTCTGGCACGATCTCCTGCCGCAGTGGATGGTCGAAGGCACCGCGGAATACACCGGCAACCTGCCGCTGAAAACCGGCCATTTCCGCGTCTCGGCGGCGAAGAACGGGATGAAGGACTATCTCGAGTTTTTGAAAAAAAAGACGGTCAGCGGCGTGCCCGAGCCGTACCCGCTGGACAAGCTTTTCCCGATCACCAACGAGGAGTGGAACGCGGTGCTGGCGGAGACGCCGCGCGCGTCACACCAGCTTTATTTCACGTCCTATCTGCTCGTGTACTACTTCATGCACCTCGACAGCAAAGGCGACGGGCAGCTCATGGCGCGCTATTTCCGCGAGCTGGGCGAGGTCCGCAAGGAGCAGGAGAAATACGGGCAGGCGATGGAGGATTTCAAAAAGCAGCCCGGCGTGACGCTGCGCGCCGACGGGAGTTTCGACTACCGCAGCAACATGAAGCTGCCGCAGCCGCCCGCCGCTGTGGCCACGCCCGAGGCGCGCGCCGCCTTTCATAAAAAGACCCTGCAAATCCTGCTCGATGGCCGCAGCGAATCCGACCTGATGAAGCAAATCCGCTCGGCCTACGCGAAGCTCGGCATCCGGTTGTGAAGACCCCTGGTGCGATTTTAGCGGTTTTGTTTTAACGCAGAGACGCAAGGCCGCGGAGGACGCAGAGGTGGGGACGGACGTTGCTGACCCCAAGCTCTGCGCTCTCTGCGTCTCTACGTTTGAAAATGAACACCCAACCCAGATGGCTCCCGCGCATGGAAATGGCCGGTTTTTGAACCACGGATTTCTGGGATTTCTCGGATGACACGGATTACTTCCAGGAGGCCCATTTCCTGAAATCCATGAAATCTGTGCAATCCGTGGTCAAAACTTCTGGCTTCCGCGCCCCGCGGCCGCTCGCGCTCGACCTCCCGCCGGCGGAGGTCGCGGCGCGGGGGCGGCATCTGCCGGGGCTGGTTTTTTTCGACACGGCGCTGGAGGGCGGGCAAAGCGCGCAGCTCTCCCTCGTCGCCGCGGCCCCGGCGGAAATCATGCGCGGCCACACCGACGCCGACTGGGCGCGGCTGCGCGCGCAGCTCGCCGCGCGGCAGACGGACGCGGCCCCGGACGACGGCCTGCCGAACGGCTTCGCCGCCGGCTTCGTCGAATACGACGGCGCGTTCTGTTTCGGCTTCTACGAGGACGCGCTGATCTTCCGCCACGCCGACCACACCTGGCACGAGGTTGGCGAGCTGTGGGCGAAAATCGAGCGCGCCGCGCCGCCGCCCGCGCCGTCTGGAGAGCGCCCGGTTTTCACGCCCGAGATCACCCCCGGGCGCTACTGCGCCATGGTCGCGCGGGCGCAGGAGCACATCGCCGCCGGCGACATCTACCAGGTGAACCTCGCCCACCGCTGCACCGCGCCGTGGCACGGCGACGCCTTCGCGTTCTACGAGGCCCTGCGCCACTACTCGCCCGCGCCGCACGCCGCTTATCTCGCGCTCGGCGGACGCACGATCCTTTCGGCATCGCCGGAGGAGTTTTTGAAAATGTCGGGCCGCGCCATCCGCACCCGCCCCATCAAAGGCACGCGCCCGCGCCGCGCGGAGCCGCACGCCGACACGCTCTCCGCCTACGAGCTGCGCGCGTCGCCCAAGGAAACCGCCGAGCTGGTGATGATCACCGACCTCGAACGCAGCGACCTCGGCAGCGTCTGCGAGTACGGCAGCGTGACCGTGCGCGAGCTGCTGAAGCTGGAAAGTTTCGAGCAGGTCTTCCACCTCGTTTCCACCGTCGAGGGCCGGCTGCGCGCGGACGTGGATCATCTCGCCGCGCTGCGCGCCTGCTTCCCCGGCGGCTCTATCACCGGCGCGCCGAAAAAGCGCGCGCGCGAAATCATTGCCGAACTCGAGCCCGCGCCGCGCGGCCTCTACACCGGCGCGCTCGGCTGGTTCGGGTTCAATGGCGAGAGCCAGTTCAGCATCGCCATCCGCACCGTGGTGGTGGAAAGCGACTGCGCCCACTTTCACGTCGGGGCCGGCATCGTAGCGGACTCCGTCCCGGAGAAGGAATGGCAGGAGACGCTCGACAAAGCCGCCGGCATCCATCTCGCGGCGGAGCGCCTGGGCGGCCCTAGTGGCGGTTTTTCCTTTGGCACGAGCTTTCCCCGGTCGTGACGCGATCTTCATTTGCCTTCCTGCAGTTTGCTGGAAACGTCCGGCGCGAAATTTTTCGGATGTCATACAAACAAATACTGATCCTGCTCCTATCAGCCCTCGCGGCTCATGCGGTGCTGGCGGAGACGATCCTCGTCACGGCCGCTGCGACGCCCTCCGAGGTGCCCGTGATCGCCGCCCGGCCCGGTCCTTGGGGCCAGCTCGAATCCAGCCCGCTTTACCTCGAAGCGCCGGACTTTCTCCTCGCCGGTGTGCCCAAGCCAAACTCCGTGCCGCACTGGTCTTTCGTGGGCCATGACGCCGCCACGCTGCGCGCCCTTTTCCAGCGCGCCGGTCTGCCCGCGACCATGCAGGAGCGCGTGCTCGATCCGCAGCACCGCACCGTGCAGGACGGCGTCCTCACGCTTTACCCGCTCGTCCCCGACCTCGAGGCCATGACCCCGGAGATGCGCGCCATCGTCTATGCGGAACTCGCCAAGACGCCGCTCAACGAATTTCACCACGACCCGATTTTCATCCCCGGCGGCAATCTCGACGAGTGGCTGCGCGACACCGACCTCACCGAGGAAATCAAGGGACTCATCCGCAAAATGACCTACCGCCGCGGCCGCGCGCTCGCCTTCAGCGACCTCCGCACGCTGCTCAACCACGCGCACACCGAGGCCGAAGTGCAGCACATTTTCAAGTCTGCCACCCGCACCCGCACGCTCGTGGCGAACATCAAAATCCCCGCCGACAGCGACCCGAAAGCCATCGCCGACTACTGGAGCGGCGGCCGCGCCGACAGCGACATCCTGCCGCTGCTCAGCTCGGTGGCCGAACGCCCGTGCGGCACCACGCTCGACATCACCCACCTGCTCCCCCCGCTCGCCCGCCGCCGCCTTTACACCTACCCGACGCCCGACCTCGCCACCCGCGGGCGCATGCCAGACTGCCACTGGACGTCGCTGAATTTTTTCTCGCGCAGCCCGCAGGACTATTACCTCGACACCCGCCTCGCCTCGCGCCGCGTGATCGAAAACTACGCCACCGTCCCCGCGCCCTACCGCTACGGCGACGTCCTCTTTTTCAACAACGCCGCCGCTGAGACCATCCACTCCTGCGTCTTCATCGCCGACGACATCGTCTATACGAAAAACGGCGAAAACTCCCTCGCGCCGTGGATGCTCATGCGGCTCGGCGACGTGCAGGACATCTACCTCTCCACGCCCGCGAGCACCATGCAGGGTTACCGCGAAAAGGTCGTGCACGCGCCGTAGCACGCGGCTGGTTTGTTTTGCCGCCGCGTGGCATTTCCGGTGGAGTGCGCGCCGTCCCACATGCCCATCGCCGTTCTCAATCCCAGCGGTCGCGACCCCGAACAGCACTTCGCCGACGGTGCCGGCGCGCCCGACGAGGCGACGCACGGCCCAGTGAATTTTCACGCCTTCGCTGCCTGCACCGGCGGCGCGTTTTACCGCCGCGACCAGGACATCCCCGCCGCCACAAAAAATGTGCTGCTGCTGCTCCGCAGCGATTTGAAAGCCTGCCGCAACGCGCTGCACGAACTGCGTCGCGCGGGGAAAACGGTCGCCGTTTCGCTGAAAGAGGCGGGCGCTTTCCAAGTCGCGACGCTGCTCGGGAAGCCTGATAGACTCAGGCTCTTCCAGGAAATCTGCGAGCGCGCCGACAGCGCCATCGCCACCGTGCCCGACCTCGTGCCGCTCTACCTCGGCGCGGGCGCGCGATCCGCGGAATTTCTTCCCACGCCCTATCCGGTGGACGCCCCGCGCTGGGATTTTTCGACGCCGCCCGAGGAGCGCCGCGGCATCTTCGTGGGCACGCGCGAGTTTGCCACGCCATCGCGCAACCATCTCGCCGCGCTCCTCGCCGTGCGCCAGCTCGCCGCACCGCTTCAGGAGCCCGTCACCGTTTTCAACGGCGACGGCTGGCTCGGACGCCGCCTGCTCGGCCGGCTGCAATTTCCCGACGGCCTGCTGCGCGTGATCGAGCAGTGCCTGCCCTACCCGCGCTACCTGCGGCTCATGGCGCAGCACCGCCTCGTCTGGCAGCTCGATGCCAGCGCCGTGCCCGGCCAGGTCGCCGGCGACTCCCTGCTCTGCCGCCTCCCGTGCGTGGGGGGCAATGGCGCCACCGAGCGCCTCGTCTTCCCTGACCTCTGCGGCCACGGGCGCACCACCGAGCAACTTTTCGACCTCGCCGCGCGCATCCTCGAACACCCGCACGACGCCCAGGAAACCGTCGCGCGCGCGCTCACCCTCGCGCACGGGCGGCTCTCCTTCGCCGCCATCGCCCCGCGGCTGGAGGCCGTGTTTGCCAAGCTCGCGCGGTAATCGCCCCGCGCGCAGAGCAGCGCGCTGACCTAAGCACTGCAAAGCCAAGGCCGACCAATCTACTCAATTGTGATGTATAATTAAACAAATACCACTATTTCGATGTAAATGATTCTTGCTTTGGACGTTGGATCAACACGGACAGCAACGCGAGATCTGCCGGGGTGATTCCGCTAATGCGCGCGGCTTGACCCAGGGTTTCGGGGCGTATACGCGCGAGTTTTTGCCGGGTCTCGGCTCGCAGGCCAAGGAGAGTGTTGAAATCGATATGGGGAGGTATGCGCTTCGACTCAGCGGCCTGAAGCTTTTCGATCGCTGAATTCTGGCGGTTGATGTACCCCGCGTACTTAATCTCGATCGCCAGGGCCTGCCAGCAATCGGCGGAGAATCCTCCGCGCACCGCAGCGGGAATTTGCTCAACTGAGCTTTCGGGACGGCGCAGCCATTGGGCGAGGTGGGTTTCACCGAAACGGGTGGACTCGGCGAAAGCCCTCAGCCGAGTGAGATCAGCAGTTTTTCGCTCCACCTTTTCCTGACGTGCAGCACTGGCCAGACCACAGGCGTGGGCGATGGGCGTGAGACGGAGGTCGGCGTTGTCTTGCCGAAGGACGAGGCGATGCTCGGCCCGGCTAGTGAACATGCGGTAGGGCTCGGGGGTGCCCTTGGTCACGAGATCGTCGATGAGCACGCCGATGTAAGCGTCGGAGCGGGAAAGCTGAAGGGCCCGCTTCCCCAATATCTTGAGGGCCGCGTTGGCCCCGGCCACCAATCCTTGCGCTCCCGCCTCCTCATAACCAGAAGTGCCGTTGATTTGCCCAGCAAAATAGAGACCGGGTACCCGGTGGGTTTCTAGGGAGTGATTCAACTGTGTGGGCGGGCAGTAGTCATATTCGACGGCGTAACCGGGCCGCATGATCTCGGCGTTTTCCAAACCTTGGATGGTGCGGATAAAGGCGTATTGCACCTCCATAGGCAGGCTGGTCGAAACGCCGTTGACGTAATACTCTTCGGTGTGACGCCCCTCCGGTTCGAGAAAAATTTGGTGCGAGGTCTTCTCGGCAAACTTGACCACTTTATCCTCGATCGAGGGGCAGTAGCGCGGGCCGACGCCCACGATCTGTCCAGCGTAAAGCGGGGACTTGTCCAGATTTGCGCGGATAAGATCGTGCGTGCAGGCGTTTGTATGAGTGATCCAACAAGGCAGCTGTTCCACATGGAACACACCGTCGTGCCAGTGGTTCAGGGAGAAGACGTCGTGCTTTTCGCGAACCAACTCTTCTGGCATGTACGAGAAAGGGAGTGCGGGATCATCTCCGTGTTGGGTTACACATTGGGCGAAATCAATGGTCTTCCCATGCACGCGGCATGGGGTGCCGGTCTTGAAGCGCCCGACTTCAAACCCAAGTTCCTTCAGACTGTCGCTGAGCGTGGAAAAACTGTCGCCCATCCGCCCTCCGGCCTGGTTTTGCAGACCCACATGCAGCAAGCCGCGCATGAACGTTCCCGTGGTAATCACTACCGCGCGTCCCTCCACTCGCAGTCCGAGGTTGGTCTCTATGCCACACGCGCCGTTTTCGTCCACCAGGATGCGCACCACGTTGCCCTGTTTGAGGTCAAGTCTCGCCTGTCGTTCCAGCACTGCTTTGGCGCGAAACTGATACGCCTTCTTGTCGCACTGCGCCCGAGGGGAGCGGACGCTGGGTCCTTTCGTCCTGTTGAGCATACGAACCTGAATGCTCGTCGCGTCCGTGTTCAAGCCCATCATCCCGCCGAGTGCGTCGATCTCACGGACAATCTGCCCCTTGGCCTGTCCGCCAATTGCTGGATTGCAGGACATCTGCCCTACCGAGTCGAGATTCTGCGTAAGCATCAGCGTCTCGCAGCCGAGACGGGCGGCAGCCATCGCTGCCTCGATCCCCGCGTGACCGGCACCGATGACGATCACATCGTATTTTTTGGGATAGGTGAACATCGTTGTTCTACGTGGAACACCTACGTTCCCAGTATTCCTTCCTTTGCCCGTGGCAGTAGTTCCGCAATACTCGATTTATAGACCGCGCCTGCCAGATTTGCCGAGCACACTGGCAAGGTGGCCGAAAACTCGGCAAGTACCTGTCTGCAAGCGCCACATGGCGTTACCGGCTCCTTTGAATCGGCCACCACAGCCAGGGCTTCAAATTCCTGCTCCCCAGCGGCCACCGCCGCACACACCGCAGCCCTCTCCGCGCAGATCGTGAGTCCATAGGAGAGGTTTTCGACATTGCACCCCGTAAAAATCCGCCCACTCCTCGTTCGCAGCGCCGCGCCGACGGCAAAATGCGAATACGGCGCATAGGCCAGATCACGGGCTAACCGCGCTTGGTCGATAAGTTGAGAAAAATCAAGATGACGATGGGGCTCCATGGAAAAAAACAGGCGTTTAGTGTCTATATTTGGTTAAACAATCGAGCGCTGGCTGGGAATATCCGTTGCAATCTGTCGCCGAGTCGCAACAATTCTCAGCGTGGTTGCCCCAAAACGAAATTACACCGGTAAACTCATCGCCGTCGAGGGTCTCGATGGCTCTGGTAAGTCCACCCAGATTTACCTCGTCAAACGCTGGCTCGAACTCGAAGGCTACCGGGTATTCTTTACCGAGTGGAATTCCTCCATTCTGGTCAAAAAGTCCACGACAAAAGGCAAGAAACGCCAACTTCTCACGCCAACAACTTTCTCCCTGATCCACGCCACCGATTTCGCCGACCGCTACGAGCGCCAGATCCTTCCGCTGCTGCGTGCTGGATACATCGTTCTCTGTGACCGTTATATCTTCACGGCTCTCGCCCGCGATGCCGTCCGTGGCGTAGATCACGACTGGGTTGCCGAGCTTTACAGCTTCGCCGTCCACCCCGAAATCACCTTCTACTTCCGCGTCCCGCTCGAAATTTCCCTCGCGCGCATCTTGGAAGGCCGCCCCACCCTCAAGTATCACGAAGCCGGGCTCGACATGGGTTGGAGCACGGACCCGTACGAAAGCTTCCGCATCTTTCAGGGCAAAGTCCATGCCGAATATGAAGCCATGCGCGAGCCATGCGGCTTCACCCTCATCGACGCCACTGAAGAAATCCACATCCAGCAGGCCAAAGTACGCCAGATTATCCGCGAAAAAATCGACCTTCCGGCTTACAAGCGTCAAAAATGAAGCCAAGAGTGAGTATATCGAGACACTTCTACGTCCTCCTCATTACCCACCCCCGACAATGCCCCTAAAGGAAAAAGCTTTCTTCGGTCGCCCCCTTCCTGAGCTGCGCGATACCCGCTTCGCCGGAAAACTCTTCGCCATTGAGGGGGCGGATGGTTCTGGTCGCTCCACCCAGATCGCCCAGCTCAGCCAATGGCTCGAGGCTAATGGCTTCGCCGTACGCCACATGGGCCTTCGCCGGTCGAATCTTGTGGCCGAAGAACTGGAAGATGCAAAGCAAGGTAACGTCCTCACCCACACTACTTTATCGCTTTTTTATGCCACCGATTTCTTCGACCAGCTCGTCCACGAAATCATCCCGGCCCTGCGTGCAGGCCTCATCGTCCTCGCCGACCGTTACATTTATACCCTCATGGCGCGCGATATAGTACGCGGGGGTGACCCCGGCTGGGTGCGCAACATCTACAGCCCGGCGCTAATCCCCGACGCCATATTCTACTTTCGGGTTGGCGCGCGCCAGCTCGTAGAGCGCAACTTTCAAAAAAATCCCACCCTCGACTATTGGGAAAGCGGCATGGATCTCGGCCTATCGCGGGACATGTTCGACAGCTTCATCAAATACCAGCGCTTGCTAGCCGCCGAGTTTCAGGCCTTGGCTAAAGATCACGCCTTCACCGTCATCAACGCCAACCTCCGCGTCGAAACCATCCAGCGCGACCTCCGCCGCCAGATTGGCCGGCACCTCGGCCTCACCCCCACCTGACGGGATGGTCATCATGACCCGCGGAGCTTATCAAACTCCGCCAGCGCCATGCCCACGACCTGATCCATATTGTAGTAGCGGTAAGTAGCTAGGCGTCCGGCGAAAGTGGTGCCTGTCTCATGCGCGGCGAGGGCAGCGTAGCGCTCGTAGAGGGCGCGGGTGTCGGGGGCGGGGATGGGGTAGTAGGGCTCTTTGCCGGGGCCGAAGTCGTCGGGGTATTCGCGCACGATGGTTGTGACGGGGAGGCGCTGGCCAGTGGCGTGCTTAAGTTCGACGATGCGGGTAAAGTCGTAGTCGTTCGGGTAGTTTACCTGCATGGCGGGCTGGTAGAATTCCTGCGCCAGCGTCTCGGGCTCGAAGCGGAGCGAGCGGTAGGGCAAGGAGCCAAAGCGGTGTTCGAAGTATTCGTCGATCGGCCCGGTGAAAATGAGGTGGCGGTGGGGAATCTGCGCGCGGGCTTCGCGGTAGTCGGTCTGGAGGCGGACTTCGATTTTCGGGTGCGCGAGGATCTTGCGAAACATGGCGGTGTAGCCGTCGCGGGGGAGGGCTTGGAATTTGTCGGACAAATAGCGGTCGTCACGGTTCAGCCGGATGGGGATGCGGCCGCAGACGCTGGCATCGAGGTCGCGCGGGTCGCGCCGCCATTGTTTGCGCGTGTAGTTTTTGAAAAACATCTCGTAGAGCTTCACGCCCACTTGCGAGACGATGACCTCCTGGCTGTTGCGCGGCTCGGCGATGGGCACACGCCACTCGGCCAGCGTCCGCTCCATCTCTTCGCTCGTCGCCGGGTGCCCGACGAGCTGCTCGAAGGTGTTGAGATTGATCGGGAATTGCCAGAAGCGCCCGTGCGTCCATGAGAGGATTTTGTATTCGACCGGATGCCATTCAGTGAACTGGCTGAGGTAGGCGACGATGCGGTCCGAGTTCGTGCGGAAATAGTGCGGGCCGTAGCTGTGCAGGAGCACACCGGCGGCGTCGTAGTGGTCGTGGGCGTTGCCGCCGATGTGCGCGCGGCGGTCGATGACCAGGCACGTCGCGCCGCACTGGCTGGCCAGCCGCTCGGCGAGCACCGCGCCGGCAAAGCCCGCACCGACGATGAGGTAGTCCCACGTCATGCGAGGTCACCCGCGAAACAGCCTGCTGCCTTGCTCAGCGGACGACGCCGAATTCCGCGCGACGGTTTTTGGCCCACGCGCTTTCGCCGCCGCCGGTCGCCGCCGGCATCTCCGCGCCGAAGCTCACGGTCTGGATTTTTCCCGCGTCCGCGCCGGCGCGGATCAGCGCCTCGCGCACGGCCTGGGCGCGGCGTTCGCCGAGGCCGCGGTTATAGTCGGGCGTGCCGCGCTCGTCAGTGAAACCGGCAAGGATGAGGGTATTGGACGCGCTTTTCAAAAAGCCCGCGACCTCGTCTATCTTGCCGCGCTCGCCGCTGTCGATGGCGACGCTGTCGAAGCCGAAATGGACGGGGCTGAATTTGCTGCGATCCACGTTTGAACCGAGAAAGGAAACGCCTTCCTGCCGCTCGGGCAGCGGCGTGCCGTTCACGAAGTCGCCGTCCGCTCCGCCGCCGCCGCCACCGGTCTTTTTTTTGCCGTTGGCGCAGCCGGTGAAAGTCAGTGCGATGAGCGCGGCGAGGGCGAATTGGAAAAGGCGTGGCGTGTTCATAAAAGTGCGGGCGATGGGAGGTAAGGGGAGTGTTTAACGCGACCAGGAGGGCTCGGAGATTTTGCCGAAGCCGCTGACGACTGTTGTCTTCTGGCCGGTTTGCGAGTCGAGCAAAATGAGCGAGCCGCCCTCGGCGTAAATGAGGTGCCGCGAATCCGCGCCCCAAGCCGGGCCTTCGCCCGTGGCGACGACGCGCGCGCTGCCACCGGCGAGGTCGAGCACGGCGATGGAAAAGCCGCCGCCATCGCGCACCGTGAAGGCGATTTTTTTGCCGTCGGGCGACCAGTTCGGCTCGGTGTTATAGCCATGCCCGGTGCTGAGCTGGCGGCCGGTGCCGCCGCTGGCGGAAATGCGGTAGAGCTGCGGCGTGCCACGGTCGTCGCTGGAGTAGATGATCTCCGCGCCGTCGGGCGACCAGGTGGGCGTGCTTTCGACGCCGGTGCTGCGCGTGAGCCGGCGCGCGCCGCCGCCGCCCGCGCCCGTGGTATAGAGTTCGGGGTTGCCCTCTTTGCTCATGATGACGGCGAGCTGATGGCCGTCGGCGGAGTAACTCGCACCAGTGTTAGTGCCAGGCGATTTGATGATGCGGTTGCGCGCACCGCTCGCCAGCTCGATCTCATACACATCCGCGTAGCCGCTTTTGTAACCCGTATAAACCAGCGTGCGCCCATCCGGGCTAATCCGCGGGCCGACGCTGATGTTGGCGTCGTTCGTGAGCTGATGCACGCCGGAGCCATCGGCATCCGCGGTGTAGATTTCCTTGTGCCCGCTGCGGTTGGAGACAAAGGCGACGCGGGTATTGGCGATGCCTTTGCTCCCGGTCACCGTCTCGATGATCTCATCGGCAAACGCATGCACCTTGCCCCGTGGCGTGCCGCTGAAAGTCTGGCTCAGCACCGTTTTCCCCGAGCGATCCGTGACCGTGCCCGCGAGGCTGCCGCCGCCCGAGGTGCCGCCGATGACAAAACCGGCGCTCGCCGCCGGCCCGATATTGAAGTAGCCGGACATGGCCAGGTCGTTCTGCAAAATCTTCGCCGCCGCCGCGCCGTCCGCGCCGCTAAGCGTGCCGATGGCGACGGCGAGCTTGTCGCTTTTACTGATGGTGATCGTGGGCGCCTCCGCGCCGCGGGTGAGCGCGACGCTGGCAAAAAGGCTGAACGCGAAGAGAGAAAACGCGCGGGAATTTTTCATGGCGCGCGGAGCGTAGGGGAAACTTTTGCGGAACGGAATCTGAATGACGCGACATTCGTGAAAAAGTGCGGTCAAGCCGGCGCGCGGTGCTCGATTGGAAAAAAGGAGAGTTTGAAAACGTCCGCCGCTTCGCCTGTAATGGCTGCGTCCCCAAAGTCTCACCGCCATGCCTGCCTCCCGCAAAATTCCCAAAAACAATTTGACCACCAGCGGCTGCTGCGACTGGCAAAAATCCGCCGAAGACTTGGGCGCGCGCGCCCAAAATTTTGCGCGGCAGGAGCCAGCGCAGGCCGTCGGGCTGGCCTTCGTCGCGGGTCTCGTGCTCACGGTGCTGCCGGTCGGGCGGCTCGTGGCGGTGCTGGTGCGGCTGGCTTTCGCCCTCGTCCGCCCGGCGCTGCTCATCCTCGGCGCGGTTAGATTGTGCGAGGCCTTTGAGAAACGAAACCAACCCTGAGCCAACCCGCCCGGATCGCTGCCGCTTCGCGTCGGCCACACTTTTACTTGAGCCGCTCTAGCCTGCGCGCGCCACATCGCGATGGGTCGGCGTGGGTTTGCCGGGGCGGAAGCATTCGAGGTGGTCGAGCTGCACGGTGAGGCCGGGAAAGGCCGGCAGGAGCGCGGCGACGGCGCCGCGGACGACGGCGCGGATCGAGTCGGGATCGGCCTCGGCGCGGCAATTGATGATGAGCTGGCCGGCGGGGACGGGGGCTTCGAGGCGGAGGGAAAGCTCGGGGATGAAATCGCTGCGGACGAGATTGATGACGGCGATGTCGCCGAGGCCGCCGTCGGGGCTGAGGGTCATTTTCAAATGCGCAATCTCGGCTCCGGCGAGGCGCTGCTGGATGTCACGGGCGAGGTGCGTAAGGAGGGCGTCGGAGTCGAAGCCATCGGCATGCGCGAGCTGCACGGTGGCGTTGAGCCAGCCGAGGAGCGCTTCGCCTTCGGCGTAAAGGGCGTAGTCCACTTCCATGGTCGCGCGCGGGCGCTGCTCGCCGGTTTCGAGGCGCGCGAACCACTCGGCGAGACCGCGGTTTTCACGGACGGAAACGTGGAGAATCTCGGCGTGAGGAAACTCGGCGGACATCCGCGCGATCAAGCGCTGGAGCCGGTCGGCGGGGAGCAGGTCGCTTTTCGCGATGACGATGAGGTCGGCTTCTTCGAGCTGCTTGCGGTAGATGTAGAGGACTTTGTCGGAGAATTTTTTCCCCTCCGCGAGGCCGAGCACGGCCTCGGCGCGGAGCGGATCGACGAGCACGCTGAGCGGGGCAATGACGAACTGCGCGCCGTAGATGCGGCGCAGCGGATAGGTGACGGTGGCGACGAGATCGGTGCAACTGCCGACCGGCTCGGCGATGAAAACGTCGGGCTTCGACGCGGCGTCGAGGCAGCGCGCGGCATCGACGAGGGAATTAAAGCGGCAGCAGAAACAGCCGCCAGGAATCTCCTGGGTGGCGAAGCCGCGGGCGCGGAGCATGGCGGTATCGACCAGTTCGCTGCCCTGGTCATTGGTGATGAGCCCGACGCGCAAACCCTGCGCCGTGAGCTGCTGCGCGAGCGCGGCGACGGCGGTGGTTTTGCCCGCGCCGAGAAAGCCGCCGAGCATGATGTAGCGGGCCTGGGAAGATGATGGCGGGGTCATTCGGATTCGTGGTGCTGCTGCTTTTCGAGGATGTGGTCGATGGTGGTGTCGAGCAAGGCGCGATAGGCGGCGAGGCCGATGCACTTGGCGTCGGGGGTGCCGGTGATTTCGTAGAGCCAGCCGGCGGCGTAGGGCTCGCGGCTGACGAGTTCGATAGCGTCGCGCAGCGCGGGATTGCCGCCGGCGAAATGGCCGTCGGCGACGCAGTAAATGTCGCTAATGGCTTTAAAGCCCTCGATGGAGCCGATGATCTCGCCACTCGCCACAGGCGCGGCGTCGCCTTTCTCCCACTGCACCTCCACGATTTCGCCGAGCATGCGCGTGGCAAATTTTGTAAAGCCGACACGCCAGCGGCCGGGCGAGGTCTCGAGCAGCCAGAAATGCGACGGGCTGTAGAGCGTCTCGGCGGGCAGGTGGGTGACGAAGTTGGAGCGCTTGTAAAATGAGGTCGCGGGGTCGGACACGGCGCGACGGTAGCGGTGCGGGTTTGCGGCGCAAGAGCGGCGCGCGCGGGTTTGGGTTTGTCGCGGGCGCGGGAGCCGTTATCCTCCGCGGCGATGTCGCAGCCGATAATGATGAAACCGCGCCCTGCCCGCGCCGATACGACGGAAATGTTATGATCTACTTCGATCATAACGCGACCCACCCGGTCTCAGCGACAGCGCGCGCGGCGTGGGCCGATGCGGCAGAGCGCTTTATCGGGAATCCATCGAGCCCTCACCGGCTCGGTGCGCGGGCGGAGGCGACGCTCACGCAGGCGAGGGAGAAGCTGGCGGGCTGGTTCGGGTGCGACCCTCGAGAAATAGTTTGGACGAGCAGTGCTACGGAGGCGGCGAACGCTGTGCTGCATCATGCGGCACTCGCCGGAGCCGGTGAAGTCTGGTTCTCGGCAATCGAGCATCCTTGTGTAATCGAGCCCGTGCGGCGCTACTTTCCCAAGGCCCACCGGCTGATCCCTGTGACCCGCGACGGCGTGGTGGATCTCGGATGGCTGGCCGAAGAATTGAAACGGAACATTCCCGGCCTGGTGGCGATCATGGCGGCGAACAACGAGACTGGTGTGCTGCAGCCGTGGCGGGAGACGCTGGCACTCTGCCGGGAGCGCGGCGTGGCGTTTTTCTGCGACGCGGCGCAGTGGATCGGGAAGTTGCCGGCAGCGGGGCTCGGGCCCTGCGATTATATGATCGGCTCTGCGCATAAGATCGGCGGGCCGCAGGGTGTCGGTTTCCTAAAGTGCCCGGCGAACTTTCACCCGCTGCTCCTTGGCGGTCCGCAGGAGGAGGGCCGACGGGCCGGGACGGAAAACGTGGCGGGCGTCCTGGCGATGATCGCCGCGCTGGAGGAGCGCGAGGCCGCGCTGCCCGACGGCGAGGCGGCGCGACGGCTCGCGCTGCGCGTGAACTTTGAGCAGCAACTCGCGCGTGATCTGCCCGGCGTGAAAATCATCGGATCGGCTGCGGACCGGCTCTGGAACACGGTTTCAGCGGTGATGCCCGAGCTGGCGGACTGCCGCCAGCGCTGGGTGGTGAAGCTGGACAAGCTTGGCTTGGCCGTCTCGACGGGTTCGGCCTGCGCGAGCGGCAAGGAAGAAACGTCGCATGTCCTCGCGGCGATGGGGCTCGGTCATGTCGCCTCACGCGTACTGCGTTTTAGCAGTGGCTGGGAGACGGGAGCGGGCGACTGGGACGCACTGCGTGCCGGGCTGGGGCAGGCCGTGGCGTCGAGCGTGAAATAGGGCGCTACCGCTGCTTTGCGCGGTAATCGCTGGGCCGCCAGCCAACCCACTTTTTGAACGTGGTCGAAAAGACGAACGGGTTTTCGTACCCGATGGCGGTGGCGATCGTTTCGACTTTGTCGGTGGTCGTCGCGAGCAGCTTTGCGGCGAGCTGCATGCGAAGGTAGATGACTTGATGCATGGGGCTCCGGCCCAGTTCGCGGCGGCACAGGCGGCGGAGGTGCTCCGCGCTGAGGTGCGAATGGCGGGCGAGCGCATCGAGTGACCACGGCTCGCCGAGGCGCGCGGCCACGTATTCCCAGAGGTGGCCGAGGCGGTCGTCGGTCTGCCACGGTCGGGCGAAGCGCAGCACGTAGGTATGGATGAGTGCGACCCAGTGCGTCACAGTCATCGGCGCGGTCTGGCTTTGCATTTCGTAAAAAAGCCCGAGCACCGCGGAGCGCAACGGCAGCGGATCGAAGCGCGCCAGAGCGGGCGACGAAGCGGTGATGATCGGCTTCTGCTCCGGCGGCTGCTGGTAGCGCACCCAGGTGAATTCCCAGCGCACGCCCGGCTCCGCGCGAAAGGCCAGCAGCGCATGCGGCGGCGCGAGGCAGGCCCAGCCTGCGCGGCAAAGCTGCCAGCGCCCGTCGAGCAGGATGCGCCCGCGCCCGCTGGAGCAGGAGAGCAGATACGTCCCGCTCAGATCCATCCGCACCATCTCATACGGCGCCGCCGCATCCGCCACGCCCACATGCGCGATGTGCTGTCCCGCCAGCACCGGGCACTCCTGCGCGCGCACCTTCCACTCACGCGTGGCGGTGCCGACGACATGGGTTTCACTGAGCTGAGGGTTGATCTGGGGCATAGGGAAACCTCATAGCAGAAAAACTCGCCGCTCGCGGAGAAACGGCAGGTTTGTTTACCAAAGCCGGGAAAAGTTGTTGCGCGTATGTATTGGATATGGATACTTGCCAGCATGAAGCTAACCTTAAATATCGACGACGACCTCTTGGAAAGAGTCCGCGAGACCACGGGCGCGAAGACCAAGACCGAAGCGATCCACTACGCCTTGGGCGAAATCGATCGCAGGCACCGGCTGCGGACTTTGCTCTCCGAAGACATCGGCCTCACACCTGCCGAGTGGCGCAATGCCTACGAAGAGCCCGCGACCGAAGAAGACTCGCTCCGTGTCGCCGAAAAGCCCGTCACCTACCGCCGTGAGCCCAAGCCCCGTCCTCGTCGATAGCTGCTGGTATATCCGCGGCATGCGGCTCGGGCGCGACCCGATGCAGGAACTGCGGCGCATCGAACTCGTGCGCGACCTCGCGACCTGCGGCGTGGTGCGGAGCGAAGTGGCGCGCGGATTGCGCGAGCCGAAGCTGCTGAAAAAATTCCAAGCCCGCTGGGATGTCATGCTCTACGTGCCCACGGACAATGCGCTGTGGGCAGATGTAGAGGCGCAATCCTGGCGGCTTGATCGCGCCGGGCACAATCTGGCGCTGACGGACATCATCATCGCCTGCTGTGCCCGGCGCATCGGCGCGGTCGTGCTGACGCATGACCGTCATTTTTCGCTGATCCCAGGGATTCAGACGGCAGAGCAGATCGTCTGAGCGGCGAAAGGCGCGGACTCCTGCGCAGTGCGGATGTGCGTCCGCGATAGGCGGTCGTGCTTTTTCAGCATGTCGCGGCGCCTTTGGCGGGTATCATCTTCGCGGTTGTCTGCGCACCCTCCTTCCGCGCACCCTCCCACCGAAAACCTCACACCATGAAACGTCTCCTCACCCTCCTTATCCTCCTCGCCGTCGCTTTCTCCGCACACGCCGCTCCGCTGCGCGTCTTCATCCGTGGCGGGAAAAAATCGCACGGCCCGAACGCGCATGAGCACGAGAAATTCCTGACCGACTGGAAAGTCCTCCTCGCCGAACGCGGGATGAAAACCGACGGCGCCATGGACTGGCCGACCGCCGCGCAGCTCGCGCAGACCGACGTGCTCGTCATGTATGCGCAGGACGGCGGCAACGCGACCGAGGAGCAGAAGAAAAACCTCGCCGACTTCACCCAGCGCGGCGGCGGCATCGTGGTCATCCACACCGCGGCGGTGAGCAATGATCCGGCGTGGTGGAAGTGCGTCATCGGCGGCGCGTGGGTGCCGGGCAAGACGAAGTGGAAGGAAGGCCCGATGGACCTCTACTACACGGAAAACCAGCAGCTCGGCGGCGGGCACCCGATCACGCGGGGCGCGTCGAACTTCCACATCGACGACGAGATTTACTACGACATGGACATCTCACCCGACGTGAAAGTGCTCGCCACGAGCTACACGCCGAACGTCCCCGCGGGCAAAAAGCAGGTCGAGGGCGGCAAGGTGAACATCTACGACATCCAGCCGCAGATGTGGGCTTACGAAAAGGACAACTACCGCGCCTTCGTCAGCATCCCGGGGCATCTCTACTTCACTTTCGAGAAGCCGTTCTACCGCGCGATTCTGCTCCGCGGCATCGCGTGGGCGGGCAAGCGCCCGAACCTCGATGAGTTCTGCAAGCCCGAGGAAATCTCCGCGCTAACGTATCCCGAAGGCGGCCCGCAACGCCCGGCGGACACGCTCAAGGCGCTCGAAATTCATCCCGACTTCACGCTCAAACTCGTCGCCTCCGAGCCGCTCATCACGAAGCCGATGAACTTCGACTGGGACCCCGCCGGCCGCCTGTGGGTCGCCGAGACGCCCGAGTACCCGAACGGCAAGCGCGGCATGCGCCCCGACTATCGCGGCAAGGAGTGGAAAGACCACGGCGGCATCGACCCCACGCCCGACAAACAGGAGCGCAAAGGGCTCGACAAAATCAGCATTCTCACCTCGAGCAAAGGCGACGGCGTCATGGACAAAAAGGAAGTCTTTTACGAAGGGCTCGAACTCGTCACCGGCCTCGTCTTTTACAAGGACGGCGTCATCGTCACGCAGGCGCCCGACATCCTCTGGCTGCGCGACACCGACGGCGACGGCAAGGCCGACAAAGTGGAGAAGCTCTACACTGGCCTCGGCACGGGCGACACCCACGCGGTCATCAACAACCCGCGCTGGGGTTGGGACGGCTGGATTTACTGCACGCACGGTTACAGCGCCGGCAAAGTGAAGTCGGGCGACGGCTCGAAAGACTTCGGCAACATCGGCAGCGGCGTCGTCCGTTTCAAACCCGACGGCTCCGCGTTTGAGCAGTACAGCTCGAAAGGCGGCAACACCTGGGGCCTCGAAATCACCGGCGACAACCGCGTGATGTGGACCCAGCCCACCAGCGGCGAACTGCTCATGCAAACCGTCCTCCCCGAGTACGCGCTGGCGCGCGGCAAAGTCGGCAAAACCGCGAGCTACAAAGTCGTCGAGCCATCGAAGAAAACTTTCCCGGCGATGACATGGGAGCAAATGGCCTACGTGCAAATCGACTGGGTCGGCTCCTTCACCGCCGCCGCCGGCTGCGTGATCTACGACGGCGGCTCCTGGCCCGCCCAGTACAACGGCGATTATTTTTGCACCGAGCCGACGATCAACATCGTCCACCACGCCAAGCTCACGCCCGAAGGATCGAGCTTCACCTTTCACAAAGAGCCCGGTCGCGAAGAAACGGAATTCATCCGCAGCAAGGACATGTGGTGGCGGCCCATCGAAGTGCGCGTCGGCCCGGACGGCGCGGTCTATGTCGGCGACTTCTACAACCAGGCCGTCATCCACAACGACACCCGCGGCCCCGATCACAACAAGGTC
>JANPHJ010000051.1:0-4839 GCA_031424395.1 Chthoniobacter sp.
CGCGCGCATCCTGAATGACATGTCCGCGGACGACCGCACGGCGTTGCTCGAGGAGCTGCCGGGCGCGGCCGTGGTACAGCTCATTCAGCTCCTGTCGCCCGAGGAAAAAGCCATCGCCCAGGCGCTGCTGAACTATCCCGACGGCAGCGTGGGCCGGCTGATGACCCCGGCTTTCATCAGCGTCCGCGAGGAGTGGACGATCCAGCAGGCGCTCGACCACATCCGGGTCCACGGCCCCGAGATGGAGACGCTGAACGTGATCTACGTGACGGACCCGAGCGGGCGGCTGATCGATGACATCCGCATCCGCGAAATCCTCATCCGCCCCGTTGGCACGCGCATCGCGGAGTTTCGCGACAGCACTTTCACCGCCCTGCGCGCGACCGACGCCGAGGGCGACGCGCTCGAAGTTTTCCGCAAGTACGACCGCAACACCCTGCCCGTAGTGGACAGTGAGGGGAAGCTGCTTGGCATCGTCACCGTGGACGACATGCTCGACGTGCAGGAGGAGGAGACGACCGAGGACATTCAGAAACTCGGCGGCGTCGAGGCGCTGGAGGAGCCGTATATGGAGGCACCGCTGCTAGACCTCGTGAAAAAGCGCGCGGTCTGGTTGGTGGTGCTGTTTCTCGGCGAGATGTTCACGGCCACGGCAATGGGTTTTTTCGAGCACGAGCTGGAGCGCGCGGTGATGCTCGCGCTGTTCATCCCGCTGATCATTTCGGCGGGCGGAAACGCCGGCTCGCAGGCCACCTCGCTGCTCATCCGCGCGATGGCGCTGGGCGAGGTGAAGCTCGCCGACTGGTGGCGCGTGATGCGGCGCGAACTGGCGTCCGGGGCTTTGCTGGGGCTGATCCTCGGGCTGATCGGTTTTCTGCGCGTGGCCATCTGGGGGCATTTTTCCACGATCTACGGCCCGCACTTTTACCTCGTCGGCGCGACGGTCGGCATCGCCGTGCTCGGGGTGGTGCTGTGGGGCTCGATCGCCGGTTCGATGCTACCGATGCTGCTGCGCCGCATCGGCCTCGATCCGGCGACGTCGAGCGCGCCGTTCGTCGCCACACTCGTGGACGTGACCGGGCTGGTCATCTACTTCACCGCCGCCGTCCTCCTGCTGCGCGGCACCGTCCTTTAAGCCGCCGCCGTCCGCCCCAGCCGCACATCCATCCACACCGCCACAATGAGCACGAGGCCGCGGGCCATCAGCTTGTGCTCGGGTTCGACGGAAAGCAGCGTCATGCCGTTGATGAGGCCGGCCATGATGAGCGCGCCGAAGAGCACGCCGAGCACGGTGCCGCGCCCGCCGCGGAGCGAGACGCCGCCGATGACGCACGCGGCCACGGCGTCGAGTTCCATGAGGTCGCCGACGGTCGTGGTGCTCGCGCCGCCGTAGGCCGTTTGCAAAAAGCCGGTCAGCGCCACGATTGCGCCCATGAGCGTGAAGGCGCCGACGGTCACGCGCGCCACCGGGATGCCGGAGATGACCGCGGCCTCTTCGTTGCCGCCGATGGCGTAAAGGTAGCGGCCCCACGGGGTGTGCTGCGTGAGCACCCACACGAGCAGCGCCACAGCGCCGAGGATCAAGGCGGGCAGCGGCACGCCGCGGAATTGGTTTGTGATGATGACGAACAGCACGACCACCTGCGCGGTGATGAAAAGCTGGAGGAAAGCGACTTCGCCTTCCTCCACCGGCAGCGCGTGCGCCGCCCGCTGCGCGCGCCCTTTTGACCGCCCGAAAACCAGCGCGCCGATGACCAGCGCGGCAACCGCGTACCCGGCCCAGTGCGGCAGGTAGAAAGTCGTGAGCGCGGAGTACAGATTCACCTGCCCGCCGGTGACGACGGGGACGGTGTGGTTGTTGATGACGCGGAGAAACAGCCCCTTGAACAGCAGCAGCCCGCCGAGCGTGATGATGAACGCCGGAATGCGCTGCCGCACGATGAGCGAGCCCATCGCCCACCACAGCGTCAGCGCCACCAGCAGGCCGGCGCCAAGCGCCAGCGGGGCCGGCCACGCGTGCCCCGTCACCAGCACCGCGGCGATGCCGCCGATGAGGCCCACGCCGCTTCCGGCGCTGAGGTCGATGTGCCCCGGCAAAATCACCAGCAGCATCCCAATCGCGAGCGTGGCGGTGATCGAAAAGTCGATCATCAGCAGCGAGAGATTGCGCGCCGAAAGGAAATTCCAGCCCGGCACTTTCACCGCAAAAAAGGCGGTAATAGCGAGCAGCGCGAGGCCGAGGGCGGAGTCGCGGAGGGAGAGGCGGGAGGTCATGGCGGCAGGGAGAAGTGCGCGCCACCCATAGCACTCCGCACCCCGCCTTTGCCAAGTCCAAAGCGAGCCGTACTGCTGGCCGATACCTCGGCTGCTGCGTTACTGCCTTTAGGTCTTTAGACCCCTTTTCCGCCGCGGACGAAGTGGAGGATGAACACGATCAGCGCGATGACGAGAAGCAGGTGGATTAGACCGCCAGCCACGTGGAAGGCGAAGCCGCCGCCCCAGAAGAGCAATAGAAGTATGGCAATGATGAGTAACATATCCACCGAATCGCAGCGGCTAGGTCGTTGAGTGTGATTATTTTGAGATTCGGGAGAATTTTTCGGACGCGTCCCTTCAGCCCGGACCACGCGATTGCGCGGGAGATCTTGAAAACGGCCCGCGACCTTCTCGAAAAGTAACCCGCCTGTCAGCCGACGGCGGCCGTCATGATCTCCCCCAGCGCGGCGGCGAGGAGCTTTTCGGAGGTGGCGGTGGCGCGGGGAAATTCGCCGCCGATGCAGCCTTCGTGGAGCATGAGGATGCGGTCGCTCATGCCGAGGAGTTCGGGGAGTTCGCTGGAGACGAGGACGACGGCGCGGCCGGCGTCGGTGAGCTGGTTGATGATTTCGTAGAGCTCGAGCTTTGCGCCCACGTCGATGCCGCGGGTGGGCTCGTCGAGGAAGATGACGCGGGGCTCGGTCATAAGGGCTTTGCCGAGCACGACCTTCTGCTGGTTGCCGCCGGACAGTTTGCCCGCGGGCGCGTCGAGGCTGGGGGCTTTGATGCGGAGGGCGCGGAACTGCGCGTCGTTGGCGTGGAATTCCGCGCCATTGTCGATGAGGCCGGTCTTGGTGAGGCGGGAGAGGAAGCTGAGGGAGAGATTGAAGGCGATGGGCTGGGGGAGGTGGAGGCCGTAGCGGCGGCGGTCTTCGGAGACGAGGGCGAGGCCACGGGGGAGGATTTCGGCGGGGGAAAGCGCGGGCAGTTCTTCGCCGCCGAGCCAGACCTGTCCGCCGCGCCTTTCGCCCCATGCGCCGAAGAGATGCATGAGCAGTTCGGTGCGGCCCGCGCCCATGAGGCCGCCGATGCCGAGGACTTCGCCGGGCGCGAGGGCGAAGGTGATGTCGTGGAGGCGCACTTTGCCGGTGCGCGGGTCGGCGACGGTGAGGTGCTGGACGCAGAGGGCGGGGGAATGGTGGATGGTGGATGGTGGATGGTGGGAGGAAGCGGGCGCGGCTGGCCCATCTACTATCTTCCATCCACCATCCACACTGCGGCGCGGGAAGAGGTCGCAGATTTCGCGGCCGACCATGTTTTTGATGACCTCGCTTTTGCTCGTGCCGGCGGCCTCCCAGGTGCCGATGGTGGCGCCGTCGCGGAGGACGGTGATGCGGTCGGCGAGGGCGAAGACCTCGTCGAGCTTGTGGGAAATGTAGATGCAGGCGAGGCCGCGCTGGCGCAGGTCACGGAGGATGGCGAGGAGGATTTGCACCTCGTGCTCGGCAAGGGCGGCGGTGGGTTCGTCGAGGATCAGGATGCGGGAGTCTTTGGCGAGGGCTTTGACGATTTCGACGAGTTGCTTTTCGCCGACGCCGAGCCTGCCGACGGGGGCCGCGGGGTCGATGGCGACGCCGAATTTCTGGAGGAGTTCGTGGGCCTGGCGGTGGACTTTTTCCCAGTCGATGAACGCCGAAAACGGCCAAAGGCCGGGGCGGCGCGGCTCGCTGCCGAGGCAGATGTTTTCGGCGACGGTCATTTCCTCGACGAGGGCAAGCTCCTGATAGATGACGGCAAGGCCGGCGCGCTGGGCGTCGGCAATGCCGTGGAAATGCGCGAGCTGGCCGGCGACGGTCAGTTCGCCCTCGTAGCTGCCGTGCGGGTGGAGGCCGCTGAGCAGCTTGATGAGGGTGGATTTGCCGGCGCCGTTTTCGCCGCAGAGCGCGTGGATTTCGCCGGGGCGGAGGTCGAAGGAGACGTCGCGCAGGGCGGTGACGCCGGGGAATTTTTTCGTGATGCCGCGTGCGGTGAGCATCGTTAGCCGGGGCGGAGGGTTTTGGTTTTAACGCAGAGACGCAAAGGCGCAGCGGCCGCAGGGTTTTTGGTCGGAGAGGTCCTTCGCGTTCGTGCGCGACTTTCAGCTCCGACCTCTGCGACCTCTGCGATCTCTGCGTCTCGGCGTCTCTGAGTTGAAAAGAAACCACCGCACCGCCTTGGCTCCGCGTGGTGATCCGTCATTTCCCCTCCGCCCCTTTGAAAACGTCCGCGGCTTTGTGAAAGCCGTCTTTGATCACTGTGGCCTCGATGTTTTCCCGCGTCACGGCGACGATGTCCACGAAGACACTCGGCACTTTCACCTGGCCGTTGTCGAGGCTGGCGGTGGCAATGACCGGCTTGTGCAGGGCGAGTCTCACGGCGCAGTCCGCGGCCTGCTCGGCGAGCAGTTTGAGCGGCTTGTAAATGGTCATAGTCTGCGTGCCGCCGACGATGCGCTGGCAGGCGGCGATGTCCGCGTCCTGGCCGGTGACGAGTATTTTCCCCGCGAGCCCCTCCTCGAGCAGCGCCTGGATGGCGCCGCCGGCG
>JANPHJ010000052.1:0-8622 GCA_031424395.1 Chthoniobacter sp.
GCGCTGCTCAAGATCGACGTGATCCTGCACGCGTTCTTTTTGCCGCAGCATCAAAACGCCCGCTACACATGATCGTTGCCGCGCCCGCTGCCGACCTGCTCTTTCCCCTCTCGCATTTTTGCCACGCGAACGGGCATGACCTGCCGGCGTGCGAGGCCCTCGACGGCGCGGCGATGCCCGAGCCGTACCGCACACTGCTCGTCCATCACGGCGACATGACTTCGCGCCTGGAGGAGTTTCATCGTGCGCCGATGAAGCTGCGCGTGCTGCATCGCGAAACCGACGGCGAGGCCTATCGCCGCGAGGTTCTACTTTGCGCGCAGGACAGCGGGCTGCCGGTGGAATACGGCGCGATCGAGATCAACCTTGCCGCATTCGACGTACCGCTGCGTGCGTTGATTCTCGAAGGCCGCCAGCCACTCGGCGGGCTGCTCAACCGTCACGGTGTCTGCTACCGCAGTGAGCCGCGCGCCTTTTTGAAACTCGCGCCGGATTCCCTGATGGACGCGCACTTCGACCTCGACGGCGCCCATACTCTCTACGGCCGCAGTAATCTGCTGCTCGGCGACGGGGACCGCGTCCTTGCGCGGATCGTCGAGGTCCTGCGTCCGTGATTTTCCGCCAAGCGAATTTGTCTGCACGCGCATGAATAGTCCGAACCGCCCAGCAAATTACGAAGTCATCATCATCGGCGGCGGCCCCGCCGGGGCCACGGCGGGCGCGCTGCTCGCGGAGAAAGGGCGGCGGGTGCTCATCATCGAGAAGGAGAAGTTTCCGCGTTACCACATCGGCGAGTCGATGATGCCGTTCTGCTGGTTCACGCTCGACCGGCTGGGCGTGGTCGGGGAGATGGAGCGCATCGCCTACACAAAAAAATACAGCGTGCAGTTTGTGACGCCTGACGGACGCCAGTCGCAGCCGTTTTATTTCTATCAGCACTACGATCACCCGAGCGCGGTGACGTGGCAGGTGGAGCGCGCCGACTTCGATCTCATGCTGCTGAACAACGCGCGGTCGAAGGGCGCGGAGGTGCGCGAAGAGACGGCGGTGAGGCGCACCATCAAGAACGACGGCGGGCGCGTGGTCGGGGTCGAGGCGGTCGGGCCGGATGGCGAAACGCGCGATTTTTTCGCGCCGATGACCATCGACTGCTCGGGCCGCGAGCAGGTGGCGACGGCCCGCGAAGGCTGGCGGGTGAAGGATCCGCAGCTCAACAAGCTCGCGGTCTGGACGTATTTTCGCGGCGCGAAACGCGATCCGGGAATTGATGAGGGGAACACCACGGTGGCCTACGTCGAAGGACGCGGCTGGTTTTGGTACATCCCGCTGAAGGACGATGTGGTGAGTGTCGGGATCGTCGCGGAGAAGGATTATCTTTTCTCCGAATCGAAAGACCCCGGCGAAATTATGTGCCGCGAAATCGGACGCAACGCGTGGATCAAGGATCATCTCAGCATCGGCCAGCAGTTCGGCGAGTATTGGGTGACGAGTGAGTTTTCCTACCGGTCGAAACATTGCGCGGCGGATGGGTTGCTGCTCGCGGGCGATGCCTTCGCCTTTCTCGATCCGGTGTTTTCCAGCGGTGTTTTTCTCGCGCTGAAAAGCGGGGAGATGGCGGCGGATGCTGTCGATGCCGCGCTGGCGGATGGCGACACGAGCGGCGCCCGCTTTGCCGATTACGGCGAGAAGCTGTGTGTCGGCATCGAGAATATGCGCAAGCTCGTCTATGCGTTTTACGACCCGAATTTTTCTTTCGGCCGGATGCTGAAAGCCTATCCGCAGCATCGCGGGCGGCTGACCGATTCGCTCATCGGCGATCTTTTTGAGAAGGACTTCACCGAACTCTACGAGGCGATGAGCGAGTTCGCGGAACTCCCCGCCGAACTTCCGCACGGCCGCGCACCAGTCGGTGCCGCCGCATGAAGACGCGGGCGTTTGCCGTCGTGCTCGGCGGGTTCGTTGCGGGCGCTTTCGCCGCGGACTGGCCGCACTTTCTCGGGCCGAAGTACGACAACACCTCCGCCGAGATCGGTCTGCGGCACGAGTGGCCGAAGGAGGGGCCGCGCAAGCTGTGGGAAGCGCCGAAGGGTG
This sequence comes from Chthoniobacter sp., assembly GCA_031424395.1. GTDB lineage: Bacteria > Verrucomicrobiota > Verrucomicrobiia > Chthoniobacterales > Chthoniobacteraceae > Chthoniobacter. The sequence continues at coordinate 2,092 of JANPHJ010000052.1, forward strand.
CGGGGCACTCGGCTCCGGCGGTGAGCGGAGGCAAGGTCGTGGTCCTTTCCGCCAACGGCGAAAACGAAGTCGTCGAAGCACTCAATGCCGCGAATGGCGAGCGGCTGTGGCGCGTGAGCTACGCCGCGCCGTACACGTCGAAGTACGGCGGCGGTTCCGGCCCATGCTCGAATCCGACCATCGCGGGCGGGCGCGTTTTCACGCTCGGCATTTCCAGCATCCTGCACGGCCTCGACCTCGCCACCGGCAAGGTCGTGTGGAAGCGCGACCTCGCTGCGGATTACGAACTGCTGCCGACTTTCTTTGGCCAGGGCGGCACGCCGCTCGTCATTGGCGATCGCGTCATCGTTTCGCTCGGCACGCGTGATCAGAAGTCGGTCGTCGGCTTCGACGCCGCGACGGGCAAAGAGCTGTGGGCGGCAAAGCACGCGTGGGGCTCCAGCTATTCGTCGCCCATCGCCGCCACGCTGCACGGACGCGAGTGCGTGCTCGCCTACCAGGGCGGCATGGCCGATCCGCCCACGGGGGGCCTGCTCGTCATCGATGCGAAGACCGGGGCCGTGCTGAGCGCCACGCCGCACCGGGCCAAGATGTTTGCCAGCGCGAGTATCTCCGCTCCGGTCGTGGCGGGCTCGCGGGTCTTTGTCGCTGAAGCGTACACCGAGGGCGGGATGTGCGTGGAGATCGCGCCGGATTTTTCCGCGAAGCCGGCGTGGCTCGCGCCAAAGCTGGACACGTACATCGTTACTGCCGTGCTCCACGACGGTGCGCTCTACGGCTTCGCCGGCCAGCATCAGCAAAATGCGGAACTCGCGTGCCACGATTTCGCGACTGGCAAGGGACTGTGGCGCGATGACCTCGGCGGAAAATTTCAGCGGGCATCGCTGCTGCGCGCGGACAGCGCATTTCTCTGCCTCGGTGAAAATGGCGACCTCGCGTGGCTCGATCTTTCGCCGCGCGGCGCGGTGGTGAAGGCGCAGGCGCAGCTTTTCCACGCGCCGGAAACTTGGACGCCGCCGGTCATCAGCAACGGGCGTCTTTTCATCTGCCAGAATCAGCCCGGCAGCGGCGGGACGAAGCCGCGGATCATTTGCTATGACCTGCGCGGCGAGTAATCCGGGTGGAGCACGCGACCCGCGTGCCGTTTGCGGCGACTCGCCGCAAACATGGGGAGCATGGCGTTTGCAGCATGCATTCAGCCCGAGCCACGCGGGTTCCGTGTGTTCGGCGGGTCGCCGAACACTGCACGCGGGTCGCATGCTCCACCCGGACGGGACCCCATGAAGATCGTCCTGCTCACGCCCGGCACCGGCAGCTACTACTGCGGCGTTTGCATGCGCGACAATGCGCTGGCCAAGGAACTCATCCGCCAGGGGCACGACGCGGTGATGCTGCCGATGTATCTTCCGCTTGTGCTCGACGAGGGCGCCGCGAGCCCGGAGTCGGAGATTTTTTTCGGCGGAGTGAATGTCTATTTGCAGCAAAAGCTCGCGCTTTTCCGGCACACGCCGCGCTGGCTGGACCGACTGCTGAATGCGCGCGGGCTGCTGAATCTCGCTGCGAAGCAGAGCGGCATGACGGCGACGGCGGACGTGGGCGCGCTCACGCTTTCGATGCTGCAAGGCGAGCACGGGCATCAGGCTAAGGAACTCGCGAAACTCATCGAGTGGTTGCGAGAGCATCGGCCCGATGCGGTGTGGCTTTCGACCGCGCTGCTCGTGGGCTTGGCGCGCGGGATCAAGGCGGCGCTTGGCGTGCCGGTGCTCGCGTCGCTGCAAGGCGAGGACAGCTTCCTCGATGGGCTGCCGGAGCCGTGGCGCACGCGCTCGTGGGAGGCGATGGGCGAGCGGGCCCGGGACTGCGATGCGTGCATTGCGCCGAGCCGCTACTACGCGGAGTTGATGGGCGGGCGGATGAAGCTTGCAGCGGAAAAGGTGCGGGTGATTCCGAATGGGGTGGCAGTGGAAGAGAAGGCGAAAGGCGAAAGGCGAAAGGCGAAAGACGCCGCGGCGATCGGCTACCTCGCGCGGTTCATTCTGGGGAAAGGGCTGGGGCTTGTTGTGGAGGCGTTCATCCTGCTGAAAAAGCGCGGGCGTTTTCCCGGCGTGAGGCTGCGCTGCGCGGGCGCGATGACGGCGGATGACGAGCGCTATGTGGCGACCCTCAAACGCAGGCTCGACGCGGCTGGCTGCGGCGGTGACGCGGAGTTCTTGCCGAACGTAAGCCGTGAGGAAAAGGCGGCGTTTTTGCAAAGCGTCACGCTACTTTCGGTGCCGGCGAGTTATGGCGAGGCGTTCGGGCTTTATCTCATCGAGGCGTGGGCGGCGGGTGTGCCGGTGGTGCAGCCGCGGTGCGCCGCGTTTCCCGAGCTGGTCGAGGCCACGGGTGGCGGGATTTTATGCGAACCGGGAAGTGCGGAAGCGCTGGCCAATGGCTGGGAAATTTTGCTCGCGGAGCCCGCGCAGGCCCGTGAAATGGGCGCGCGCGGGCGGGCGTCGGTGGAGCGCGAGTTTTCGCTGCCGCGGATGGCGGAACGTTTCGTTGCGCTGACGACGGAGTTTTTGAAAACGGAATTACGGAATTTTGCCAAATGACGGAATTGCCTGAACCGACCGTTTTCCCATTCCGTAATTCCGTTTCCTCCTCTCCCCGTTAATCTCCGTCGCCGATGCCCTACGAATTCAAGCTCACCCGCCGCATCGAGTTTGCGGAGACGGACATGGCGGGGATCGTCCATTTCGCGAATTTTTTCCGCATGATGGAGTCCACCGAGCACGCGTTTTTCCGGGCGCTCGGCTGCACCATCCACGGTCACGACGAGGGCGGCACGACCGGCTGGCCGCGGGTCAGCGCGTCGTGCGATTTCCGCGCGCCGCTGCGCTTTGAGGATGAGGTGGAAATCCATCTGCTCGTCGCCGAGGTGCGGGCGCGCTCGATCCGTTACCAGTTCATTTTTCGCAAAGCCGCCGACGGCACCGAAGTCGCGCGCGGCAACATCGCCGCAGTCTGTGCGACGGTGGACCGGGCGACCGGGAAGCTTGTGTCCGTGCCGATTCCCGAGCGCATCCGGGCGCAGATTTCCGCCGCACCCGCGGATTTGCTCGCCTCATCGTCCGCATAGTCTTTCCATTTCGCACCGCTCATCGGAGAAAGACTAAGAGGCAGCGGAAGCGGAAGATTTTCACCACAAACCAAAACCCAAAACCCAAAACCCATCATGCCTCCTGACGCCCAATCCCAGCCCGGAATGACCTGGCTCGCCTTCGCCCTGCTCACCGTCGTCTCCTGGGGCGTCTATGGCATCTTTCTCCACACCGGCCAGCTCGGCATGCAGGACCCGGTGAACGGGCGCTACAAAGCGTTCCTGTTTGTCGGCATCGCCTACTTCCTGGTAGCCGTGCTCGCGCCGCTGCTCATGCTCGTGCTGAGCGGGGCGAGTTGGGACTATCCGGCGAAGGGCATGGCGTGGTCGCTCATCGCGGGCATCGTCGGCGCGGTGGGCGCGTTCGGGGTGCTCCTGGCGTTTGGGGCGAAAGGGAATCCCGCGGTCGTGATGACGATCGTCTTCTCCGGCGCGCCGGTGGTGAACGCCATCGTGGCGCTCGCACAGCATCCGCCGGAAGGCGGGCTGGGGACGATCAAAGCGCCGTTCTGGCTGGGCATGGTGCTGGCCGTGGTCGGCGGCGCGCTGGTCACGAAGTTCAAGCCCGCGCCGCCCGCGCCGAAGAAGCCGGCGGCGGCGGTGGCCGAGGTGAAAGTGGTGAAGTGAGAGCCGCATGAGCCAGCTCGAAAAGCTGCGCGCGCTGCTGGCCGCGGTCACGCCGGGCAATCGCTTTCAGACCGCGCGGCTGGCGGCGGCGGGTGTGGACGCGGGTGTAAAAAGTCTCGCGGAATTTTCCGCGCGGATGCCTTTCACGACGAAGGCCGATCTCGTCGCGGATCAGGCGGCGCATCCGCCGTACGGCTCGAACCTGACGTATCCCATCGAGCGCTACTCGCGCTTTTGCCAGACGAGCGGCACGACCGCGCGACCACTGGTCATCCTCGATACCGCGGAGAGCTGGGACTGGATGCTGGGCAACTGGGCGCACATCTATCGCGCCGCCGGGCTGGCCGGGGGCGACCGGATTTATTTCGCGTTTTCATTCGGGCCGTTTCTCGGTTTCTGGACGGCCTTCGAGGCGGCGGCAAAGCTGGGCTTTCTCTGCCTGCCGGGCGGCGGGCTGGGCAGTGCGGCGCGGCTGCGGGCGATGTTCGAGCAGCGGGCGACGGTGCTGTGCTGCACGCCCACTTACGCGCTGCATCTCGCCGAAGTCGCGACGGCGGAGCGGATCGACCTCAGCGCGGCGGCGGTGCGGAAGATCATCGTCGCGGGCGAGCCGGGCGGGAGCGTGCCGGAGGTGCGCGCGCGGATCGGCGCGGCGTGGCACGGTGCGCGGGTGATCGATCACTACGGGATGACGGAGGTCGGCCCGGTGGCGTTTCAGGATGCGGATGCGGAGGGTGTGCTGCGTGTCATCGAGGGGTCGTATTTTGCGGAAGTGATCGAGCCCGGCAGCAGCGCGGCCGTCGTGCCCGGCGAGGTCGGCGAATTGGTGCTGACGACGCTCGGGCGCTCGGCTTGTCCGCTGCTGCGCTATCGCACGGGCGATCTCGTGAAGCGGATGCCGGACGAGCAGGGTTTCGCTTTGGCCGACGGGATCATCGGACGCGCGGATGACATGGTGGTGGTGCGCGGCGTGAATCTTTTTCCAAACGCCGTCGATGCCGTGGTGCGCGCGCTGCCGGAGATCGCGGAGTATCGCGTCGAGGTCAGCCGGCGCGGCGCGCTCACCGAGGTGGCGGTGCAAATCGAAACCGCCGACGCGATGAGCGCGGAGACGCTCGCGCACGCGCTCACGTCGGCGTTTGCGCTGCGCATCCCGGTGGTGCGTGTGGCGGCAAATTCGCTCCCGCGTTTCGAGATGAAAGCGCGGCGGTGGGTGAGCGTTTAGCAATGAAGGCGCACACGGCACGGCGACAGCCAACAACAGGCCGTCATCCTGAGCGAAGGCTTGGGAGGCTTTGCGAACCAAGCCGGAGTGAAGGATCGCTGACTGTAATGGGCGGAGGCGGCGGGCGAAATGACGCGTGCTCACTCCCACCGCCTCCGCCCGCGGTACTGTCAGCGATCCTTCACTGCGTTTCGCCCCCCGCCTTCGCCCACGGGCGAAACTCCGTTCAGGATGACGGCAGGTTTTTTCGACGGACGCGCTTCCAGTCCTGCGCGGCGCGGAAAGAACCTTTGCGCCGTTGCGTCTTTGCGTGAGTCAATCCCCGCCATGCTCCTCGAAATCAAAAACCTCTCGAAAACCTATCGTGCGCCGGATGGCGGCGATGCGGTAGATGTGCTGCGCGGCGTAAATTTGAGCGTGGCGGCGGGAGAGACGGTGGCGATTACGGGGCCGTCGGGTTCGGGGAAAAGCACGGTGCTGAATATCGTCGGCGCGCTGGACCGGGCGGACGCCGGCGAGGTGTTGGTGGACGGGCAGAATGTGGAGAAGCTGGGCGAGGGGGAGGTGGCGGCGTACCGGAGCGCGACGGTTGGATTCATCTTCCAGCTTCATCATCTGCTGCCGCAATGCACGGTGCTGGAAAACGTGCTCGTGCCCACACTGGCGCAGCCGGGCGGGGATCGCGGGGTTTTGCGCGAGCGCGCGAAAACGCTGCTCGCGGCGGTGGGTTTGGAACATCGCATCGGGCATCGGCCGGGGCAGCTTTCGGGCGGGGAAAGGCAGCGCGTGGCGGTGGCGCGGGCGCTCATCAATCAGCCGAAACTGCTGCTCGCCGATGAGCCGACCGGGGCGCTCGACCGGGTGAACGCGGGGCGGCTGGTGGATTTGCTCGTGGAGATCAATCGCGCGCAGGGCGTGGCGGTCATCATGGTCACGCACGCGCCGGAGCTGGCGGGGCGGATGGGGCGGGTAGTGGAGCTGGTGGATGGGAAATTGGTGGAGGTGCGGCGGTGAGCGCGTGGAGAAAACTAACGAGCGCGGTCATCCTGAGCGGAGTTCCGGGCGGGCGCAGGCGGGCCGGAACGCAGTCGAAGGACCTCGGCGGTTCGATTCTGTTCAGCAGGTTCTGGGACCGCCGGGTTCATTCGACTCCGCGCCCAAAGCGGCGCTCCGCTCAGGATGACAGCGTCGGGGGGGCGGCGTGAAAGCGCTCACGCTCATCCTGCGGGGGGCGCGGTTTTATTGGCGGACGCATCTCGGCGTGGTGCTGGGCGCGGCGCTGGCGACGATGGTGCTGACGGGTGCGCTGCTCACGTGCGTTGCGGTGCAGGCGACGCTGCGGCGGCAGGCGGAGTGGCGCGTCGGGCGGGTGGATGTGGCGATGACGGGGGGCGACCGATTTTTCCGCGCGGCGCTGGCGGATGCGGCGGGCGTGGAAACCGCGCCGGTGCTGATGCTGCGGGCGACGGTCGCGCGGGCCGATGGCGGGGCGCGGGTGAACACCGCGCAATTGCTCGGGGTGGATGACCGCTTTTGG
>JANPHJ010000053.1:0-10304 GCA_031424395.1 Chthoniobacter sp.
CGCAAGACGCTCGATGCCCTGCGCGATCTCAACGAAGACCAGGCGCGCGAACTCGGCCACCCCGAGACCGCCACGCGCATCGCGCAATACGAACTCGCCTTCCGCATGCAGACGAGCGTGCCCGAAGTCATGGACATCGCGCGCGAGCCGAAGGCCGTGCTCGACGACTACGGCGCGGTGCCCGGCGATTCGAGCTTCGCGAACAACTGCCTGCTCTCACGCCGCCTGCTGGAGCAAGGCGTGCGCTTCGTGCAGCTCTTCGACTGGGGCTGGGACTTCCACGGCACCGGGGCCGTGGAAGACATCCGCGGCGGACTTTCGGAAAAAATGAAACGCACCGACAAGCCCATCGCCGCGCTCCTCCGCGACCTGCGCCAGCGCGGTCTGCTCGACGACACACTCATCGTCTGGGGCGGTGAATTCGGACGCACCCCGTTCCGTGAAGGCCGCACGAGCGGCGGCGACATTTTAGGCCGCGATCATTTCCCCGACGCGTTCTCCATTTTCCTCGCCGGCGGTGGCGTGAAGAAAGGCTTCAGCTACGGCGAGACCGACGAACTCGGCTTCAGCGTCGTGGAAAACAAAGTCCATGTGCATGACCTGCAGGCCACGATCCTCCACCTGCTCGGTCTCAATCACGAAAAACTGACCTACCGTTTCCAAGGCCGCGACTACCGACTTACCGATGTCCACGGGCATGTGGTCCAGGGCCTTCTCACCTGAGCGGTGAGTGTGGAGTCCTACCGCGGGCGCACGAGCATTTCCTCGACGATGACGCGGGCCGGGAGATTGATCGCGAGCAGGACGCACTCGGCGATGTCCTCCGGCTGCATCATCTTCGCCCGCGCCGCGGCGTCGGGCGGAGCGGGACGCTTTTCGAGAATGGGCGTGTCGATGTCGCCGGGGAAAATCCCGCACGCGCGCACGCCGCGACCGCGCTCCTCGGCGTTGATCGCCTGGGTTAGCCCAGCCATGCCGAACTTCGACATCACGTAACCCGGTCCCGCTTTCGGCGACGCCGCTTTGCCCGCGTCGGAGACGATGTTGACGATCGTGCCCGAGCCGCGCGCGCGCATTTGCGGAAGAAAAGCCTGCACGCAGTAAAACGCGCCATTGAGATTTGCATCCATCATCGCGCGGTAGTCGGCGAGCGAGAGCACTTCGAGCGCGCGCTGCGGGGCGTTTGTACCGGCGGCATTCACGAGGACTTCGACGGTGCCGAATTCGGCGAGCACCCGCGCGCCCATCGCGGCGACGGCATCGGCATCGCCGATGTCGCACGGGCACACGAGCGCGCCGGGAATCTTGGCGGCGACAGCTTCGAGCACTTCGCGACGACGTCCGACCAGCGCGATGCGCCAGCCTTGTTTTGCCAGCGCGAGCGCGGTCGCCGCGCCCACGCCGCTGCCGGCTCCGGTGATGACTGCGGTCTTGTTCATAATGGTGCGTTCCTTCGTTGCCTGGGCTTCATGCCCGGCTGAGGGCGTTTTCACTGACGAAAATATTCCGCACACGGAAAGCCGCCGGGCTTTCGGCGAGGAGGATCATGCGCCCGCCGTGGGAGTTCATGCCAAACCACGGCGCATCGAGGTAGCGCGAGGCCGCGCGCGCCCACGATGGCACCGCCCAGCGGCGCTCGCGGCTGAGATGCTCGGCGACCGCGCCGAGATACGCGTCGAACCGTTCGCCGTCCACCATCGCAGCCGCGAGGCGCGGCGGCATTTCGGCGAGTGCGCCGTTGTCCGGCTGCGCGTAAAAGCCATCGAGAAAATCGCGTAGTGCGAATGAAAACTCGTCGGTCGCGACGGCGGTTTCACCGACTTCGCGCAGCGTGGCAATTCTGTGGGCTACGGGCATGGCGTCATTCGCTGGCGAGTTCCTGCATCGCTTCTTCGACAAAATACCGCGTCTTCACCGCGAGCCGGTCCGGCGGGTAGTAGCGCGCGACGATTTCCAAAACCTGCTCCGCCGTGCGCAAGCCGAGTTGCCGCGCGAGCAGCTTCACGTCATCCTTGTCGCCCCGCGAATCGCCGCCCTCGACGCGCGCCGCCATCGATTTCATCGCAAGCAAATACGCCGCACTCGGCCGGAGCACGCGAAGATTGGAAAACTGCGGCATGTCGTCCTCGATGTAATCCTGCACCGACGAGACGAAACCTTTCACTCCGTCGTTGAGCCAGTCCGCAGGCAGTGACAATTCCTCGGCAACCTCGGCGGCGGCGCGGCGAAACAAGTCGGGCGGACGGAAGACCGCATCCACGTCGCGCGTCGCCTGCCGTGCGTCGAAGGCGAGCACCATCGCGGTGCCACCGAAAATGCAAATCTCGCCGATGACACCCGCCGCGCGCAGGCGCGTGTCCATCGCCGCGAGAGCAGCTTCGATGGTTGGCCGGTCGAGTTTCATCGGTTCAGTTTCTAGCCTGCTGCGTCACAAATCCACCCACTGCCGCGCTTCCGCGGAGCGCACCGCGGCCTCCATCACCGCCTGCGCCTTTGCTCCGTCGTGAAAGTTGACGGCGCAATCACGCTGCTCGCGGATGGCATTGATGAACTCGACCGCCTGGTCGTAGCGGAAGGTGACGAGCGGATCGCCCACGCCGGGATCGCGCGGCGAGCCGGGCCAGGTGAAAAACTCGCGCGGGATGGTCAGCGGCTCCATGCCGGGGCCGCCGAGCTTGCCCCATTGTAGCGTGTTCCAGCTCCCGGTGGTGAAGGAGAAGGACGCTTCGCTGCCGTTGATCTCCACGGCGTCGAGGCTGCGCCAGCTTTCGTTGCGGCCGCTCGCGAGCTTCGAGCTTTCGAGCACGCCGCTCGCGCCGTTGGTGAATTCCGCGAGGATCGCGACCCAGTCGTCGGTGTCGTTGGGCGCGCCGTCGCGCAGGGGCGTGAGGTTCATCAGGTTCGCGACGAGCCGCTTCATCGGGCCGATGAGGTGGTGGGCAAAATCAATGCGGTGCGAGAGCATGTCGCCGAGTTCGCCCACGCCCGCGAGCGCCCGCACCTGCCGCCAGCCGAGATTGCGCGTGCCCCAGTCCTGCAAACGGCACGAGCGGTAATGATACGGCTGGCCGAGATCGCCGCGCGCCACGAGGTGCCGCAGATAGCGCATCGCCGGGACGAAGCGGTAGGTGAACGCCGTCATGTGCCGCACGCCCGCCGCGTCCGCCGCGTCCGCCATTTTCTGCGCGTCGGCGAAGGTCATGGCAATCGGCTTTTCGCAAAGCACATGCTTGCCCGCGGCGATGGCCGCGAGCGCGATCGGCGCGTGCGCGACATTCGGCGTGGCGATGATGACCGCCTGCACATCGTCGCGCCGCACGACTTCCGCGTAGTCCGTGGAAGTGACCGCGAGGCCCGTGTCGCGACTGGCCTTTTCCAGCGTCGCCACATTCGTGTCGCAGAGCGCGACGACCTCGGTCTCCGCGCAAAGCGCGAGGCCGGGGAGATGGTTTTGCAGCGTGATGCCGCCGCAGCCGATGATGGCGATGCCGAGATTTTTCATGGGAGCGCAAGGAGACGATGATTGCGCCCGCGCCGCAAGAGCGGCCTGCCAGTTTCAGCGCCTTTCCGAACCGCGTGGCGGTGTAGGTGCGCCGGGCAGTGGCGTAAGAGCTTGCGGAGGAGAGCCGACGGAAGTTTCGGTTTGCGGGGGGGGGGGACGCCAACGGCGTTTTATCATCCAGCCTAGGGTTGCGCGCTGCGCGCTACCCTAGGTCAGCGCCCACAATCCGGGCCAACCCTGCAAGGGTTCCATCCCAAGCGGCCCAGCCCAATGCAACCCCGGTGGGGTTGGCGCGGTTTTTCGACGTACCCAATGTAGGCGTTCCTGCGTCGCGCCAACCTTGGGCTGATGGACGGAACGCCCTTGGCGTTCGACGGGCACCGGCACTCACCCACAGGCAGGCTCAGTCTGCGAAATGTAATTTTGTTCCGCTGCGTGCTCTCAAACTTCGAGCCGCCGATTGACTATTTGGAACTAGAGCGCCATGACAGTTCGTATGGGTTTATTCGATTTTGCCAAACAGCCTTGGGTGAACGCGATCAGCTTCGTAGTCGGCATCGGAGGTGTAGGGCTCAGCATCTATACTTACGTGGAAGCAAGAGAGACGCGGGAGCTGACCTTTTATGTTGATCCCGCTAAGGCGCTGATCGTCAAAGCAGGACAGAGTTCGAAGTTGGCTGTGACCTTCGATAACCAGCCGGTTAAGACCGACATTACAGTCGCTCAAGCGTTCGTCTGGAATGCTGGAAAGCTTCCGATTAAAAAAAGCGAAGTGCTCAAGGGGTTTGTGATCACCACCGAAGGAGGTGCGCCGATTTTGGAGGCTACGATAAGAAGCAGTACGCGTGACGTCGTTGGAGCAACTATCGATACGACTGACCTCTCGACTGGCAGGCTGGGTACTAACTGGAACATAATGGAGCGAGACGATGGCCTTTAAGTTCAGATAACTTATGCAGCTGGAACAGTCACAAAGCTTAATGCCGAAGGTGTGATCGAAGGACAAGGCAAGCCCAACATTCTTATTGCACCGGAAATTAACATAAGATGGGTGGTAAACTGGATGGTTTTCGGCGGGGCAATTACCATCGCAACGATGTTTCTTCTTGTAACAAGAGTGAATTCGCAGACTTCGTTTCGTCGGCTTCTACTTTACATTGCTTTGGTAGCTTCCCTTTGGGGTCTTCACTCTATTGGAAGATATATTTTGCCTAAGGTGCAAAAACCTCCCGCGATCCTAACGACGCAGGCTGTCGTCACGGCACATTAGTAATCACCGTCTGCATTCCTGCGTTTACTTGGTGAAAACTAATTAGCGCTTATCTGCCGCGAATGAGATACCTTTAGGAGCTTTTATATAAAAAGCTGATAAGCATCCACGTCCACGGTGACGATGACATCCTTGGGAAAGGTGAGCTTTTCCAACACCCCGGCCAGGTGCCGGGAGGGGCGCGAGCTGTGCCACTCGTGGTGGCGCTCGCCTGGCATTAAACTCTGCGTCATGGAGAGGAGGCAGATGCGGGAGCCAAATCGCTGGTTGGCCTCGCCACGCGCGTGTGGTTTTCTCCACCGCATGAACGCACGCCCCTTCGTCCCCGCCCTGCTGCTCGCCGCCGCGCTCGGCTTTCCACCCGCCGCCCGCACCGATGAGACCGACGGCTTCCGCCCGCTCTTCGACGGCAAGACGCTCGCGGGCTGGGTGAATGTGAATTGCGCGCCTGAGACGTGGGCGGTCGTGGACGGCATGATCCACTGCACCGGCCAGCCGACTGGCGCGCTGCGCACCGAGCGGCAGTACGAAAACTTCGTGCTCGAACTCGAATGGCGGCACCTCACGGCGGGCGGCAATGCGGGCGTCTTCATCTGGGCCAGCCCCCAGGCCGCGGCGGGCGTGCCATTCCTGCGCTCGATCGAGGTGCAGGTGCTCGATCACGGCTACGGCAACACGGAGAACTACACCACGCACGGCGATGTCTTCGCCATCCACGGCGCGTCGATGAAACCGTTCCCGCCGAGCAAGGGCATGCGCAGTTTTCCGACCGAAAAGCGCAGCAAACCGTCGCCCGAATGGAACCACTACCGCATCACCTGCCAGGACGGCACCATCCGCCTCGCGGTGAATGGCAAGGACGTGAGCGGCGGCGAGCAGTGCGTGTGGCGCAAAGGCTACCTCGGCCTCGAAAGCGAGGGCGCCCCGGTGGACTGGCGCAACCTGCGGATCAAGGAACTGCCGTCCAGGGGTGCGACCGCGGAGCAGAGCGCGCCGGTGGCGGAGGCAAAGTAGGCGCGAGTTCGTCTTTCACGCGGAGCGCAAATGACGCTCGGACTTCACTCCAGGACCGCGCCGAGGGTGAGGATGGCCGTGTAAAAAATGGAAGGCGCGAAAAGCGGCCCCTCATACTTTTGAGTGATGGTCGCCCAATCCAAGTGAAGAGACGATCTCGGGAATAGATTTCCTTGCCTGCCAGCGCCGGGGCGCGGCAGTTCTTGGTCTATCGCTCGCTGGGTTCTCTGGAACGGGACCGAAACGCTCCCCTTTCTCTTGGCGCGAGACAAACAACCCGTCTGCTTTTGGCTCGCGCCATCGCGGTTTCGGGGGGGGTTGGCACCGGCTGCCGACTTTCAATTTTCAGGCCATTGACTGACTGTGCCGGACGGCTTCGAGGTCGTGCTCGTCGCGGGGCTGCCGCTGGATCCTACGGTTTCGATGGGCGGTAGAAGAAGGGACGGCGAAACATCCCGGCGAAATGGTGCGGGCACACGCCGCGCAGAGTGATCGTGTTGCGGCCGGGCTTGAGGGTGCCGGAGAGGTCTACGTCCCATTCGAATTTGTAGTCGGCCAGCCACCACGGCTCCTTGAACGCGCGATGCGTGATGAGCACACCGTTCACGTAGAGCCAGCACTCGTTGAATAAACCGGGGAACATCAGGCTGACTTTTCCGGCGGTCTGCGCGGCGTCCAAATCCACCGCGGTCTGATACCAGTAATGCCCGGTAAAGCTCCGCCCGTCGGCATGCCGCACGCCCTGACCCTGCGCGTAAATGTCGGTGCAGAGCAGCTCCCACGCGTCGGGATAATCCTTCCGCTGCTCGGCCGTGAGGGCCGCACCTTCCGCCTTCCAAGTCGCGAGATCGGGCTCGCTGTAAGCCCATCCGCGCGGCAGGCCGGTGTCGTGCGGATCGCGGCGAAACGCCCACTCGACCGGCGTCTTGGCGAGCAGCGTGCCGCGCGTGCCGTCGGTAAGCGCGAGCAGATCGCGGTATTGCTGCACCTCGCCCGGCCACCACGCCGCGCCGTTCTCGCCGATATTTTTGTAGGTGGTGGAAGCGGGGTTCAGCTTGGTCAATTCCTCCCGCGCCGCGAGGCCGCGCTCGCCCTGCGCGACGGCAGTCTTGAAGTCGAGGTCGCTCACCGCACGCTGCATCGCCATGTAGCTCTCGATCACGGCAAAGCTCAGTTCGGTGAACCGCAGCCGGTCGAGATAGATTTGTTCGCCAGCACTCGGTTTCGCGCTCGTGCGCAACGGCTCCATCGCCTTCTGAGCCTTGGCCAGACTTGCTTTCAAGGCGGCCACCAGCTCCGGGGTATAAATCACCGGCGCGACGAAATACTCGTGTTCGGTGGAAAGCGTCTGCTCCCACGCGGCGTAGATCGCGCCCCAATACTCCGCCATCGGCGCGGCGGACGGGCCGTAGAATCTCGGGTAAAACTCGGCGAGCTGCGCAGCGACATCGGCGTCCGGATTCCACATGAGCTGACCTCGGAAAAAGAGGTTCAGGAAGGTCGTCGCCGCCGCGCCACGGCTCTCGGTACCGATGCCGAGGATGCCCGCCTTCGCGTAGTGCTTCACGTCTTTGGCGAAGGCGAAGTGCGACGGATTCGGCAAGTCGCGCCAGACGAGCTGGCCCTGATCGTAGTCGTAAATGACGAGTCGCCCGTGCGTGATCTTCGCCCAGCGGTAGAGCATCTCGCGATACTCCTGGCGCGGCGGCGAGTGTGGGTCGTCCATGCCGTGGTTAGGGTCGATGTCGATCGGGGCGAGCCACATCACGAGGTTCGGCTCGATCGTCAGCACGCGCTGTGGCGGCAGTGTCACATTCGCGTAGGCCATCCCGCCGAGGAGCGTTTTGCTCGCGGGATATTTCGTGCGAAGCGTGCGCGCCACGTTGTTGTAAAGTGTCATCATCGCGTCGGTGTTCGATGGCTGGAGCGTGTATTTGTCGTAGATGCCCGCCTGCAATTCCTTGTCCCGCGCCGACTCGCTCACGTAGTTGCCGTCCTCGATTGCGAGGGAAATTCCATCGACGCCCTTCGCGTAGTCCGGCTCGACGCGCGCCGCCACTTCCTGCGCCGTGGCCTCCTCGGCGAGCGGCACGTTGAACATCGTCTTGCCCGGCGGAATGAGCGCTTTCGTGTATTGCCCGAGCGCGTGGCCCATCCCCGCGAGTCGCGAACTGCTCATGAAATTGCGCCGCTGAAAATCCTCCGCGCCCGTGCCGTCCGCATTCCAGCTGAGCCAGTAGTGGCGCACCTCGAAAGGCGGCGCATACGCAAAGTCGAGCGCGCCCACCTTGAGCGTCGGTTGCGCCGGGATGCACTCGCCAAAATCGCCCGGAAGATACCAGCGGCAGCCCCATTGCTGGAGCAGCCACGCCGCGGCAAAGTAGTGCGACTCGTCATTTGTCCCGGCGAGAAAGACGCGGTTCTTCACCCGCCGCACCGCGACCGCATCGGCCCGCACCGTCGGGTTCTTCTTCGCCACGCCCGCCAGCGCACTTTTCAGCGAAGGCTCGGCCTCGACCGCCGCTTGCCCGACGAAGATCAGCGATCCGGCAGCCTTGAGCGCCGCCGCAATGGTGTCCGGCTGATCGGCAACCGCGATCTTCGCCCCGCTCATGCGCTCGATGTATTTTTGCAAATCACCGGCGGCCTGTTTCTCCCAGCGCCCGGCGCCGGCGGCGACAATCAGCGTCGTCCCAGTCGCGCCATCTTGTGCGATGAGGAGTTCGTCGGTGCCCGGTTTGCCCACGGTCTGGGCGTGCCCGGCAGGTGACAGGATGAGGAGCGCGTATGCGGCGATGAGGAGAGTGGTTTTCATAAAAAGGATTACGGCGCGTGTCGCTGCTGCACCTCGACGTTGATCGTCTCGTAGGCGGCGACTTGCATAACACCGCTCGGGGGCAGGATCGGGATGAGGTAGCCGGGGATTGAGACGCAGGCGTCGCCGAACGCGAAGCCCGGATCAACGAGAGGCTCGTAGCCCGCGGGGATGCCGAACTCGGCGCGCGGATTCTCGGCCGCGATGAGCATCACGCGCTGCTGCTTGCGCTGGAAAAGCGCGTGCAGATCGCGGTGCAGGCCGACGTAGCCGAGTCGCAGGACGAGCGCGCCGTCGGGTGTTTTTTCGTAGCTCGTCATTTGCGAAGCGAGGCCATCGCTCACTTCGTCATTCACCGCCCAAAGCGCGTCGTCGAAGCGGCCGATGAAATTCATCCCCATGTGGCCCATCGACGCGACGACGGTCTTTTTGCCAGCGCGAAGCTCGGCATCGATGGTGGCTGCCATTTTTTGCAGTTTGGAAAGTTCGGTGCTGTGGAGGCGCGCGAGCATGTAGCGGATGCGCTCGAGGTAGCGGCGGCCGAGTTCGCCGGGCGCGACGGGCGGCACGCTCACATCGTCGTGAAACTGCCCGCTCGCGTAGCGGTCGTTCCACGCCGCGCCGTCGATTGTCATTCCGCTCTTCAGCATGATCGGCATTGTGCCGCGACGCGTGAGTGCGGCGACGAACTCGCCGGTGAAGAGCCAGCCGTTCACCGCGTTGGTGAAATGATTCGTCTTCCCCGCGCGCCGTCCGCCGCCGAGCTCGACTGCGCGGTCATCCTCGCCCGCGCCGGAGTCAATCCACGCATCGCAGGCGGCGACATGCTCCGCGAGCAGCGGCGACTTCCGCGCGCCGAATCCGAAGACGAACAAACCCTTCGCCTTCTCGTCTTGCAGCTGCTTCAAAACGCCGGCTTTTGGCGCGTCATCCCACGCGAAAATGATCGCGTCGTTCGCCTTCTCCTCCGCCGTCCGATCCTTTGTCCACGGGCGTTCAAAGCCGATGTGCATCAGCCCGCCGCTGCGTCCGATCAGCTCCTGCTCAAGCGTCGAGCCGATCCACGGAAAGCCGATCATGCCGCCGCGCAGATGACGCTCCGCGAGTTGCTCGGCGAGTTTCGTGATTTCCGGCAGCCGCGCCTCGGCTTCGGTGAGCTTGGTGGCGAGCGCGTCGAGATATTTGGCGGCGGCGGTCGGCGCGGGCGCGGGCACTTTGTAGCCGTCGATTTTCAGCAGCGTGTAGGGATAGAGGATGGTCGCGTAGAGCGTGCCGTCGCGCGCCGAGAGCAGCGCCATGTGTGCGTGCAGCGGCGTGAGCGTGCCGTCGGGGAGCTTGTGAAAGCCGTGCGTCCACGGCTTCTGCTTGCCGTCCGGGCCGGGCGACCAGTCAAAGAAATCCGGGTTGCCCACTTTCAGCACGCCGAGGTCTTCGTGCCGCTTCGCCGTGGGATCGAAGCGGACGAGGTGATGCAATTGGCCGGTTCCGAAGCCGGTGGTGTTGTCCACTTTTACGAGCGCGTAAATCTTCCCGTCAGGATGAATCGTGAGCGCGCTCCGACAATCGGGATTCTTCCCATCCAGCATCAGCCCGCGGTTCTCGGCGGCGACTTGATCGCCGGGCGATTGCAGGTCGATGCGCAGCAGCGTCGGATCGTTCATCAGGATGAGCCACGCGTGCCTTCCGTCCGGGTCGAGCTGCCA
>JANPHJ010000054.1:0-19051 GCA_031424395.1 Chthoniobacter sp.
GCCACAGCACTTGCGCAGCAGGCGGCTGGCCTTTCCACCCGCTGATCACCCAGACCGCGCCGATGAAGGCCACATGCAGGGCGGCGACGATGAGCAGGTTTCGTCGGAAGATGGAATCCTCGGGCATGGCGCTGCTCCCTAAAACGGCCGCGCGTTCACGGCTTCTCCGGGTTGGTGACGACGCCGACTTTGGTGATCTTCGCGCGCTGCACGGCGTCCATCACGTCGATGAGCTTTTGCACGGCCAGCTCCTTGTGCGAGCGGATGACCACGGCGACCTCGGGCTTCGCTTCTTTCAACGCGATGAGCCGCCCTTCGAGCTGCGCGAGGGCGACGGACTCGCCGTTCAGTTCGATCTCCGCCTCGCGGTTGATGGCGATGGTCTGCACGGCCGCCGGATCGACGGCGTGCTGCGCCGCCTCACTCGACGGGATGACCAGATCGACGCTGTTTTCCATGAGCGGCGTGGTGATCATGAAAATGATCAGCAGCACGAACGCGAGGTCTAGCAGCGGCGTGACGTTCAACTCGCTGAGCGTGTGCAGGCTTTGGCGTTCAGAGAAGCGGCGCATGGCTAGGAAAGGCGAAAGGCGAAAGGCGAAGGGCGAAAAGAGACGTATCGCCCGCGGACAGTCCATCGCCTTTCGCCTTTCGCCTTGTATTCATTTCCACCCCTTCTCGCGCCCGCCATGGTCCACGTATTTGTGCTCGAATTCGGACGCGAGTTCGGCGGCGAAATTGTCCAGCCCGACGATGACCGCGCGCAGCGTGGTGATGAGATAGTTGTAGCCAAACATCGCCGGGATGGCGACGAGCAGGCCGGTGACCGTGGTGATGAGCGCGGCGCTTACGCCGGGCGCCATGGCGGCGAGATTTGCGGAGCCAGCCGTCGCGACATCGCTGAAAGTTTCCATCACGCCCCAGACCGTGCCGAGCAGGCCGAGGAAAGGCGCGCCGCTGACCGCGGTGGCGAGCACGATCATCTGCGACTCCAGCCGCAGCGCGGTCTCACCGACGGCGCGCTCCATGGCGCTCGTGATCACGCGCATCTGCGCGGGCGAGATGCGCGGCGCGGCGTCGAGGCGGCCGCGGAAAGTCTCATCGACCTCCGCCGAGCCGAGGAGCTGGAAGGTCAGCTCCTGGCAGCCCGCTTTGTACACGGCGAAAAGCGGCGCGCCGTCGAAGCGGATGCGGTCGGTGTAAATGCGCAGCGGCTGGCGGTCGGTGCGGAAGAGCGAGAGGAACTGGTCGCGCCGCCGCTGCGCCTGCCGGACTATGCGGAACTTTGTGACCATGACGGTCCAGCTAAAAACCGACGCGAGGAACAGCGAAAACAGGATGAGCCGTCCAGGCAGCGTCGAGTTTTCAAACGCGAAAAAGAAGCCGCTGCTGGCGGCGAGGAGATTCGGAAAAAGCGTGACCGCCATGAGATGCGCTGTGCTTTAGCGGAATGTCGCGCGGGTTCAAAGGCAAAGCGGACGATGCCGCGCGGATGTTACTGGCCCTTCAGCGATTCGAGGAAGGCGAGGAGGTTCGCGAGGTCGGCGGGCGCGAAGGTGTTCAGCAGGCCGTCGGGCATCATGGACTGTTCCAGTTTGCCGCGGCTGATGATGTCGCCCTTCTCGATGGTCACGGTCTGGCCGGCGATGTTGCGCACGTCCACGCTGTCGCCGCCTTCGCGGGTGATGAAGCCTTGGATTTCGCCGGCTTTTTTCGTCTTGAAAGTCGCGGTTTCAAAACCCTGCGCGAGCTTGGCGTTGGGCTTGAGGATGGACTCGGTGAGCGCGGCGCGGTCGTAGGTTTTGGCGACGGCGGCGAGCGCCGGGCCTTTCGGCGGCTCGTCGGGGCGGGTGGTATGGCAGGCGATGCAGCCGGCGCGGAGGAACATGTCCTTGCCCTGCGCGGCGTCGCCGCCCTTTTGCACAGCGGCGAAGACGGCCTCGTACTTCATCGTGCCGATTTGCGCGGCGGGCGTGCCGGTGTCCTTCAAGCCGAGACTCTGGTAGGCGAAGAGCGCGGCCTCGGCGACGGCGTTGTTCGGGTCTTTCAAATGGCTCGTCACCTGGTCGGCGTAAGCCTTGGCTTTCGTCCGCGCGATGACGCCGAGCAGGCTGGCGGCGGCGTCGGGTTTGGCCCACGCCTTTTCCACGGCGGCGGCCGCGGCATCGTGGTCTTTGCCTTTCACGAGGGTGCTGGTGGCGAGGTTCACGAGGATGGTTTGCGCGAGCGCCCGCTTCGGCGCGTCGTTGCCTTCGGCGATTTTTTGCAGCGCGCCAAGGTTCTTGGACTGCTTGCCGTCGCGGGTGAATTCCTCAAACGCGGCGGCGATGGAGGCGTGCCCCGGATTGGCCCCGGCAAAAGGCGCGAAGGCGGCGACCGCGGCCTCGAGCGCGCTGCCGCGTTCGCTGGCGCGGGCGAGGAGGCGGAGCGCTTTGGCGCGGAAATCGGGCGCTTGTTTTTCGTCGGTGGCGATGGTGCTGAGCGCGGCGAGGCCCTCGGGCGGCAGCGCGTTGTCGGCGGCGAAAAGCCCCTCGACGGCGGTGAGCTTGGCCGCGGTGTCGGTGCCGGCTTTGGCGAGCATGAGATCGACGAGGCCGGGGAAGTTCACCTTCGTTTTGTACATCGTCTGCACGAGCCAGCGCCCGTCCTCGCCCTGCGCGGTGTCGAGCGCGGCCTTGAGCGTGGCCTCGATTTTGTCGGATGCCTCCCAGCGCTCGGGCTTGTAAACCGGGCCGCTGGTGTCGGGGCGCGTACCCCACCAGACCTTGGGATCGACATACACGGCGTCCTTGTTGTCGAGCCGGCAGAGGGTGTTGAGGAGGCCTTTGCGCAGCGCGGAATCCTTCGTCGCAGGGAGGCGGGCGATGAGCGCGGCGACGACCTTCTCATCGTAGAAACCGTAGAGCGCCCGCAGCGCGCCGGGCTGCACGTTGGCGTCGGCGGAATCAAGTGCGCCGACGAGCACCGCGGCGGCTTTCAGCTCGGCGAGGGCGCGCACGGCGAGGTGCGCAATGATCGGGTCGGCATCGGCGACGAGCGGCAGCATGGCCTGCGCGGCGTCTGCTTTGCCGAGGCGGCGCAGGGCGTTGATGGCGGCGGTGCGCACGCGCGGGTTTTTGTCGGAAAGTCCCGCGGTGAGCGGCGGCATGGGCACCTGCGCGGCGAGGCGGGTGTCTTCGGCGAGGGCGCGGATGGCGTACTCGCGGATCGTCTCGTCCGCGGCGAGCTGCGTGAGCGCGGGGAAAGCTTTTGCTCCAAAAAGCTGGGCGAGTGTTTCCAGCGCGGCGACGCGCGGCCCAGTGGTGCCCACAGTCTCGGCAATCTTGCGCAGGGGCGCGGCGAATTCCGGCTTGGGCCCGCGGCGCAACATCTCGCGCTGGGCGCCCAGGCGGAGGACTGCGCTCGGCGCGCCGATGACGGCGGCGAGCTGGGCGTCGGCGGCCTTTTTGAAATCGACGCTGGGCGCAGCGGCCGCGCCGGTTTTCACCACGCGCAGGACGTAGCCGGCGTTCGGCCCGGCGTAGGTGAACGTCGCGCCTTCCCAGCTCGAGATGTAGATGCGGCCTGCGGCGTCCACGTCCATGTCGGTCGGGCGCGTCATTTTCAGCCATTCCTTTTGCTCGGCCTTCCAGCCCGCGCCCTGCTCGGTGAGCGGGTGATACATGATGGCGCTGCGGCCCCACTCGACGGTGTAGAGGCCGTTTTGCATCCCCGGTTCATCCAGCCACAGCGCGCCGCAGGGCGAACCGCCGCCGTAGTCGGCGAGCGGCTGCACCATGTCTTCGGCGAAGTTTTTGAACAGGTACGGATAGCCCATGTGCGCGCCGGGCGGCACGAAGGAGAGCCGCACGTCCCAGCCGCCGCCGTCGTTGGTGTTGTCGCGGGTGAAAAGGTCGAGCGTGGGGGAGACGGCCACGTCGTAGATATTGCGCTGGCCGCGCGAAACGATCTCCAGCCCGGTGCCGTCGGGCCGCTCGCGGACGATGCCGCCGCCGCGTTTTTTGATGGTCGTGCCGTCCCGGCCCTTCGCTTCCACGTAGCCGTAATCGCCGACCGCCACGTAGATGAATCCATCGATGCCTAGGCGGCAGCCGTTCGTCGTGTGGTCCGCGCCGCGGAATTTCAAATCGAAGCCGAGCCCGGTGACGATCTCCTCCTCCTTGTCCGCTTTGCCGTCGCCATTCGTGTCGGTGTAGGCGGTGAGATTCGGCGGGTGCATGACGTAGATCGTGCCGGGACCGGCTCCGCTCGCGCCGTCCCAGATGACGCCGCGCGGCGAGTCCATCTCGGCGAAAGTGGTGACCTTGTCGGCCTTGCCGTCCCCGTCCGAATCGATGCAGCGCAGCACCCGCCCGCGGCCCGGCTTGGCGTCGAGCGAGCCGTTTTCATCCACCGCGACAAAGAGCACGCCGTCCGCCGAAGCGCTGACCGCCGTGGGGTAGCCGACCGTGGGCGGCAGGGCGAAAACGGTGGCCTCGTAGCCATCGGGCAGTTTCACCGATTTCAAAATCTCCGCCTCCGTGCGCAGCGGTGCGTCGGCGGCAAAAGCGGGCGCGGCGAGCGCGAGGAGGGCGGGGATGAACGGGAGTTTTTTCATGGCGGTGGAGGAGCGGGAGGTATCGGGTTTCAAAGACCGCGAGGCGAGCGTTTCTTAGCCGCGAAGGCCGCGGCCGGCCGGGCCGGGGGAAATGGTTTGACCGCGCGCGGCGGGCGGCCCATGACTCGCGGCGCGGGGCCCGGTCGGTAGCGATGCGAGCCCAAAGCCTGCCCATGAAAAGCCGTCTGGAGACCTTGGAATGCTGCCTGGAGGTGCGGACCGATCCCGCGCCCGGCGAAGTCCGCGCGACCTTTGCCGGCCAGGAGGTGCGCGCCGCTTTTGCCGACCCGCGGCACAGCACCACCGTCCAGCAGTACCTCGCCGACCTCGAGGCGAATGCCTGCACCGCGGACGCCATCGCCTATGTCGGCCAGCAGCTTTGGACGGCGCTTTTCCACGGCCCGGTGCTCGACGCTTTCTGGCTGGCCTACCAAGCCTTTCAAAAACAGCCGCGCGCACCCGGCGGGCGGGCGCTGGTGCGGCTGCGGCTGAATGTCCCGGCGGCGCTGCGCGATCTGCCGTGGGAAAGTTTTTACGTCAGCGAACTCGGCGGCTCGCTGACCGGGAAGTCGGAGTTTGTCATCGTGCGCGACGCGCCGCCGGGCGGAGTTTTCGAGCCGTTGAAAGCCGGCGCCGACGCGGCGCTGCGCATCCTCATGGCGGTGCCGCAGGGCTCGGGCCTGAACTCGCAGCAAGAGCGCAACAACCTCCAGCGCCAGGCCGGCGGCGAAGCCGCGGTGGAGGAGCTGCTCGGCCAGGTCACGGCGGACGCGCTGGCCGCGCGGCTGCTGGAGGCGTGGGATATTTTCCACTTCGTGGGCCACGGCGCGCTCGACCAGGCGGGTCATGTGAAAGTGCTGCTGACCGGCACCGACGGCGGCGACGCCTGGCTGCGCGATGAAATCGTCGCCGGTCTTTTCCCGCGTCCCGCGCCGCGGCTGGCCGTGCTGAACTGCTGCATGGGCAACCGGCACCGGCCCGACCTCTCGCTCAGCGGCCTCGGCCCGCTGCTCACGCGGCGCGGCATCCCGGCGGTCGTGGCCATGCGCTACGAGATTGCAGACGACGACGCGATCACCTTCTCCGAGGCTTTTTACCGCGAGCTTTTGCGCGGCGTATTTCCCGGCCGCGTGGACTGGGCGCTGGTGGCCGCGCGCGCCGCGCTGGCGCGCAATGCGGCCGAGGACGGGCAGCGCGCGGTCATCACGCCGGTGCTCTATCTGGAGCCGGGGTTCGAGCAGCTTTTCGCCCTCGAGCCTGCGGATGCGCCCGCGGCGCCGGCCCCGGTTTTCGTCGCGCTGCCGGGCGATCCGGCGCTGCCGCCGGAGTTGGAGCGCGCGCTGCACGAGGGCTGCTGCGTGCCGGTGGTCGGGCCCGCCGCGCTGGGCTGGACGCGCGACCACGCGCTCACGCCGCTGGTTTTCACCCGCGACCTGGCGCAGGACAAAGCCTGCGCGTATCCGCTGCTCCAGGCCGACCTCGAGCTGTGCGAGCGCGCGGGCGAATGGCTGAGCGGCCAGTTCCTGCAATGGGTCTGCCAGCACCGCGAAGCGCAGAACGAGACGCGCAGCGAACTCGTCGAATTCGTGCAGGCGCACTACGCTGGAGCCGCGCCGCCGCCCCTGCTCGGCTCGTTCCTCCGGTGGAAAGTGCCCGCGCTTTTCTACACCTACTTCGACGGCTTCCTCGAGGCCGAGGTCACGCGCGGCAATGCGTGGCTCAACCAGGTCATCTACGACCTCGACAAAGCGCCCGAGGGCACCGCGCCGACGCTCGACGGCAAACGCTTTCTCGTCCTCCTCCGCGGCTCGCACCGGCGCGGCAAATCGCTCGTCCTCACCGAGACCGACCACGACACGCTCGCTGAAAAAATCCGCAACATCTCGCCGCAGATCAGCGAGCTGACGCTGCGCGAAAAGCAGCTCACGCTGTTCCTCGGCGTGAGCCCGCGCGACCCGCTGATCCGCCAGCTCGCGCGGCGGCTGCTGGCCACCACGCAGCGGCTGCACCGGCCGCCGTACTTTGTGTGGAAAGGGTGGACGCCCGTGGACAAAGCCTACTGGCAGCAGTTCGGCGTGCGGCCCATCGAGGAGGACGCCAGCACCGTCGTCCGGCTCATCGACCGCCTGATGCCATGAGCGACCCCGCCGCCAGCACGCGCCCGCCGACGCCGTTCAAGGAGCTGGATTTTTTCACCGAGGAAGACGCGTGGATGTTTGCCGGGCGCGAGCGCGAGACGCGGCAGCTCGTCTCGCGGATCGTGAGCGCGCGGGCCATCGTGGTGCATGCGCGCTCGGGGCTGGGGAAGACCTCGCTGCTGCGCGCGGGCGTGCTGCCGCTCCTGCGGCAGCAAGGTTTCCGCCCGGTCTATGTCCGTACGCTCGACTCGCTGCTCGGCGATCTCGCCGAGGCCGTGGCCCACCACTGCCAGCTCCCGCTGCCTGTGGACGGCGAGCGCGAGGCGCGGGCGCGCGCCGTCATCGAGGCCGCGGCGGCGGGCGGGCCGCTGGTGCTGGTGCTGGATCAGTTCGAGGAGTTTTTCACCCGCTTCGAGCGCCAGCCGCGCGAGCGCCAGGCCTTCGTGAAATTCATCACCGACCTCGTCCGCGACGCCCGGCGCGATGTGCGCGTGGTCTTCAGCCTGCGCGAGGACTACCTCTACGCGCTCGACGAATTTCAGCGCAAACTGCCCGACCTTTTCACCCAGGCTTTCCGTCTGCTCCCGCTCACGCCGCTGGGCGCGCGCGAGGCCATCATCCGCCCGCTGGTGAACGGGAAAATCCCCTACGACGAGGCGCTCATCTCCCAGCTCGTCGATGAACTCACCGGCTTCGATTTCGACAGCGCGCGCCTCCAGGTGACGTGCAGCGAGGTCTATCGCCACGCGCTCGCCGGGGCCAGCGGCAGCGTCGCGCTGAAGGCCGGCGCTTTGGACAGCCTGAAGGAAAGCGCGGGCACGGGGCTGCGCGGCATCTACCGGCGCTACCTGCGCGAAGCCGTGGCCCGCATCCCCGCGGCGCTGCACCTCGAAACCAAGCTGCTGCTCGACAAGCTCATCAGCGCCAAGCGCACCAAATTCGCCATTGGCCGCGCGGCGCTGCATGAGGAATTCGGCGACCCTGCGCGGGTCGATCTCGTCCTCGCCGCGCTGGTCGCGCAAAAGCTCGTGCGTCAGGAAACGCGCGGCGGGAAGGAGTGGTTCGAGCTGCGCCACGAATGTCTGGTCGCGGAAATTCTCGAATGGTTCAAGGAGGACACCGTCTTCGACAGCTTTTGTTTCGTCCGCGGGCTGATCGAGGAAAACTCCCGCGGCGGGCGTTTTCGCACGCGCCCGGAGCGGCTGCTCACCGCCGAGCAGCTCACCGCGCTGGCTCCGTTCCGCGCCCGCCTGCGGCTTGCTCCGGAGCAGTTCGAGTACGTCTTCCAGAGCGCCGTCTATACGCAGTCGCCGGAGCTGCGGACTTGGGCGCAGGCGGATTTGGAGAACGCCACGCGGCTGCTGCGCGCGCTGACCGCCTCGGAGGTGACGCCGCTGCGCATCGGCGCGCTCCGCGGCCTCGGTCAGCTCGGCCACGTCGATCCCGCCTTGAGCGCCGCGTGCCTGGCCCTGGCCTTCGACGGCACGGTGCCCGTCGGCGTCAGCGAAGCGGCGCGAAAAGCCGCGGCGGTCATCGCCACGGATGAGGATCTGGCCGCGCTGCAAACGCGGGCGCTGCCCGCGGCCGCGCAGCCGCATCTGCGGGAGTTTCAGGCCGACCTGTACGTGGCCGGGCGCATGGGAAAAACCTTCGGCGCTTGGCAGCGGTGGGTGACCCTGCAGCGCGTCATTCAGCGCCGGGTCCGGCAGTTCGCGGAGCAGCGCACGGCTTTTGTTTCCCGCGGCATGATGGGCGGACTGTTCGGCAGCGCCATCGGCAGTGTGGCCGCCGGCCTGCTGGCTTTTTTCATCAAAGCGCGGCTCCCTTCCGATGATCCGGCGGATCTGTTCGGGGTCATTTTTTCCATGGTCATAGGCGGCGTTTTTGTCGGCTGGCGCGACGGGGCGGCGGCCTTCAAGACCTGCGCGATGGGCAGGACGCGGTGGTGGCAGGCCGCCTGGCCTTCGCTCACCGCGGCCACCACGACGGAGGGCATCAATGTCGGCATCGCGATCCTGCTGACGTGTTTCAGCGTGTATGTCATCCCCTGGCTTTTGCTCAGGGTGAGTATCGCCGGTCTGGTCGCGGTCGTGGAACCGTGGGTGCGCCGCCGGCCCACGGGGCGGCAGCGGATTGCCGTCGCCTCGCTGCTCTGCCTGCCGCCCGCCTTCCTCCTCGGTTTGCTGAACGCCTTCTTTTGCTACCGCGGCAGCATGGCGCAGGCGGTCGGGTGGGTGCTGCCGGGCCTGTTTTGTCTGCTGCACATCGAGCTTTGTTCGTTCGCCTTTGCCATGCCAGACCAAGGCATTGCGGGCGCGGCGCCGGTGGGCCGCGCGGCGCGGGGAAACTTATGAAAAACGTCCAACGTCCAACGCTTAACGTCCAACGTCGAAGTAAGAGGCCGCAGCGCGGCGCGTTCTCCTACTTGGAAGCTGAACGTTGGACGTTGAGCGTTGGACGTTCGCCCGACCCCACCCCTTTCTAACCACCGCACGACCATGCCCAAACACACCGCTACCACTGCCTCCGCCGCTCCGCTCACGCTGCCGGGCGGCACCACCATTCAGGCCGAGGGTCTGGCCGGCCAGCTGGCCGTCACGCAATGGACGCCGCCCGCGGGCGCGCGTTTTCGCTTGGCGAAAAGCCCGGCGGACGAGGACTCGAGCCCGCAGTTTCGCGCCGCGCTGGCGGAGGCGGGCATCTATGAGCAGGAGACCATCCACGTCGATGTGCCGCCCGCCGCGCGCTTCCGCGGCGCGGGCGTGGCGGCGACGGCGGTGCCCGATCGCGTGTTGCTCCGCCCGGCCCCGCCCGCGGAGCCAGGTGCGGCGCAGGTCGTTTTGTACCAGGATGAATCCGGCGGCGTGAGCTGGCATTTCGCTGCGGGCGCACTGGCGGCGGGCGCGCATTTTCGTGGCGGCGGCGGCGCGGTTTTTTCCATCCCCACGCGCACGGACGCGGCGCAGCAGACCATGCGCGCGAACCGCGCCGGGCCGCGGCTGCGCGGGCCGATCACGAAATGGGGGCGCAAGATTTTCAAGGTGCTCGTGCTGCCCGCGCTCGATGCGGTGGCCGGCCCGGCGGTGGCGGCGGCGGTCGGCGCGGTCGAGCGCAAGCACCGCCAGGAGCTGATCCGCGGCCTGACGCCGGAAAACTATCGGGTGAAAGTGAGCACGCCATTCACCGACTGGCACGCGCTCGACGGCCAGCGCGCGCTGCTCGTGGTGCATGGCATTTTCAGCACCACCGAGGGCGTGCTGTCGCAGCTCCCGGAGGCGGCGATGCGCGAACTCTCCGCGCACTACGGCGGGCGCGTCCTTGCCTTTGACCAGCTCACGGTCTCGCGCGGCCCCGAGGACAACGCGCGCTTTTTTCTCGAGACGCTGCAGCGCGAGGCGGCGGGGCGGCGCTTCGAATTCGACATCCTGTGCCACAGCCGCGGCGGCATCGTGGCGCGCACCCTGGCCGAGCGCGGCGCGGCGCTCGTGCCCGGCGTGGCGTGCGACTTTCGCAAAGTCTTTTTCGCCGCCACGCCAAACCGCGGCTCGGTGCTCGGCGACGCCGCGCACTTGGTGGACATGCTGGATGTCTTCACGAATCTGCTGACGCTTTTTCCCGACGGACCGGTGCTGTATTCCCTCGAAGTCATCCTCGCCCTCGTGAAGCTGGTGGCGTTCAGCGCCGAGCGGCGGCTGCCGGGCCTTGCGGGCATGGGCACCGGCGCGGAAGGGGCCATCGCGCAGCTCAACCGCTCGAAGGTGCGCCCGACCGCGGCCTACGCGGCGGCGGCGGCGGAGTATGAGCCCGATCCCGCGGCGTCGAACGGCTTCCTCACCGGGCGCTTCGGCGACGCGGCGCTCGACCGCATTTTCAAAGACGAAAACGGCGCCGTGGCGAACGATCTTGTGGTGCCGACCGAGGGCGTTTTTGCGGCGAACGGGCACCCGTCTTTCCCGATCACGGAGACGGTGCTGTTTGGCAAAGGCGACCACGTCTGGCACACGGGATTTTTCGCCCAGCCGCGCGTGCTGGCGGGCATCCGGCGGCATTTTGAAATGGGGGGAGGGCCGGCCATTGACTTGGCGACGACGTGGAGCTGGGAGTCCCGGCCCATGGTGGAACACGCAGCCGCAGAGGTGATGGAAAGCACGGAAGCAGAAGATGCGGGCACGCGCATGGAGGCGGGGCAGCCGATGGATGGCCATGACCCCAGCCCCAGCGACGACCCGCCGCCGCCGGCACCCGCGCCTTCCGTGACCCGCCGTCCACGGTTCCGCAGCCGGAGCAGCCCGCCGCCATCCGCACCCACATCTTCTCCCGCGCCTGCGGCTTCTGTCGAACCGCCCGCGGCACCGACCGAGCTGCGGCGCGATCCGCACATTGCCTTTCACGAGGTGGTGAAAGAGGGGGAGGCAAAGCCGCTGCGGGTCTCGCTCAATGACCTCACGGCCACGAGCGGCGCGAGCATCATCGCCGCGGTGCTCGCGCCCGGCGCGACCGAAGCCCGCGTGGACGTGACGCTGCGCGCGCCCGGCTTCACCTGCACCGCGCCCGCGCCCGCACAGCTCACGCTCAAACTGGTGCGTGAGCCGGCGCTGGAGGAGGTCACGTTTCTCGTCACCGCGCAGTCCCCGGGGCCGGTGCCGCGCTCGCGCGAGCTGCGCGCGGAATTCTGGCAGGGCACCACCTGCCTCGGCTCGGTCAGCCATCACACGATGGTGCTGCCGGCCGGTTGGGCGGGTCCGGTGAGCAGCGACGGGCGGGAGACGGTCGCTGGCTTCAGCCTGCTCCTGCCACGCGAGCAGTGCGACTTGTGCGTCTCGGTGCAGGGCGACGACGAGGATGGGCTCCCGCCTTTCCGCATGAGCCTGCGTTCGCTGGTGCCCGGCGCGGAGTTCAGCGACCTCTACGTGGGCAAGCTGAAGCTCGACACGCCCGGCCAGTCGCTCAGCGATTATCTCGCGCAAATCTACCAGAATCAGTTCGACCAGCTCCCCGGCGCGGGGCTCGATGACGCGGCCTACGCGGCGGCCTTTGCGGCGTGGGAGCAGCAGTTCAATGCGACGCTCGACGGGCTCGGGCGCACGTTGTGGAAATGGCTGCCGGAACGGTTTCGCGAGAAGTATCTCGGCTTCCACCGCGACGGCGTGCAGGTGCGCTCGATCCTCATCAACTCGGACGAAATGATCCTG
This sequence comes from Chthoniobacter sp., assembly GCA_031424395.1. Taxonomy (GTDB): domain Bacteria; phylum Verrucomicrobiota; class Verrucomicrobiia; order Chthoniobacterales; family Chthoniobacteraceae; genus Chthoniobacter. Next base: position 11,928 of record JANPHJ010000054.1, read on the forward strand.
CCGTGGGAACTCATCATCCCGCACGGCACGCTCGACGGCGCGCCCTTTGAGCTGCCTCCGCTGGGTCGCCGGCACATCATCGGCCGGTGGAAGCCGGGCACGGTCATGCGGCCGCAGCCGCAGCGCTTTCAGGTCGCCCGTTTCTGCGTGGTCAATCCGGTGTACGCCCCGCCGGACGACCTGCCGTCCGCGGTGCGCGAGGTGGAGGAACTGCGGAAGCTCTTTCCAAAAATAACGGTCATTGCGCCCGCGGATTTCGCCACGGTGCAGCGCGAGGTGCTAGCGCGCGACGACGTGCAGCTCTTCCACTTCAGCGGGCACGGCGATTTCCACGGCGCGAACGCCGACCTTTCCACGCTCCGCCTGCTCAACGGCCCGCTCAGCGCCGTGGCCATGAACGGCGCGCGCTTCCTCGGCGCGGCCAACCCCATCATTTACCTCAATGCCTGCCACGCCGGCGCGGCGGGCGGTGTGGTCGGGCGCGCGGCTGGCTTCAGCGCGAACCTGCTCACCAGCGGCGGCGGCGGCGTGATCGCCCCGTACTGGCCGGTGGACGATGAGCGCGCGGCGGACTTTGCGCTCGCGCTGTATGAAAAGCTCAGCCGCGAACGCTCGATCGGCGAAGCCCTGCAGGAGCTGCGCGAGGAGCACCCGGCGGACCCGACCTACCGCGCTTTCGCCTACCTCGGCGATCCTTGGACGCGCCTGGATTTCAGCGCGCTGACGTGACCGCGCGCGCCGTTATTTCGCCCAGCGCTCGATGATGCGGCGGCTGCGGCCGGGGATGAGCCGGCCCTTGGCGTCGTAGCGGAGGATGATGGCCCAGTTGAAAACGTCCTTCGGCCAGTCGCCGTCGGGGAGCAGCTTGCGGGCGTTGGCGCCGAGTTCCTCCAGCAGTCCGGGGATGGTGCCCTGGTGCCAGCAGACGAGCAGACAGCGGCCCTGATCCCGCGTGCGCAGCTCATCCGCCAGCGCCTCAAACTCCTCCGAATCGAAACGCACATCCAGCGGCAGCCGGAGCGCGTGGCTGAGCGGCGTGAGAGTGAGCCGCGAGCGTGAGCTGTTTTTCGAGTCGGCGGCGGCAATGAGATGGTCGAACTTCAGCGGCTTGCCATCGACCAGCAGGCCCGCGAAGTAGTCCACATAAAGCTGCGCGCGCCGCTCGCCTTCGGCGCTCAGCCCCCAGCCGTCCTCGGGTTTTTCCGCATGGCGGATGATGACGATGGTGGCGTCGCTCAGCGGCGCGACTTTGACCGGCGCCTCAGCGCGGGCGAAAGGCGCGGGCAGGAGGCTGAGGGCGGCGATGGCGGCGAGGCGCAGCAGCAGGTGCGGGGCGGTGGACATGGGCAAAGTGATGGCCCGCGGCGGCGCGGCGCGCAAAGCCAATTCGGCGCGCGGGCGATTTCCTATTGGACGCTCCGCGGGGCGTGCCTAAGTTCCGCGCCCGAAACTTTTACTGCCATGGCCTTTTCGTTTGCGCACCGCTCCAACGCCGACCTGCTCGATCAAAACTACGAACGCTGGCGGCATGACCCCGCCTCGGTGGACACGGTATGGGCGGCGTTTTTCGAGGGCTTTGAGCTGGGCGCAGTGCAGTCAAAAAACGGCGCGGGCGCGAAAGACGGAGCCGCGGCGGCGGAGATGGACGGGCCGCTGCAGACGCGCGTGGACGGGCTTGTGTATGCCTACCGCACGCTCGGCCACACCATCGCGAATCTCGATCCGCTGGCCGACGAGCGGCCGCAGAATCCGCTGCTGACGCTGCGCGAGCTGGGCTTTGCGGAAAAGGATCTCGACCTCACGGTGGGCTCGAAATTTCTGCTCGGCGGCCAGCGCATGAAGCTGCGCGAGATGCTCGCCACGCTGGAGCGGATCTACTGCGGGCCCATCGGCACCGAGTTCATGCACATCCAGAATCCGCGCGTGCGCAACTGGGTGCGCGACAAGATGGAGAGCCGCCCCGCGGAGTCCGGGGTGTCCGCCGAAGTGCAGCGCCGCATGCTGCGCGAGCTGGCGAAGGTCGAGAGCTTCGAGCATTTCCTGCACACGAAATACCAGGGGCAGAAACGCTTTTCCCTCCAAGGCGGCGAGGCGCTGATCACCGCGCTCTACGGCATCCTCGAAAACTGCCGCGCGCGCGGCGTGGAGGAAATCTGCATGGGCATGGCGCACCGCGGACGGCTGTCGGTGATCGCGGAGTTTCTGCGCAAGCCGTTCAAGCTGATGTTTGCGGAGTTTTCCGAGAACTACATCCCGAACACCACGGCGGGCGACGGCGACGTGAAGTACCACCTCGGCTACGTGGTCACGCGCAAGCCGAAGAGCGGCGGCGAAGTGGAGGTGCGGCTCTCGGCGAACCCGAGCCATCTCGAAGCGGTGAACCCCGTGGTCATGGGTATGGCGCGCGCGCGGCAGCGCATCCGCAAGGACACCGAGGAGCGGAACAAGGTCATCGCCGTGATCGTGCATGGCGACGCGGCCTTTGCCGGCCAGGGCGTGGTCGCGGAAACGCTGAATATGTCGCAGCTCCAGGGCTACCGCATCGGCGGCACCATCCACCTCGTGGTGAACAACCAGATCGGTTTCACCACCCTGCCCGCCGACGCGCGGTCGACCACCTACTGCACCGACGTGGCGAAGATGATCGAGGCCCCCATTTTCCATGTGAACGGGGACAATCCCCTGGCCGTGCGCTTCGTCTCGGAACTGGCGCTGGAGTTCCGGCAGACCTTCAAGCGCGACGTGGTCATCGACATCTACTGCTACCGCCGCTACGGCCACAACGAAGCCGACGACCCCGTCTCCACCCAGCCCACCATGTATGCGGACATCGACACGCACCCGAGCGTCGGCACGCTGTTCAAAAAGCGCCTGCTCGACTCCGGCGTGATCGCCGCGGAGGACGCCGCGGCTTTGGAAAAAGAAATGGGCGAGCGGCTGGAAAAGGCGCTCGCCGTCGTGAAGGCCGCGGAGCAGGACGAGACCATCAACAGCTTCACCGGCTCGACCGCCGCGCCGCAGCCGCCCTACACCCACGCGCCGGTGGAGACCGCGGTGTCGCGGGAAAACCTCGCGCTCATCGTGCAGGCGCTGACCAACGTGCCGGAGGGTTTCGCCATCCAGCCGAAGCTGAAAAATTTCCTGCTCGATAAGCGCGCGAAGGCGTGGGCCAACGGCGGCCCCATCGACTGGTCCTACGCCGAGGCGCTGGCCATGGGCTCACTGCTCATCGAGGGCGTGCCGGTGCGGCTCAGCGGGCAGGACTGCCGGCGCGGCACCTTCAGCCAGCGCAACTCGTACCTCTACGATCAGGCCACGCGCGAGCGCTACTGTCCGCTGAAAAATATCGCGCCGAACCAGGCGCAGGTGTGCATCTACAACTCGCTGCTCAGCGAGGCCGGCGTGCTCGGCTTTGACTACGGCTACTCGCTGAACTACCCCGACCTGCTCTGCATGTGGGAGGCGCAGTTCGGCGACTTTGCCAACGGCGCGCAGGTCGTCATCGACCAGTTTATTTCGTCCGCGGAGTCCAAGTGGCAGCGGCCCAGCGGCATCGTCCTGCTGCTCCCGCACGGCTACGAGGGGCAGGGTCCCGAGCATTCGTCCGCGCGGCTGGAGCGCTTCCTCCAACTCTGCGCCGAGGACAATATGCAGGTCTGCAACCTCACCACGCCCGCGCAGTATTTCCACGTCCTGCGACGGCAGATGAAGCGGCCCTTCAAAAAGCCGCTCATCCTGATGACGCCCAAAAGCATGCTGCGCCTCGAAGCCGCCGCGTCGCGCGTGGAGGACTTCACCGGCGACCGCTTCCACGAGATTCTCACCGGCCCGCTCCTCGCGGAGCCGGAGAAAATCAAGCGCGTCATCTTCTGCTCCGGCAAGGTCTATTACGACCTCCTGAAATTCCGCGACGAGAACAAGATTTCGACCGCCGCTTTCATCCGCATCGAGCAACTCTACCCGCTCGACGAAGCGCAGCTCATGGCCGCCGTGCGGCAGTATCCCAACGCCCGCACCTACGTCTGGTGCCAGGAAGAATCGCAAAACATGGGCGCCTGGAACCACCTCGGCTGGCAACTCCGGCGCCTGCTGGAAACGGCCATCTGGTTCACCGGCCGCGCCGCCAGTGCCAGCCCCGCCGTCGGCTCCCTCGGCGCGCACAAACGCGAGCTGAAACAGTTCATCAGCGCCGCCTTCACCCTCGGCTGACCCGCATGGCGAAAGGGAAACCGCCGCGTTTGGACCGAGGAGGCCGCGGCGGGGGAGACCGGCAAACGTCTCGCCGCGCCGGCCGCCATGGGGCATGCCGACCGCGCGCGGCGGTGGCCTGGGCGAATAATGGGCGACGGCGGATTCGGGTTGCCGAGTGAGGACGGCAAAGGTGTAACTGAATCCGCAACCGTCGCTCCAATCGCCATCCGCAACTCTTTCCATGTCTCTCGAAATCAAAATCCCCGCCGTCGGCGAATCCATCACCAGCGGACTGCTCTCCGTCTGGCACAAAAAGGACGGCGACGCCGTGGCGGCGGGCGAAGCGCTCTTCACTCTCGAAACCGACAAGGTCTCGACGGAGATCACCGCCGAAAAAGCGGGCGTGCTCAAGATTACCGCGGCGGCGGGCAGCGAGGTGAAGATCGGTGAAACCGTCGGCACCATCGAGGAGGGCGGCGCGACCGCGCCAGCCGCACCCGCCAGCGCCGCCCAGACGCACGACGACAAATCCGACGCGCGCACCACCCGCGCAGCAGTTGAGCCCCCGGCCCGCGAGCAGCCGAAGACGCCGGCCGTCTCGATCCCCGCTGGCGTCGCGCGGGAGAGCTTCAAGGCGCCTGCCGCGCCGAGCCTGTCCGCCGCCGTGGCCGCCGCGAACCTCTCGCTCTCCACCCTCTCCGAAAACCCCGCGCCCGTCGCGGAGGGCCGCAGCACGCGGAAAAAAATGTCGCCGCTGCGCCGCAAGATCGCGCAGCAGCTCGTCATGGCGCAGCACACCGCGGCCATCCTCACGACCTTCAACGAATGCGACATGAGCGCGGTGATGAGCCTGCGCGCGAGCCAGCAGGAAGCCTTCACCAAGGAGCACGGGGTGAAGCTCGGCTTCATGTCTTTTTTCATCAAAGCCACGGTCAGCGCGCTCAAGGCCTGCCCGGCGATCAACGGGCGCATGGACGGCGATGACTTCGTGCAAAACCACTACTTCGACCTCGGCGTCGCTGTGGGCACGGAGCGCGGGCTGGTGGTACCGGTCATTCGCGACGCGGATCAGAAATCCTTCGCCGACATCGAGCGCGACCTCGCCGCCTACGCGGTGAAAGCGCGCGACGGGAAAATCAAAATCGAAGACCTCCAAGGCGGCGTCTTTACGCTCAGCAACGGCGGCATCTACGGCTCGTTGCTTTCCACGCCGATCCTGAATCCGCCGCAGTCCGGCATCCTCGGCATGCACAAAATCCAAGAGCGCCCAGTCGCGGAAAAAGGTCAGGTGGTCATCCGCCCGATGATGTATCTCGCGCTGAGCTACGATCACCGCGTGGTCGATGGCAAAGAGGCCGTGACCTTCCTCATCCGGGTGAAAGACGGCATCGAGAATCCGGTGCGGCTGATGCTGGATTTGTAAGACGCAGGTTTTGCCAAACGCGGCGCGCTGCGTTTCAATCCGGCGCTGTGAAAACAAACCTCCCCGTTCTCCTCGCGCTCGCTCACCTCGCCTTCACTGCGCCCGCCGCGGAGCCGGCGAAAGCGGTGCGCCCGAACATCCTCGTCATCTTTTCCGACGACCACGCCTCGCACGCCCTGAGCTGCTACGGCAGCAAGATCAACACAACGCCGAACCTCGACCGCATCGCCGCGGGCGGCATGCGGTTCACCAATGCGTTCGTCACCAACTCCATCTGCACGCCGAGTCGCGCCACGCTGCTCACGGGCAAGTATTCGCACCTCAACGGCGTGCCGGTTTTCAACCGCTTCGACGGCGCGCAGCCGACGGTGGCGAAGTATCTGCAAGCCGCCGGCTATCACACCGGCATGATCGGGAAGTGGCATCTGGGCAGCGATCCGACGGGGTTCGACTACTGGAGCGTGCTGCCGGGACAGGGGCGGTATTTCGATCCCGAGTTCATCGAGATGGGCGAGTGGAAAACGGTGAAGGGCTACGTGAGCGACATCATCGCAGATCAGAGCATCGCTTTTCTCGAAAAGCGTCCGAAGGACAAACCCTTCCTCCTTTTCTCGAACCCGAAAGCGCCGCACCGCCCGTGGCAGCCGGATGAAAAGCACGCGCACATGTATGACGACATCGACATCCCGGAGCCCGCGACGTTCAACGACGACTACGCCGGCCGCTCTTCCGCGGCGGCGGAGGCGACGATGCAGATCGGCCGCGACCTCACCGCGACCGACACGAAAGGCCCACCGCCAGCGGACCTCGCGGGACCGGCGCTGAAGAAGTGGAAATACCAGCGCTACATGAAGGACTACCTGCGCTGCGTGGCCTCGATGGATGACAACGTGGGGCGCATCCTCGACTACCTCGAAAAGACCGGGCTGGCCGAAAACACGGTGGTCATCTACGCGAGCGACAACGGCTTTTACCTCGGGGACCACGGGTGGTTCGACAAGCGCTTCATGTACGAGCACTCGCTCCGCATTCCTTTGCTGGTTAAGGTTCCCGGCCAGACCAAGCCTGGCGGGGTGAGCGAAAAGATCGTCATCAACACCGACTTTGCGCCCACGCTCATGGAGCTCGCCGGCCTGCCCGTGCCCGCCGACATGCAGGGCCGCAGCCTCGCGCCGGTGCTGCGCGGCGAGCCGCCCGCGGACTGGCGCACGGCGATGTACTATCGCTACTACCACTACCCGCAGGATCATCGCGTGCAGCCGCACTACGGCATCCGTACGGAGCGGGAAAAGCTGATCTATTTCAACAAGATCGACTCATGGGAATTCTACGACCTCGCGAGCGACCCCGACGAACTCCGCAACGCCTACAATGATCCGCAGTACCGGGACATGATCGACAATCTCAAGATACAGCTCGAACGGCTGAAGAAGGAGCTGCAAGACGATGACCAGTTTGCCTTTCTCCGCGGCGGTGCGCAGGGAGATAGCGTTTTGCGGCGAGATGCGTT
>JANPHJ010000055.1:0-18449 GCA_031424395.1 Chthoniobacter sp.
GTTTGCCCATGCCGATGAAGCCGAGCGTGAGCCGTTCGTTCGGCTTCGTCTCCGCCGACCAAACACGCGCCGGCAGAAGCAGCGGCGCGACCCCGGCGGCGAGAGTGGCTTTGAGAAAGGAACGGCGGGAGGAATGAGGCAGGTTCATGCGGGAAAGAATGGGTGCCGTGATGATCCGCAATCAAGCGGGTTTGTTGCGCGAATCTCCCCCTCGTGCCGAAACTCCATTTCGGCATGCAACTGGAGTTGCGGAACGAGAGTGGCACGAGGGTGCTTCAGCGCGCCGCGAGATAGCGGCGCCAGCCGCCGTGGGCGGTGATGTCGCGGGCGCCGTCGAGCGAGATGGGCTCGCAGCCGAAACCTTTCACCATTGAGCCATCGGCGAGTTCTGTGGTGCCGATGACCATCGGCTGCGGCACTTCCGCGACGAACGAGCCGAACGCCGCCTCGCTCAGCGCCCACACTTCCACCTCGATGCCGTGCGCCTGCGGTTCGGCGACGCGGACGAGGCCGGGCTTCGGCGGCGTGGGGTTGGCGAGCGCATAGAGCCGGTACTTCGGCGCGGTGCGGGTCGTAGCGACGAGGCGCGCGCCGCGGCTGGTGAGCTGGCGGTTCAGCGGCATCCCGCTCAAATGCGCGCCGACGACCGCGAGCAGCACGCGCCTGGCAGACGGTGCCTCGACCGCAGGCTGATCGGTGATTTGCGCAGGCGTGATCCCAAGTGCGCCGCCGAGCGCGCGGTGCAGGCGGTCGCCGAGCGCGAGCAGCGCGCGATCGGAAAAGGCGGGGGCCATGAGCGTGACGCCAAACGGCAGGCCATTCGCGCGAAAGCCCGCGGGCACAGCGATGGCGGCGAGGTCGAGCAGGTTCACAAAGTTTGTGTAGAAGCCGAGATTCGAGTTGAGCCGGATGGGCTCGGCCTGCACTTCCGCGATGGTGTAGGTCGTCCCGGTCGTCGGCAGCAGCAGCACGTCCATCTTCGCCCACTCGCGCCGCGCGGCCACGGCGAGCGCCTGCAATTTGTAGGCGGCGTCGAACGCATCGACCGCGCGGTATTTGTCCGCGCCGCCGATGATCGCCCGCACCGTCGGGTCCATCGCGTCGGCGTGCTGCGCGAAAAAATCGCCGAGCGCATGCCGCCGCTCCGCAACCCACGGCCCCGCGTAAAGCAGCGCCGCCGCATCGCGGAACGGCGCAAAATCAATCTCCACCCGCTGCGCGCCCAGCGCGGTCAAACGCGCGACGCTTTCCGCGAAGAGCTGCGCCGCCGCGGCGTCGCCGAAGAATTCGAGCTGCTCCGGTTTCGGCACGCCGAACCGCACGCCGTCCGGCAAAACGCCGTCCACCAACTCGCGCGAAAACGCATCCTCCTCATCGCCCCCCGCCGCCACGTCGAACACCGCCCGCGCATCGTGGCAGCTCCCCGCGAAGACCGACACACAATCGAGCGAGCGGCACGCGGGAAATACGCCGCGCATGCTGAGCACGCCTTTGCTCGGCTTGAGGCCGACAATGTGATTGAACGCCGCCGGCACCCGCCCCGAGCCCGCCGTGTCCGTGCCGAGCGCAAACGACACCATCCCCGCCGCCACCGCCACCGCCGACCCCGAACTCGATCCGCCGGAAACGTAGCGCGCATCGAAGACCGACGAGCACGCCCCGTACGGCGTCCGCGTGCCGACAAGCCCCGTCGCGAACTGATCCATGTTCGTTTTCCCAAGCGGAATCGCACCCGCTGCGATGAGCCGCCCGACGACCGCCGCCGAGCGCTCCGGCGTGAAAGCAAAATCGGAACACCCCGCCGTCGTCGGCACGCCCGCGAGGTCGATGTTGTCCTTGATCGCAAACGGCACGCCGTAGAGCGGCAGCCTGTCGATCTGTTCCGGAGAAAGCTTCTCCGCAAAGGCCAGCACATGCTCGCGGCACAGCAGCGAAATCCAAACGTGCGGTCGCGCTGCCCGCCGCAGCGCCTCGTCGAGCACATCGGCAACGGTCGCCGCGCCTGCGCGGTAGAGCCGCCGCAGCGTCGGGATTGTGAAATCAATCGTGGTCAGGTCCATGAGTCAGTTTGCCACGAGCACGAGCAGTGGCTGCCCAGCATCGACCGTGCGGCCTTGGGCGCTGAGCAGTTTGTGAATCGTGCCGCTCACGGGCGCGACAATCGCCGTTTCCATTTTCATGGATTCGAGGATGAGCACCTTGTCGCCCGCCACGACGGTGTCGCCCTCGCTCACGAGCAACTGCCACACGCTCCCCGGCAGATGCGCCGACACGATGCGCCCGCCCGGCGGCAGCTCGACCTCCGCGCGCGGCGCTTCCGGCTCCGGCTGCGTCTCGACGACGCTCTGCCCCGCCGCCGCCCAGCGCTCGCGCTCCGCCGCAAATTCCGCGCGCTGCGTTTGCCGGAACGCGGCGATGGAATCCGCGTTCGCGTCGAGAAACGCCTGATATTCCTTGAGCCGAAAAGTCGTCTCCTCGACGCGCACGTTGAAACGCCCGTGCAAAAAATCCGCGCGATGTTTCAGCAACTCCTCCGCGCTCACCGGATAGAACCGCACCTGATCGAAGAACCGCAGCAGCCACGGCTTGCCCTCCACAAAATCCTTCGTCCGCCGCCACGTATTCCAGCACTGCACGGTGCGGCCCACGAACTGATACCCGCCCGGCCCTTCCATCCCGTAGATGCACATGTAAGCGCCGCCGATGCCGACCGCATTTTCCGGCGTCCAGGTCCGCGCGGGATTGTATTTCGTCGTCACCAGCCGGTGCCGCGGATCGAGCGGCGTGGCTACCGGCGCACCGAGATAAACGTCGCCGAGCCCGAGCACGAGATAGCTCGCGTCGAAAACGATCCGCTTCACCTCATCGAGATCGGCGAGGGCGTTGATGCGCCGGATGAATTCCAAATTGCTCGGGCACCACGGCGCATCGGCGCGCACGGACTGCATGTATTTTTGAATCGCGAGCTGCGTCGCCGGGTCGTCCCACGAGAGCGGCAGATGCACGATGCGCGACGGCACTTCGATCGCATCGAGCGCGGGTAGCTGCGACTCCGCGTGGCGCAGCGTCTCCATCAGCTCACGCAGCGGCAGCACCCGGCAGTCGTAGTGAATCTGCAGCGACCGGATGCCCGGCGTGAGGTCGAGGATGCCCGGCAGATGGTTCGCCTCCAGCCATTGCATCAGCGCGTGGACACGGAAACGCAGCGCGAGGTCGAGTACCAGCGGCCCGTATTCCACGAGCAGATATTTGTCGCCCGCGCGGCGATACGCCACGGCCACGCTCTCGTCGGAGGGCTCTCGCAAAGGCGCAAAGACGCAAAGGTCGGAGGCGGAAAGTGGCGTGTCGCAACCCTCATTCCCTCCCCTTTGCGCCTTTGCGTCCTTGCGAGAGAAACTCCGTATTTCCTCATCCTGTGCAGCCTCGCGAGCGTTCGCCTCGGCGAGCGCCATGCGGCGAAAGCGCACGGTGTCTCCCGGCTTGAGCTGCCCCATTTTCCACAGCTCGCTCTGCACGATGCACGCCGGGCAGACGAAGCCACCCAGGCTCGGGCCGTCGGGGCCGAGGATGATCGGCATGTCGCCGGTGAAATCGACCGTGCCGATGGCGTAGGCGTTGTCGTGGAGATTCGACGGATGCAGCCCCGCCTCGCCGCCGTCGGGCCGCGCCCAGTGCGGCTGCGGGCCGATGAGCCGGACGCCCGTGCGGTTCGAGTTGTAGTGAACTTTCCAAGCCGTCGCGAACAACGTGGCGATGTCGTCGTCCGTGAAAAAATCCGGCGCACCGTGCGGCCCGTACAGCACGCCGATTTGCCACTCATTCGTGTAGGCCGGGATGAGGCTCGTTGAAAGTTGGACGTTGGACGTTGGACGTTGGACGTTTTCCGATTCCCCCAGCGGCAGCACATCGCCAATCCGCAGCGCCCGCCCGCCGTGCCCGCCGAATTTCCCCAATGTGAAAGTCGCCCGACTGCCAAGATACCGCGGCACCTGAAACCCGCCCCGCACCCCGAGATAAGCCCGCGCCCCCGGCCCGCTCACCGCGTTCATCCGCAACATGTCGCCCGCGCTCACCTCGACCGTCGTCCAGCGCAGCAGGCGGATGCCGTTGAGGTCGGCCTCAAAATCCGCGCCGCACAGCGCGATGACCGTGGGCGTGTTGAAACGCAGCGTCGGGCCGGTCATCACGATTTCGAGCGTGGCGGCGGACTCGGGATTGCCGAGCAGACGATTCGCGAGGCGGTGCGAGAGATGATCCATCGGCCCCGAGGGCGGCACACCGACGGCCCAGAATCCGACGCGCCCCGGATAATCCTGCACTGTCGTCTGCGCGCCGGCTTCGAGGACATCGACGGCATTTGGCGCATACGCGAAATCGCCGAGGAACCGCGTGGTGATGATGCCCGCGGCGAACTGCGGCGTGGCGATGACTTTGCGCAGGTAGTCGAAATTGCACTCGATGCCGCCGAACGTGGTGCCCGCGAGCGCGGTCTGCAAACGCCCGATCGCGGTCGTGCGGTCGGGCGCGTGGACGATGATTTTCGCGAGCATCGGATCGTAGAACGGCGTGACTTCCGTGCCGGCCTCGACCCACGTTTCGCAGCGCGCGCTTTCGTGAAACTGCACCTCGGTGAGCGTGCCGCAACTCGGCTGGAAATTCTTGTGCGGGTCTTCCGCGTAGATGCGGACCTGGATGGAATGACCGCGCGGCGCGTGCGTGTAGGCGTCAAGAAAAGTCGCGTCGCCGGCGGCGAGGCGGACCATCCATTCGACGAGGTCCACACCCGTCACCTCCTCGGTCACGCCATGCTCGACTTGCAGGCGCGTGTTCACTTCGAGGAAGTAAAACGCGCCGCTGTCCGCATCGAAGACGAACTCGACGGTGCCCGCCGAGCGATAGCTGACGGACTCGCCGAGCTTCACCGCTGCGGCAAAAAGCGCGGCGCGCTGCTCCTTCGACAAGCCGGGCGCGGGCGTCTCCTCGATGACCTTTTGATTCCGCCGCTGCGTCGAGCAATCGCGCTCACCGAGCGCGAGGACGCGGCCCTTTCCGTCGCCGAAAATCTGCACCTCGATGTGCCGCGCATGGGCCACAAACTTTTCGAGGAAGATTCCCGAGTCCTTGAAATTGCTCCGGCTCAGCCGCTCGACCGACACGAAGGCGTCGGCGAGTTCCGCGCGATTCCAACACACGCGCATCCCGATGCCGCCGCCGCCCGCCGTGCTCTTCAGCATCACCGGATAGCCGATGCGCTCCGCCTCGACCGCCGCCACATCCGCACTCGCGACCAGGCCCGTGCCCGGCAGCAGCGGCACGCCGTTTTGCTCCGCGATGGCGCGCGCGGTGTGCTTCAGGCCAAAGACGCGCATCTGCTCCGGCGTCGGCCCGATGAACGCGAGACCCGCCTGCTCGCAGGCTTCCGCGAAGTCCGCGTTCTCGCTGAGGAAGCCGTAGCCCGGATGAATCGCCTGCGCGCCGGTGCGCCGCGCAGCGTCGAGGATTTTCTCCACGCGGAGATAGCTTTCGCTCACTGGCGGGGGGCCGAGCAGGATCGCCTCGTCCGCCTCGCGCACATGGATCGAATCCGCGTCCGCTTCCGAATAAACCGCGACCGCACCAACGCCGAGCCGGTGCAGCGTGCGGGTGATACGGCGCGAGATGACGGCGCGATTGGCGATGAGAACTTTTTTAAACATAAGGCTATCGCTACGGCACGGCAGATGGGCTCTCGCAAAGGCGCAAAGACGCAAAGGTGAGACGACGAGGATTGCACCACGCCCCTTCCCGCCTCTGAGCTTTGCGCCTTTGCGGCTTTGCGAGAGAAACCCTGCATCTCTTCACCCGGCGCCGCTTTGCGAGAGCCTTCATTCGGGCATGCCGTTGGCGATTCGGCGAATACCGTCCTTGATCAGGACCGCGTTGAAGTTGATCAGCAGGCCAAGCCGCAGGCCCGTCAGACGCAGATAAGTCAGCACCTGCTTCTTGTGGAGATTAACCAGCGCTTCGACCGATTTCAGCTCTACAAGAACGCAGTCATTCACAATCAAATCCGTGCGAAATCCTTCATCAAAGTGAATCCCGCGAAAGACAATGGGGATCGGACGCTGGCGATCAACGGACAAACCCTGCCGCTTCAGCGCATCGCAAAGCAGCACCTCGTAAACACTCTCCAACAGCCCTGGCCCGAGTTCCGAGTGCAGCTCCAATGCGGCCTGCACAACGATTTTGGCAATTTCATTCTCGTCCATGTCTTTGCGTCTTGGCGAGAGCCTAATCCCAAATGAGCAGGCGCACGGGCGTGGGGTTGTAGCCGTTGCAGGGGTTGTTGAGCTGCGGGCAGTTGGAGATGACGGCGAGCACGTCCATCTCGGCGCGCAGTTCGACGTAGCGGCCGGGCGCGGAGATGCCGTCGGCAAAGGTCAGGCCGCCTTGCGGGGTCACGGGCACGTTCATGAAGAAGTTGATGTTGTTGGCGATGTCGCGCTTCTCCCACCACGGCCCGCGGTCGCGCAGCGCGCGCCAAAAGCTGTCGCGGCAGGCGTGCATGTGGCGCTTGTCGAGGGCATAGCGGACCATGTTGCTCTCGCAGGCGCACGCACCGCCGAGGGTGTCGTGGCGACCGCAGGTGTCGGCGGTGATGGTGAGCAGCGCGTTGCCGCGCGTGGAGATGAGGCGCGTGCCGGTGGTGAGGTAGATGCCGCCCTGCTCGCGGATGGTGTCCTGCGCGCTGTAGCGGTTGGCGGGGTCGTGCAGGTTGTAGAAAAGCGTGTCGGCGGCCTGGTTGCCATCGAGATCGACGATGCGGAACGTCTGGCCGCGCAGGATTTCACGCGACCAGCCTTCGCCGGCAGGCAGGGTGAAATCGTAGATCGCCGCCGCAGGATCGAGCGCGCTTTCGGTGAGGGTGCTCATGGGAGTTGCGCTCGCAAAGAGGCAAAGGCGCAAAGGAAAGAACAGGAGGTCTGCCAGACAATTTCTTCCGCCTCTGAACTTTGCGCCTTTGCGCCTTTGCGAGAGATTCTCCGTCGGTCAGTCATAAAAAGTAGCGTTCCGTCAGGATGAAGCCGCGCTGGTTTTCGGGACGCGAATTTCGGCATAGGTCATTGGCTGCGGGCGGAGGCGAAGTCCAGACCGTGAGCTGCACGGGCTTCGGCGCGTAGGCTAGCGACGGGTCGAGCGGGTGGACGCAGGTGTTAAGGATGACGAGCGTGTTCATCTCGGCGCGCAGCTCGACGAATGCGCCGGGCGGCGAGTTGTTTTCGTGGAAACGAAGTGTGCCTGCTTCATCGACCGTGACCTTGCTGAAAAAGTTCACGTTCATCGCGAGGTCGCGCTCGCCGAGATTGTATTTGCCGAGTTCGGTGAGGAAGCCGTCGTGCGCGTTGCGATGCCAGTCGTTGCGCGCCTGCTGGTAGGTGCGCTCGCCATATTTCGCGGCGATGATTTGTGCGTTTGAGGAGCCGGCCAGCGGGTCGTGCCAGCCGCAGGTGTCTTCGGTGATCGAGACGAGGATGCGGCCCATGTCGGAGTAAAGGCACGCGCCGCGTGTGAGCCGCGCGATGTGCTGGCACTTGAGCGTGTCGGGCAGGTTCAGCCGCTCGCAGGGCAGCTCGAAATTGTAGAGTAGCGCGGAGACATTCGCTCCGCCTTCCGTGTCGGTGAGGCGCAGCGTGGTGCCACGCTTGAGGACGTGCGACCAGTTCGCGCCGGGCGCGACGGTTTCCTCGAAACGGATGAGCGATGGGGCAATGGCGGACATCAGTAAATCGGCGGGAGGATCGTGGAGGTGACGTTGAGGTAGCCGTGCTTCACGCCTTTGCAGGCGATGAGTTCGTCGGCGATCTGCTTGAGCCGGACGCCGGGCGCCTGGGCGAGGATGACTTCGAGGCTGTGGTGGTTCTCGAGGTGGACGTGCTGCGACGAAATGATTTCCTTCAAACAGCGGTGCTGGATTTTCATCAGACGGCTTTGCAGGCCGGGCTTCGCGTGGTCGTAGATGATGGTGATGGTGCCCGCCATGACCTGCCGGCCAAACTGCTGCTGATGCGCGACGAGCTGCTCGGAGATCATTTTTGAAATAGCCTCGGAGCGGCTGGCGTGACCGCGCGCGGCGACCATCGCGTCGAGCTGGTCGAAGAGCTGGACAGGCAAGGAGATGCTGATGCGAGCGGCGGTTTTGCGTTTGCGGGGTCGGGCCATGGGCGGTGCGGGTGGGCCATTAGCAGCTAGCGTGCGAGTTTCCCGGCGTCTAGCGAAAGTATTACTCTTTGTCGTTTTCGTCCTACTAATAAACAAACGAAGCGGCGGAATTTATCCACGCGCGGTGCGCGGTTTTGACCAGCGTGTGAAGAATGGCGCTATTCGTCATACGCCAGCCGCGAGACCCGTTGAGCCGCCGATACTGATTCCATGCGGGTTCGCGGGGAACTTCGCCGTCGTCGCGCCCGATGGCATGGCGGTTGCATAGGGCGCGCCCGGCTAATCGCCGCCACCTCGCACCACCAACCCACCACACATCCATGAAACTGAAATCACTCATCACCGCCACGCTCGGCCTCGCGCTCGCCGCATCGCTGCACGCCGAACCGCTCAAGATCGGCTACTCCGACTGGCCGGGCTTCACCATTCTCGAAGTCGCCAAGCAAAAAGGCTGGTTCAGGGAGGCCGGCGTCGAGGTCGAGCTCGCGTGGTTCGACTACCTGCCGTCGCTCGACGCCTTCTCCGCCAACAAGGTCGATGCCGTGACCGTGGTGGCGACGGATGCGCTGGTAAACGGCGCGAACGGGGCGAAGAGCAAGATCATCGCGCTGCTCGATTTCAGCGAGGGCAGCGACATGATTATTGGCGGGCCGGGGGTCAGTTCGATCAAGGATTTGAAGGGCAAAAAAATCGGCATCGAGGTCACGCTTGTCGAGCATCTGCTGCTGCTGAAAGCGCTCGAAGCCAACGGCCTCAAGGCGTCGGACGTGGAGCTGGTGAACACGCCGACGAACGACACACCGCAGGTGCTCGCGAGCGGCAAGGTCGCGGCGGTTGCGGCGTGGTATCCCGTCTCCAGCCAGGCGCTCAAGCAGGTCGCGGGATCGAAGGCGCTCTTCACCAGCGCGGATGCAAAAGGGCTGATCTACGATGCGCTCGCGGTCAATCCGACGAGCTACGCGAAGCACAAGGCCGACTGGGAAAAGGTCGCGGCCATTTACTACAAGTGCGTCGATTACCTCAAAGACCCGAAGACCGCGGACGACGCGATCAAGATCATGGCGGCGAAAGTCGGCGCAAATGCCGAGGACTACGCGAAGAACATTCCCGGCACGCACTTCCTCACGCTCGCGGAGGCCAAGGCCGCTTTCAAAAAGGGCGACGGGCTGGATTCCATCTACGGCTCGATGGCGGTCGGCAATAAATTCAACCTTGATAACAAGGTCTATAAGGTTTCGCAGAAGCCGGACAGCTACCTCGTGCCGGGCGTGGTCGCCGGCCTGAAATAGCGGCGCGCTGATGGCGCATCGCGACTGGCTCGGGCTGAAGATGGAGCTGCCGCAGCGGCGGCGGCTCGTGCTCACGTTGCTGTCTTTCCTCGCGCCGCTGGTGCTGTGGAGCGCGGTCAGCTATGTACCGTGGCTGTGGCATCCGCTGGTGCGCGTCACCGCGCCGGGCGACGTGGATTATTTCACCGAGGACATGGATGTGGCGCGCGAGGACTTCGACAGCGAGCTGGCAAAGACACGCGCCGCCGGGACCACGCCGCCGGAAGGCCATCGCGTGAATCCGGTTTATCTGCCCGCGCCGCACGAGGTGGCGCGGGCGTTTTACACCGCATTCAAAACGCCGCCGCGGCTGCCGAATGAGCCGTGGCTCCACGAGTCGCTCGGGCACAGCATTCGCACGATCTTCTGGGGCTTCGTGCTGTCGTCGCTCGCAGGCGTGCCGCTGGGAATTCTGTGCGGCTCGTACCGGTTTTTCTCGCGGCTGCAGGAGCCGTTCATCGAGTTCTTCCGCTACCTGCCCGCGCCGGCTTTCGGCGCGCTGTGCGTGGCGATCCTCGGCATCGGCGACGGGCCGAAAATCGCCATCATTTTCATCGGCACATTTTTCCAGCAGGTGCTCGTCATCGGCAACACCGTGCGCAAGGTCGATCCCGCGCTGGTCGAAGCGGCGCAGACGCTCGGCGCGCGCGGCTGGCGGCTGGTGCGGCGCGTCATCATCCCGGCGTCGGTCACGGATGTTTATACCGATATGCGCATCCTGCTCGGCTGGGCGTGGACGTATCTCATCGTCGCCGAAGTCGTCGGCACGATGTCGGGCATCACGTATTTCATCAACCAGCAGGCGCGCTACCGGAACTTCGACAACGTCTATGCGGCGATCATGATGATCGGCATCATCGGCTTTTCAACGGACCTGTTTCTCGCCTGGCTCGGCACCGTGCTCTTTCCGTGGAAACGCAAAACGCGCACCGCGAGCGGGCGTCCGTCGTTCTGGGCGCGGCTGCGTCCGAAGCCCATACCCGCTTGAAGCCCGGCCTGCCCGATTACCGCCACCTCGCGCCCGCGGTGGCTGCGCGTTTCGAGCGCGTCCGGCAGCGGCCGGTGATTCTAAGCGTGCGCGATTTGCAGAAAAAATTCGGCGCAGATGGCGCGACGCACACCGCGTTCGACGGCGTGTCGCTCGACATTCATCGGCGCGAATTTATCTGCGTCATCGGCCCGTCGGGCTGCGGAAAATCCACCCTCATCCGCATCGTCGCCGGCCTCGACGAGGCGACCGGCGGCGCGGTGCTGCTCGACGGCCACGCCGTCACCGGCCCCGGCCCAGACCGCGGCATGGTCTTCCAAGGCTACACCCTTTTCCCGTGGCTCACGGTGCGGGCCAACGTGATGTTTGGCCTCGAAATGCGCGGCAAGGACCGCACCACCGCCGAGAGCGAGGCGCGCGAGTGGCTCGACATGGTGGGGCTGGGAAAATTCGAGCACGCGTATCCGCACGAACTCTCCGGCGGCATGAAGCAGCGCGTGGCCATTGCCCGCGCACTGGCGAACGAGCCGCGCATCCTCATCATGGACGAGCCTTTCGCCGCGCTCGACGCGCAGACGCGCTGCCAGATGCAGAGCTACCTGCTGCAGATTTGGAAAAAGGTGGATGTCACGATTCTTTTCATCACCCACGACCTTGAAGAAGCGGCCTACCTCGCCGACCGCATCGTGGTCATGGGCGCGAATCCGGGCCGCGTCGTCGAGTTCATCGAGAACCCCGTGCCGCGCCCGCGCAGCGCCGCGCAGTTTCTCACCGCCGAATACCTCTCGCTGAAAGCGCGGCTCGAAGAACTGATCCATCCGCCCGTCGAGACCGGCGAGGAGGAAAAGCTGCCGATGGTGAAACTCACCACCGTCGGCGACGACGTGGAGTGAGCGCGCATTTTTGGAAAAAGGATTCGCCCGCCGGGGCGCATCGTTTTTACTCTCCAGTCACCACCAAACCCGCCGCATGAAACACCACTCGCTCCGCCAATCCGCCGCCGCACTCGCCGCCTTCTTCAGCCTCGCCGCCTTTGCCCAGGCTCATCCCGGACATGGCACGGGCGGGTTTGCGAATGGCTTCGCGCATCCGTTGCACGGGCTCGATCACCTCCTCGCGATGCTCGCCGTCGGCCTGTGGGCGGCGCAACTCGGCGGGCGGGCGAAGTGGCTGGTGCCCGCGTCGTTCGTCGGGGTGATGGCGCTGGGCGGCGCGCTCGGGATGGCGGGCGTGGCGGTGCCGTTTGCCGAGCAGGGCATCCTTGCATCGGTGCTGATGCTCGGCGTGCTCATCGCCGCGGCGGTGCGGCTGCCGGTGGCGGCGAGCATGGGGATTGTCGGGCTTTTCGCGCTGTGCCACGGGCACGCGCACGGGGCGGAGATGCCGGTCAATGTCGTGGGCGCGGTCTATGCGCTCGGCTTCACGGCGGCCACGGCGCTGCTGCACGGGTGCGGCATCGGGCTCGGCGTGCTGATGCAGCGCACGGCCAAAGCGGAGTGGCTGCGCGCGGGCGGCGTGGCGATTTCCGCCGCGGGCGTGCTGCTGCTTTGGAAGTGACGCGCGCCATGCGACCCGACGGAATGCGCTGCATCACCCGCATCGACACCCACGGCGCAAAAAAGAGCCACGGGTGGGAGGTGCGCGTCGTCCGGCGCGGCATTGCGCTCATGGAGTATTTCGCGGACGGCAAGTTAGGCGGCAAGGCGGGCGCGCTCAGCGAGGCGATGCACTGGCGCGATGACGCGGTGAAAAATCTCCGCCCATTCTCGCGCAGCGAACTCGCGCGCCGCGTCACCGCGCGCAACACCTCCGGCATCCCCGTCCTGCGCCGCCGCGTGAAACCGGCGAAGCGGGCCGACGGCACGGAAATCGAGTACGTGGTCTGGACCGCGACCGGCAGCCCGCAGCCGAACCGGCGCAAGACGCGCGACTTTTACGTCTCGAAACTCGGCGAGGACGACGCCCGCGTGGCGGCCGTCGCCCAGCGACTGCGGTGGGAGCAGGCGATGGAAAACGCCGAGAAACAGAGCCCGGCCTAACGCGGCGCCCTTTGGGAGGGGCGACATTCCTGTCGCCCTCGGCCCTGGCAGGAGCGGCCCAGAGCACGGCGCGCGGCGGGAAAAGGACACGCCTCGTGCGCGCCATCGTTTTGGGAAGCCCGCTGGGGTTCAGGGCGACAGGAATTTCGTCCCTCCCAGTGCTGCCGCGGCCTAGCTCTCGGCGCAGCCTTTTGCGTTGCTCATAAACTCCTTCCCCCGCTCGGCGATCTGCTCCGGCGTGAGGTCTTCCTCATGGGTGGCGATCATCCACTTGAAGCCGTACGGATCGAGCACCGCCCCCATGCGATCGCCCCAAAACTGCGGGCTCAGCGGCATCTCCACCGTCGCGCCGGCGGCCAGCGCCTGCGCGAAGACCGCGTCGCAATCCTCCACATAAATGAGGAGCGTCACCGGCGTGCCGCCGAGCGTCTTCGCGCTGCGGTTGCCCCAGTCCGGCGACTCATCGGCGAGCATGAAGACCGAGTCCCCGATCATCATTTCCGCGTGCATGATCGAGCCGTTCGGCAGCGGCAGGCGGTAGCGTTCAACCGCGCCAAAGGCGCGCTGGTAAAAGTCCATGGCCCCGGCGCAGTCATGGACGTTGAGGGCGGGCGTGAGGGAGTGAAAAGGCTCGGGGATGGGTTGGACGGTGGTGCTCATAGGTGGGCGGAGTTTCGGCTGAGGTGCGAGTGGCAGTCGAGGCTTGGATTTCCGTCGTTTTTCCCGTGCGGTGGAGCACGCGGGCGACGCCAACTTTGGCCGCCCGCGCGGAATAGAGCCAGGGGATGCGCTCGAAGACGCCGCGCGCCTCGTCGAGCGACCACTCGTCGAGGCAAAACTGCGCGGGCAGCAGCGGGAGCTAGAAGCAATGCGGCAAAACCGCGGCGCCTGGCGGACCGGGTCGGGCTTGGGCTTAGGCGGGAGGGTGGAAAATGAAAGTGAAATTTGCGCCGCGGGCGGGGCGGGCCGAACGTGCCGTCCTGCCCACAGGCTGCCGCTCGTCATTTTCATCCTCACCCCACCCTTCGCTGGCATAGGCACTGCTACTCTCATCTTCAGCCACATCCCAAATATCCCATGAATTTCCTCGTTGTTGACGATAACCGCCTTTTGAACCGCTTCCTGACCACCTACCTGCGCGGCAAGGGCCATGCGGCGTCGTCTCTCACCGACAGCACGAAAGTGGAAGCCTGGCTCGAACTGAATACGTGCGATGGGCTGATCCTCGACATCGGCATGCCGAAAATCGACGGGCTGACGCTGATTTCACAGGTGCGGTTGAAACACGCCGAGCTGCCGATCGTGATGTTCACGGGACTAGGCTACGACGAGGACGCGATGCAGGCGGCACGCAAGGCGGGTGCAAATGGCTATGTGAGCAAGGGGCTCGGGCCGTCGGAAATCTATTCGGCCTTGATGAGAGTGCTGAGTGCGCAACCGGCCAAGCCCGCGGTGGAAGTGGGGCAATAACTCGCTTCAGCGAACGCATTCCTCCGCCAGCTCGGCGAGGCGCTTCTGCAAAAGCACCGCCTCCCATTGGCCGCTGGCATTGGGCTGGCCGAGGTAGCCGTAGTTCAGGACGGAGCCGGCTTGCGCGAGCACCAGACGCGAAATTTTTCCAAAACGGCCCATGCCCATGACGCTGAGCGGGAGCGGCTGGCGCGTGGTGAAAAGGGCGAGGAGCTGCGCGACCGCGGCGGGGGTGCCGGCGAGGGCGGCGATTTTGCATATGTCCGCGCCGGCGGCGTGGGCGCGGCGGATGGTCTGCCGGAGCCGCGCGGCAGGGGGCATGGTTTTGAAATGATGATCGGACACGATGACCCGGACGCGGTGGACGCGGGCGTCGGCGATGACCGCGGCGAGGGCATTTACCGAGCGCAGCTCTACGTCAATGAACTGCGCGAACGGCAAAAACTGCGCGAACAGCGCGCGGCGGCGGGCTAGGCTGAGGCGGTGCGCGCCGCCCTCGGCGGGATGGCGCACGGTGATGAGGAGCGGCACGCGCAGCCGCGGCAGCGCGCGCAGGAGCGGCGCGAGATCGGGGGCAAAGGCATCGACGCGGATTTCCAGGAGCCCGACCTCGCCGGGGCGGATGCGGAGAGCGCGACGGAGGGCGCCCGGCGAGTGAACAGCGCCAACTACTTTTGGTCTGACGTTCAAATCTCTCGAAATTATTTTCCCGCTCATATTCTGTGCAGCGCGCAGCCAATCCGATGCTCGGTCGAAAACAAGAACTCAATCTCCAAACCCTCCAGTTCGCCGACGGCTTTCTCCTCGCCGTGGCTTTTTGGGGCGGCCACACGCTGCGCTTTTTCGGCGCGGACTGGTTCGGCGGTTGGCTCCGTGACAATCCCATCGGGCCGTTCTCGGAGTTCCAATGGCTGCTGTTGGTGATCATTCCGTTTGGGCCGATCTTTCTTGAGCTGCAGGGCTTTTACACCAACCCGCTGCAAAAGGACGCGGGCAAGTCGCTGGTGCAAATCGCGCGGACGTTTTTCTGGCTCGGGCTGATGATCGCGGCCTCGTCGTACTTCTTCAAACTTGCCGTGCCGAGCCGCGCGGTCATGCCGCTCTTCATCGTGCTCTCCACCGCGGCGCTGCTGCTCCGCGAGCGGCTGACCCTGGCGCGCTTCCGGGCGCGGGCAAAACGCGAGGATCTCCGCGAGAGCGTGATCCTCGTGGGCACGCCGGGCGACACCTATCAGTTGCGCCACAGTTTCACCGCCGAGCAGCTCATGGAGACGAATGTCGTGGCCGAGATCGACATCGAGCACCAGCCCGTCAACGACCTCGTGGAAGCCCTCCACAAGTACTCGGTGAGCCGGGTCATTTTCGCCGGCGGCCACAGCCATCTGAACCGGCTGCAGGAGGGCATTGCCGCCTGTGAAATCGAAGGCGTGGAGGCGTGGCTGGTCGCAGATTTCATTCACACGGCGATTGCGCGGCCGACCTTCGACGTGTTCGGCATGCGCCCAATGCTGGTCTTTCGCACCACGCCGGATGTGTCGTGGAATCTGTTGATCAAAGCGCTGATGGATCGCAGCGGCGCGCTGGTGGGGCTGGTGCTGTTTTCGGCCGTGTTCCTGTTCGCCGCCATCGGCATCAAGCTCAGTTCGCCGGGGCCCATCATCTTCCGCCAAAAGCGCGCGGGAAAAAACGGGCGGCCGTTTACGATGTATAAATTCCGCTCGATGCACACCGACGCGGAAATGCGCCAGGCGGAACTGGTGGCGTTCAACCAGATGGAGGGGCCGGTTTTCAAAATCGACAAGGATCCGCGGATCACGAAGTTCGGGAAATTTCTGCGCAAGACGAGCATCGACGAGTTTCCCCAACTGCTGAACGTGCTCAAAGGCGACATGAGCCTCGTGGGCCCGCGCCCGCTGCCCATCTACGAGGTTGAGCAGTTTGCCAGCACCGCGCAGCGCCGCCGGCTAAGCATGAAGCCGGGGCTGACCTGCCTGTGGCAAATCAGCGGGCGCAATCAAATCAAGAGCTTCGACGAATGGGTGAGCCTGGACCTGCGCTACATCGACAACTGGTCGCTGCTGCTCGATGCGAAGATCCTCATCCAGACCGTCCCGGTCGTGCTCTTCGGGCTCGGCGCAAAATGAGCCGCCGTTGACCGGCGGCACGATTCTCGCAACGCTCGCCGCCTCGCATGGAAATCCAGAAAGCCCTCATCACCGCCGCCGGCCAAGGCCAGCGCACGCTGCCGCTGCAATCGCTCGTGGATCGCGACGGCGTCACCAAAACCGCGCTGGCCATCATCATCGAAGAAGTGCTGCGCGCGGGGATCGAGACGATCGGCGTGGTCATCAGCCCGGGCGATGAGGCGGCCTATCGCACGGCGGCGGGAGCGCATGCGGGGCGGCTGACTTTCATCGAGCAGACTACGCCGCTCGGCTATGCCCATGCGATCTACTGCGCGGCGGAGTTTTGCGGGAGTGATCCGTTTTTGCTGCTGGTCGGCGATCATTTGTATCTCAGCACGGCGGCGAAAGGCTGCGCGCAGCAGCTCGTGGAAGTGGCGCGCGCGGAGAAGTGCGCGGTGTCGGCAGTGGAATCGACGCATGAAAGCCAGCTCCCGTTTTACGGCGCGGTCGGCGGCAAGCTGGTGGACGCGGCGCGGCGGCTCTACCAGGTGGATACGGTTTTGGAAAAGCCGACGCCGACCGAGGCGGAGCAAAAAATCGACGTGCCGGGACTGCGCGCCGGCTACTACCTGTGCTTCTTCGGCATGCACGTCCTGACGCCGACGCTGCAGCGGCTGCTCAGCGTCGCCTTTGAAAAAAACCGGGGCCGCGAGACGAGCGTAAACTTTCGCGCGGTGCTCGCGGGGCTGGCCGCGCAGGAGCGCTATCTCGCCGCGGAGTTGGACGGGCGGCGCTATGACTTCGGCGTGAAGTACGGGCTGCTCACCGCGCAGCTCGCGCTCGGGTTGAGCGGCACGGATCGCGACGAAGTGCTGCGGGGCATCGTGGAACTCATGGCGGCGAAGCTCGCGAAATAAGCGCGCATGTCCCTCGGCCTGCTCGATCTCATCACCTCGCCGGACGCAGCCGTGCGCGACCGCTCGCTGGACGATTCGTGCGCGCCCGCGTCGCTCGCGGAACTGCTCGCGGAGTGCGATGCGCTGGACGCTTTCCGCCGCACTTCGCAGAACCTCTACGAGCGCGTGCGGGCGCTGTTTTTCCTGTATGCGATCCATCGCTTTCATCTGCCAAAACGGGATGAACTGACGACGGGCGGGCTCATTCCGTTTCACGGCTACGAGCATTTGCTGGAGCGCCGTTTCGAGGAGGCGATCGAGGTTTTTTCGCAGAAACAAAAAACCGATGGGCCGAGCGACGCGCTCAGCTCGGCGCTGGCCGCGGCGTATCACCGGCTGGCTTTCCAGACGCTCGCGGATCAAGTGCGGCGCAGCGTCCGCACGGTGCGCGGGAATCAGTGGATGTTTCGCATGGGCCACCCGCACGACCAGCCGCTGCGGCTGCGGCCTGAACTGCTGCGCGCGGATGCGCACGGCTCGTATCCGATCCTCCGCGAGCGCACGCCGGTGCGGATGGACCTCACGCATTCGGCGTGGAGCGACATCTTTTTCCTCGGCATGGATTTTCCCGAGGGCGCGAAGGTGCTGAACATTTCCGTCGATCTCGGCGTGCATGGCCGCGACGCCGAACCGCAGCCGCCGGTGAGCGCGTGGCTGCGCGTGATCGACCAGCCGGTGCTGCGGCTCGTGTCGGTCGATCTCGGGGCGAGCGCGGAGATTTCGTCGCTCGCGGAGGTGTTTGATTTTGCGCGGGATTATCTCGGGTTGTTGAAAGCGGCGGTCATCGCGAGTGGGATCGTGCCGCCGGGGATCGAGGGCTCGGGGCAGTCGCTCGGCGACCTGCTGGCGCAGATGCTCGGGCCGGGCCGCGGGCTCGAACTGGTGTCGAGCGTGAATGACATTCCGAAAGGTTCGCGGCTCGCCGTTTCCACGAATCTGCTGGCCGCGCTCATCGGCGTGCTGATGCGCGCGACCGGGCAGGCGGAGTCGCTGACCGGGCCGCTGGGCGAGGCGGAGCGCCGGCTGGTACTGGCGCGCGCGCTGCTCGGCGAATGGCTCGGCGGCAGCGGCGGCGGCTGGCAGGACTCGGGCGGCGTGTGGCCGGGGATCAAGCTCATCGAAGGCGTGGCGGCGCAGGCGGGCGATCCCGAGCACGGCATTTCGCGCGGGCGGCTGATGCCGCAGCATCACGTTTTTTCGCGCGACGAAATCCCGGACGCGGCGCGCAAGGCGTTGCAGGATTCGCTCGTCGTGGTGCATGGCGGCATGGCGCAAAACGTGGGGCCGATTTTGGAAATGGTGACGGAGAAATATCTGCTGCGCTCCGCCGCGGAATGGCGCGG
>JANPHJ010000056.1:0-2708 GCA_031424395.1 Chthoniobacter sp.
CACAAGCACAACCGTTGTTGGTTGCGCAAGCATCGACTATATCGCAATAAAAGGTCGTGCGATAGCAAATATTGTGGCGCAAATCGTTGGGCCCTGCCCGTACTTTCATTTGCCTTGCAGTGGACTTGGGGCCGTGCGCGAAGTCGAATCCGATGAAACGAAACACCGGGCCGAGCAAGGGATCGAGATCGAGCGAGCTGCCAAACGGGATCGCCGCGAGGGTGACGATGGCGGGCATCATCGCGAGACATGGCGCGAGCCAGAAGTAGAGCTTGTTGACGTGGCCGGGGACGAAATCCTCTTTCAGTAGAAACTTCACCGCGTCGGCGACGGGCTGGCCGAGGCCGCCGAGGAAGGGGGACCAGTCTTTCTTCACACCCGGAATGAGCGAGGTCGGAAAGCCGGTGCGGTTCGGGCCGACGCGGTCCTGGATGAGCGCGCTGACGCGGCGCTCGGCATAGACCGTGTAGCTGACCATCGGCAGCACCACGAGGAAGATGAGGAAGATGGTCTTGGCCAGCGAGGCGCAGGTCAGAAACCAAAAATCGGCTGATGTGAGGAAGTCCATCGACAGAAATCAGGCAGCGGCGGCGGGCTCGGGCTGGGGCGCTTTTTCGGTGACGACGGGCACGCCGAGGTCGCCAATTTTGCTGAGGCTGAGGCCGGCGAGTTCGCGGTGATCGGCGGCCATTGCTTTGAAAACGTCTTCGATCATCGCGAGGCCGTTCGAGCCCGAGACGGCGGCGATGAGGTGGCGGAGGATTTCCCAGTCGTCGTGCGCGTCGCCGGGTGCGGTGACGGCTTGGTTGAGGCGCTGGAGGCGACCCTTCACGTTAATCATCGAGCCGCGCTTTTCGACCCATGCGCTGGCGGGGAAAAGCACGGTGGCGTGCGGCGTGGTCTGGTTCGGCAGAATGTCGAGGGCGATGATCGCGTCGAGCTTTTTGAGGTCGGCGGCGGTCAGGCCGCATTTGGTGAGGTCTTCGCCGAGCGTGATGACGGTCTTGATCGCGCCGCTGCGCACGCCTTCGACGAGCTTGGGCAGCCGTCCGCCGGGTTTGCTGGAACTCACGCCGAGCAGCTTCGCGCCGGTGGTGTTCGGGTTGCGGTCGGCGGCGATGAGCAGGCCGTCGGCCTCGCCGGTGCGCGGGAGAATGTCGTGCTGCTTTTGGATTTCGAGCGCGTCGATGAGGCGCGAGGTGAGGTAGAGTTCCTCGTTCGTCTGACGACCGGAGGCGACGAGCCAGAGTTGCTCGGCGGTGTGGGCTTTTAGGATCTCCGCGGCGATGGCTGTGGCCGTGCGCCAGTTGACGGCCTGACCTTTGACGGTGGGCTTTTGCAGGCGGCGCTCGTCGGCGACGTATTTGAAATTCAGGCGGTGGGAGTCGGGCAGCCAGACGCCGTTGACGTCGTTGTTTTCGCGGGGCGTGATGCGGTAGATGGTGTTCTCGCGCGAGCCGATGATGACGTTTGCGCCGGTGCCGCAGTTCACGTCGATGGTCTTGGTTTCCTTCAAAAACCAGACGCGCATTTTGAACCGGAAATCGTTCGAGGTCAGTGCGCCGACGGGGCAGATATCGACGGTGTTGAGCGAGTAGTTGTTGTCGAGGATGCGGTCCGGGTGGCAGGCGATGCTGTTGAAGCTGCCGCGCTCGACGATGCCGAGCACGTCGTCCTTGGCGACCTCCTGCATGAAGCGGATGCAGCGCGTGCAAAGGATGCAGCGCTCGGCGTCGAGGGTGATGCGCGGGCCGAGTTCGACGTTCTTCGGCTTCTTCACTTTTTCGTCGAGGAAACGGGATTCACCCTGCCCGAATTCGACGGAAAATTCCTGGAGGCGGCACTCGCCGGCCTGGTCGCAGATGGGGCAATCGAGCGGGTGATTGATGAGGAGAAATTCGAGCACGCCTTTGCGCGTTTCTTCGACCATCGGCGAACCGGTGCGGATGCCCATGCCTTCGGCCACGTCTAGCGCGCAGGAAATCTGGGGGCGCGGAATCCAGTTGATTTCGGGTTTGCCGTCGGCACCGAGCACCGGCTTGCGGTCGGGCGTCATTTTCGGCATGCCCATTTCGACCATGCACATGCGGCAGTTACCGGGCGACGAGAGCTTCGGGTGGTAGCAGTAGCGCGGGATGAATTTCTGCGCCTGCCCACAGGCTTCGATGACGCGCGTGCCTTTCGGAAATTGCAGCCAGACGCCGTCGATCTGGACGTTGAGCATTTGGACTGGAGCGGCGGTTTCGGTGCTCATCGGGAGTTACTTCGTGGCCGCCGGGGCGAGCGGGGAATCGGTGCGCCGGTCACGGATGGTTTCGATGGTCGCGTGCTCGATCAGTTCGTCGGATGTGTATTCCGGCGGCATGGGCGGCGGCTCGGCCTTTTGCGCCTTGCTGGTAAATTCTTCGCGGAACTTGAGGACGAAACTTTGCGTGGGCCACGCGCAGGCTTCGCCAAAGGCGCAGATGGTTTTGCCGGCGATGTTGTCGGCGACGTTCTTGAGCGTGTCGGGATCCTTTTCGGTGCCGCCGCCGGCGAGGACGCGGTCGGTGATTTTCTTCATCCAAAGCGCGCCTTCGCGGCAGGGCGTGCATTGGCCGCAGGATTCGTGGGCGTAGAATTCGTTGATGTTGTTCAGCGTCGAAACCATGTCGCGCGAGTCGTCCATGACGATGACGCCGCCGGAGCCGGCCATCGAGCCGCACGCG
>JANPHJ010000057.1:0-3922 GCA_031424395.1 Chthoniobacter sp.
CCCGCGGATCAAGCGTGGCAGAGCCTCAGCCGGGCATTGCTCGCCGCGAATGAGTTCCTCTATCTCGACTGAAATGATGCACCGCCGCGCCTTCATCCGCTCGCTCGCGGGCACCTCGCTCATCCTCCCCGGCGTGCTCTCCGACCTGCTCGCCGCCGAGGCCGCGCCCGTCGATCCGCTCGCGCCGAAGCCGCCCCATTTTCCCGCCCGGGCAAAGCGCGTCATCTTCCTCCACATGAGCGGCGGCGTTTCGCACGTCGATTCTTTCGACTACAAACCGCGCCTTTTCACCGACCACAACCAGCCCTACGCGGTGCCGAAAAAAATGCTCGACGCCTTCGCGCCCGAGAACCGCAGCGAGGTGAAGTTTTACAAACGGCCCAACTGGGAATTCAAGCAGCGCGGCCAGTCGGGCCTGTGGATCAGCGAGCTTTTTCCGCGCATCGCCGCCTGCGCGGACGACCTTTGCCTGGTGCGCTCCATGTTCACCGACAATGCCGACCACGCGCAGGCCACGCTCGGCCTCCACACGGGCTCTGTCGGCTTCACCCGGCCGGGCATGGGCTCGTGGGTGAGCTACGGCCTCGGCTCGGAAAATGCGAACCTCCCCGGCTTCATCGTCATTGCGCCCGCGCTGCCGTACTCCGGCGCGCAGCTTTGGTCGGCGGACTTTTTGCCCGGCTGCCATCAGGGCACGCGCGTCATTCCCGGCCCCGAGCCCGTGCCGAATATCCAGCGCCGCCTCGCCGATGCCGGCCTCCAGGAAATGGAGCTCGGTCTCTCCGCCGCCTTTGACCGCCGCCACCTCCTCGCCCGCGACAATGACCCGCAACTCGCCGCCCGCATCCGCGCCTTCGAGACCGCGCACGCCATGCAGACGGCCGCGCCCGAGGCCTTCGATCTCTCACACGAAAACGACGCCACGCACGCGCTCTACGGCCTCGAACGCGGCAGCACCAAAGGCTTTGCGTGGCAGTGCCTCATCGCACGCCGGCTGGCGGAACGCGGCGTGCGCTTCATCGAACTCATCGACACGGGCGCGAGTGGAAACTGGGACGCACATGCGAACATGGCCGAGCACGCGCCGCTCGCGAAAAACGTGGACCAGCCGATCGCGGGCCTCCTCACCGATCTCCAGCAGCGCGGCCTGCTCGCCGACACGCTCGTCGTTTGGGCCACCGAGTTTGGACGCACTCCTTTCAACACGGCGAAGGACGCCGCGGGCCGCGAGCACCACGCGCAAGCCTTCACCTGCTGGCTCGCCGGCGGCGGGGTGAAAGGCGGATTCAGCTTTGGCGAGACCGACGAGTTCGGCAACACGATCGTCGCCGACGCCGTCCATTTCCACGACCTGCACGCCACCATCCTGCACCTGCTCGGCCTCGACCACACGCGCCTGACCTATCGACATGCGGGCCGCGATTTTCGCCTGACCGATGTGCATGGAAAAGTCGTCAACGCGCTGCTGGCATAAAGAGCGTGCCCCCAAATGAACAACGGTAAGTCCATCAGTTACTTTCCCGTGTAAGTAGTGACGACGAGTTCGGGCAGTTTTGTAGCGTCGGGGGTGAAGTTGACCGTCCAGCCCTCATCGACGGCGCGGTTTGGGACGATGCGCAAGGCGAAGCCGTTGGGCTTGTCCCCGGCTGCCCAGGCGCGCACGGTTTTGGTCACATCGATCTCGTAACGCACGGGCGGAACGAGCGGCGCGTTATCTCCTCCGCCTTTCTTGATGATCGTCGTGCCAGCGATCTCGCCGAGGCTTTTGAAATCATAGGGTTTGCCGGCTTCAAAGGGTGCTTTCAACACGACCGCCGCGGCCTGCATATCGGCCTTGTCGTGCGCGCCGGAGACATAGAAGACGAGTTGCGCGGAAGCGACTTCCAGGGCGGGAGGGAGGGTAAGTCCATCGGTCCCGATCAGCATGATCCACCCATCCGAGTTATCCTTCAGCCACTTGACGAGCTGATGCGGTCGGACCTCGCCAGCCATGCTCACATGGCTGGTGCGAGTCAGCGGCGCGGTGATCGCTTTCGGCCGACGCGGAGCAACCGCCGCGGGTGCGCGCGCGCCGATGAGCCAGGGGCTCGGTAGCATGGCGAGTGTTTCATTTGCGCCCACCGCGGGCGTAGATGACGGCACCGGCAATGGCATGGGCTGCTGACCGGGCGCGAGCACTTCGCGGCGGAGGAAGACCATCCGTGGATAGACGGGTTGCTTGCCGGTGGGCGTGGGCACGGCGATCTCGATGGTGGCGGGGAACTTATCGACGACCGTCTGCACGACGATGGGTGTGTCGGCCCAGGTGGCATTGTGCGCGCGGCTGATTTCCGCACCCTGCGCATAGAGTTCCTCCGGCGTGGCGCTGCGCGATCCCAGGCAATAGGCATAGGTGACGACAAGGCGGTTCTTGCCGAGGTCCGCCGACTTGGCGGAGTTAATGGTGATGACGTTTTTGCCTGGCGCGAGATAGGGGAGCGCTTCCTGATTGTGCTGCACGATGCTGGTCAGTTCCAACGCAGTGACAGGCTTGTTGAAAGTAACACGCACGAGGTAGCGATAGTTCCCCGCGACCAGGCTCGTCAGGGCATCGAGACCGGCGGGTTTCCAGGCATTGCCATCGAGAGACACTTCGGTCTTCGCATTGGGCGACGCGATTTTTCCGGTGGCCTTGGCAACGACATACGGCGAGGCCATCTCGATGATGAAGGAGCCGGGGCGGCTGGCATCTTTCGGCATCAAAGAGTTACTTCCCCACGCGACATTACTGGCCTGTTGCAAAGTGGCTAGTACTGCGTCGGAGCGAAGGTCGGGCCGGTAACTCAGCGTGCCGTTGGACCAGGTGCGGACCTTATCCTTCTTCGCATAGGGCTCAAGCAGCGGGCCGCTGGATGGATCGTTGCGGTAGTCCTTGTCGCCACAAGTATGCGCTGCGCCGCGGTTCATCCCGCGGAAGTAGTAACCGTCGGCGATCTTATCCCAATCGAGCGTCAGCGCGTAGCCTGGATCGAGGTTGACGGCAGTGGAGTAACCCGGCTCATCAAACGAAAGGCCCGCCCAGCCGCGCGGGCTGCCGGCGTTGTTACTGCTGGCGATGCCGGTGAGCACGCTGGCGAGGGTGTCGCCGCAATTCATGAAGGACGGCGCGGTCCAGTTGGCCTTGTCGCCCAGGAGTTCAAAACGGTCGTCCTTATGATAACTCACCGCACGGGACGAATCGGTCACGAAGCCATCGGTCACCAGCGCCGGGTTGGCCTTGATGTCTTCCTGTCCTGCGATGGTGCGGCCGCCCGGCGCGGCGGGATCGGGCATCCACGCGTAGAAGCGGAGGAAGGTATCGAGGTAATGCCAGCGCCCGCCGTAGTAGCACTCGACGGTGGTATGTCCCGGATTACTCCAGCCACGATAGCGCCATTTGTAACCCGCCTTTTCCCACAAGGCCGCGAGCACGGTATGCTCCCCGCCGCAGAGGCTCCAGCCATAGACATTGAGCATCTTCAGCGCGCCGACATCGCCGGAGGCTTCGCTCGGGTAGGCGTGGTGGTAGTAGAGATAGTATGCAGCATTGTAGATGGCGATGGCGCGCTCATCGTCGGTCTTGCACTCCCGCGTGACCGAGGCGATGAGCGCCTCGAGCGACGAACAATCCGGCGCGCGGTCATTGACGATCTTGATGTCCGCCAACGGCGCGCCGACGGCGGAAGGAAGGGCAAGGCCGCATGCGGCGAAAACGGCTATCGCGGAAACGAGGGTGATTTTCATGGAGTAGAATTTCGAGCGTATGCTTTGCCGCCCGCCTTGCTAGCAGTCTGTTGAAAAACTTACCGCGCAGGGAAAGGAGGGCGTGAATAAAAGTGGTGCAGGTGCGGAAGGAGAGAAGCCCTTTGAAAGTTGGACGTTGAACGTTGGAAGTTGAACGTTG
>JANPHJ010000058.1:0-7851 GCA_031424395.1 Chthoniobacter sp.
CCGGCAATGCCGCCGCCAACTCGCTTTACCTCGGCGAAGTCAACGATCCGGGTAACAACTTCCGCGGCCCGCAGTATTTGAAGGACTCGTTCATCAAGGCCTTCCGCACTGAATACAAACAGCGGATGTGGTTCCTGAACAACACCCTGCTCGAACCCGACAGCCTCAGCGCAATCACCTACAAAAACTCCGCCGGCACCGCCGTCACCTACTACTCCTTCATTTCCGCACGGACGGCGGCCTTTGGCTCAAACTTCGCCCTCAACCGCTTCAACACCGTCAACTCCCTCTGCGGCCTCGGCACTTTCTACAAGCCGGTGCGCCCCGCCAACACCGCGCCCGCCAATGGCGCCGCTGTGCTGCCCGGCGCGACCTTTACGGCCTCCGCCTACGCCTACAACGCCGCCTACACCCACACCGCCGCGCCGAGCACCAGCCCGCACACTTCCGCCAAATGGGAAATCCGCGCCGCCGCCGATACCTATGACAACCCGGTCTATCTCTTCACCAACACCGTCGCGCCGCTGACCTCGCTCGCCATCCCCTTTGGCCAGCTCACCTACGGGCAGACTTACTTTTGGCGCGTTACTTACTTCGACGCCCTCGGCCATCCCTCCATCACCTCCGCCGAGACCTCCTTTTCCTACGGCCCGGGTTCCGTCACCGCGGGCAATGTCTCGCTCAATGAAGTCATGGCGGAAAACCACGCCGCCGTCGCCAACGGCACGAGTTACTCCGATTACATCGAGTTGAAAAATAACACCGGCGCGGCCATCACCATCACCGGCTGGAGCCTGACCGACGATGAACTCGTGCCGAACAAGTATGTCTTCCCCGCGACCACCACCATCGCCGCCGGCAGTTACCTCGTGGTCTGGTGCGACAGCGACGCCACGCAGCCCGGCCTGCACAGCGGCTTCAAGCTCAGCAACCACGGTCAGCGCGTCCTCCTGATCCAGAGCGGCATCGTCAAAGACGCGATCACCTTCGGCCCGCAGATTCCCGACGTGGCGATCGGCCGCATCGCCGACGGCACGGGGGCGTGGACGCTGGTGAATCCCAGCGCCGGACTGGTCAATACGGCGAGGGCTTTCAATGCCAGCGCGGCCAGCGTTACCTTCAACGAATGGATGGCGAATCCCGCCAGCGGCTCGGACTGGTTTGAGCTGTACAATGCCGACGCGCTGCCCGTGGCGCTGGCCAACCTGTGGCTGAGCGACACCCCCGGCACGCCGAAGATCACGCAGATTCCCGCGCTCACCTTCATCGGCACGAAAGACTTTACCAAGTTCAATGCCGACGGCACCACCGCGGGCTTCGACAGCGTGAATTTCAAGCTCAGCTCCGGCGGCACGCCACTCGTGCTCAGCTCGTCGGACGGCCTCAGCACGATCACGACCGTGACCTTCGGCGCGCAGGTTCGCGACGTATCGCAAGGCCGGTTTCCGGACGGCACCGCGACCATCGCCAGCTTCCCGCAGTCCGCGTCGCCGGAGTCCGGCAACTGGCTGCCCGGGCCCGTCGTCATCAACGAAGCGCTCACCAACTCCACGCTCCCGCTTGAAGATGCCATCGAACTTTTCAACCCTACCGCTAGCCCCGTGGACCTCAGCGGCTGGTGGCTGAGCGATGACAAAACAAATCTCAAGAAATTCCAAATCCCCGCCGCCACGTCCATTCCTGCGGGCGGCTACAAGGTCTTTTACGAAAACCAGCTCAACCCCACGCCCGGCGTCGGCAACAGCTTTTCGCTCAACTCCACCGGCGACGAAATCATCCTCTCTGCGGTCGATGGCGGTGGCGCGCTCACCGGCTACCGCGGTCAGGTCACGTTCGGCGCTGCCGCGGACGGCGTCGCCTTTGGCCGCGTGCTCACCGGCAGCCCCGCCGGCGCGACCACGCCGGAATTCTGGCCCCTGCTCGCGCGCAGCTTTGGCCAGGACAGCCCGTCGGACACCGCCACCTTCCGCCTCGGCAATGGCCTCGCGAACTACGCGCCGAAGACCAGCCCCGTCATCATCAACGAAGTCATGTATCACCCGCCCGACCTCGCCGGCCCGGTGGACAATGCGCGCGACGAATTCGTCGAGCTGCACAACGTCACCACCACCGCGCAGGACATCTCCGGCTGGAAGCTGCGCGGCTCCGCCGACTTCACCTTTGCCGCCAGCACTACGATCCTGCCGGGCGACTACGTGCTCGTCGTCACCTTCAATCCCGCCACCGACCCGACCTCGCTCGCCGCCTTTCGCGCCGCCAACGGTCTCACCGCCGCCACCGCCATCTACGGCCCCTACGCCGTGAAACTCCCCAACGACGCCGGCGACGTCGAACTCGCCTATCCCGGCCCCGCTGTCGCGGGCGTCGTCCCTTTCATCCTCGTGGACAAAGTGGCCTTTCTCGACAACACCCCGTGGCCCGCCACGCCCGACGGCACCGGCCCCTCGCTCCAGCGCACCAGCCGCACCGTCATCGGCAATGACGTGGCCAACTGGACCGCCGCCGCCGCCACGCCTGGCAACGTCAACACCGGCGAAGCGGCGATCCTCGACAGCGACGGCGACGGCTTGCCCGACACTTGGGAGACGGCCAACGGCCTCAACCGCTTCAGCGCCGCCGACGCCGCGCTCGATGCCGACGGCGACGGCAGCTCCAATGCCCAGGAATACGTGGCCGGCACCAATCCGCAGAACGGCGGCAGCTTCCTCATTGCGAATCCGACTCCGCTGGCGGGCGGGGGCTGCGTCATCCATTTCATCGCCCGCGCGGGCAAAGGCTACACCATCCAGTGGCGCGCGGATCTTGCGGCTGGCTCATGGCAAAATCTCACGAACATCGCCGCCCCCGCCAGCGACACCGTGGTGAACTATACCGACGCCACCGGCGACCTCCGCCGCTTCTACCGCGTCGTCACGCCCATCGTGCCTTAGGGATTGTCGGCGGGAATGGGCAGCCACAGGCCGGGGAATTTCCTAACAATCCGGGCGGCGGACGCTCAAGCAGGAACGGCGCGCGGCTCATCTGCGGCCGCGCTTGCGCCGAATCATGGGCGCTGCTTTCTTGCCGGCCCCAAACTCCCTCACTCCTATGAAAATCCGACCCGCCATTGCCACGCTCGCCCTTTTGCCCATGCTCACCGGCCCGCTGCGCGCGGCGGAGGAGGGGCATGGGTCGGGGGCTTCGGCGTCGGTGGTGGTGGGGGCTTCGGAGGAGGGGCTGAATGCGATCAAGACGTTCAAATTCGACGCCGGGCTGACGTGCGCGCTGTGGGCCGCGGAGCCGCTGCTGGGCAATCCGGTGTGCTTCACGCAGGACGAAAAAGGGCGCTGGTATGTGGGCGAGACTTTCCGGCAGGAAAAGGGGATCGAGGACAACCGGGGGCACGCGGAGTGGCTGGATGAGGACATCGCGGCGCACACGGTGGAGGAGCGGCTGGCCTACATGCACAAGCACCTCCCGGACGCGGCGAAATTCGCGGAGAAGTACGAGAAATTTGAGGAGCGCATCCGCCGGGTGGAGGACACCACGGGCAGCGGCGTGGCGAACAAGGTGACGACTTTCGCCGACGGTTTCCGCGATGCCGCGGACGGCACGGGCGCGGGGCTGATCGCCCGCGGCGGGGAGGTTTGGTACACCTGCATCCCGCACCTGTGGCGCTTCGCGGACAAGGACGACGACGGCAAGGCCGAGGTGAAGGAGAAGCTGCTGAGCGGCTTTGGCATTCATTTCGCGCTGCGCGGGCACGACATGCACGGGCTGCGTTTCGGCCCGGATGGAAAGCTGTATTTCTCGATCGGCGACCGCGCGCTGAACGTGCAGACGAAGGAAGGCGCGCAGCTCGCGCAGACGGAAAGCGGCTCGATCATGCGCTGCAATCCCGACGGCACCGGCTTCGAGCTTTTCACCACCGGCGTGCGCAATCCCGAGGAGCTGGCCTTTGACGAGCACGGCAATCTTTTCACCGGCGACAACAACTCGGACGCGGGCGACAAGGCGCGCTTCACCTACCTCGTCGAGGGCGGCGACTGCGGCTGGCGCATGGCTTATCAATACCTCAATGACCGCGGCCCTTGGATGCGCGAGCGGCCGTGGGATGAAAAAATCGCGGCGGGCGTGCGCTACATCGTGCCGTGCATCGCGAACATCTCCGACGGCCCGAGCGGGCTGACCTACAACCCCGGCACCGGGCTCTCAGACAAGTACAAGGGGAAGTTTTTCCTCAGCGATTTTCGCGGTGGCGCGAGCGCCAGCGTGGTGCATGAGATCAGCGTGGAGCCGCAGGGCGCGTTCTTCAAAGCGACGCATCGCGACTGGGTCAAAGGCATCCTCACGACCGACGTGGAATTCGGTAACGACGGCTCGCT
The DNA here is from genome assembly GCA_031424395.1 of Chthoniobacter sp. Lineage (GTDB taxonomy): Bacteria > Verrucomicrobiota > Verrucomicrobiia > Chthoniobacterales > Chthoniobacteraceae > Chthoniobacter. Next base: position 4,365 of record JANPHJ010000058.1, read on the forward strand.
CTACGTGCTCGACTGGGTGTCGAGCTGGGGCGGGGTGGGGAAGGGGCGCATCTACAAATTCAGCGACCCGTCGGGGAACGTGGCGCTGCAAAAGGAGACGGAAACTTTGATCCGCGACGGCATGGCGAGGCGGCCCGAAGCCGAGCTGGCGAAGCTGCTCGGACACGCGGACATGCGGGTGCGGCAGGCGGCGCAGTTCGAACTCGTGAACCGCGCGGTGAATCCGCAGACGCTCGCGGTGTCGGCGCAGATTTTGGCGAAGGTGGCGAGCGACACCGCGGCGAATCCGCTCGCGCGGCTGCACGGCATCTGGGGACTCGGGCAGCTCGCGGCGAAGAACAGGAACGCGCTGAATCCGTTCGCCTCTTTGCTCGGCGATCCCGATGCGGAAGTGCGTGCGCAGGCGGCCAAAGTGCAGGGTGATTACAAGGTCGCAGCGGCGGGTGAAAAGCTCACCGAGCTGCTCAAGGACAAGGAAAACCGCGTGCGCTTTTTTGCCGCGATGAGTTTGGGAAAAATAGGGCACAAGGCCGCGTTCGAGCCGCTCGTGGCGATGCTCGCGGAGAACGACGACAAGGATCCGATCCTGCGTCACGGCGGCGTCATGGGGCTGAAAGGCTGCGGCTCCGCGCAGCAGATCGCGGCGCTGGCGAAGCATCCGTCCGTGGCGGTGCGCGGCGATGCCTGCGTGGCGTTGCGGCAGCTCCAGAGCCCGCTGGCCGCGGCGTTTTTGCAGGACGCGGATGAGAGCGTGGTGCTGGAGGCGGCACGCGCGATTCACGACGCGCCGATCGAGGCGGCAATGCCCGCGCTCGCGGCGCTCACGGCCAATCCGGCGGTGAAGAATCCCAACACGCTCAACCGCGCGGTGAACGCGAACTACCGCCTCGGCAAACCCGAGAACGCCAAGGCCATCGCTGCGCTGGCCGCCTCCACCGCCGCGCCGGAAGGCGCGCGCAAGGATGCGCTCGACGCCCTCGCGTCATGGGGCAAGCCGAGCGGCAAAGACCGCCTGCTCAACCAGTGGCGGCCCATCGCTGACCGCGGTCCCGGCGATGCCGCTGCCGCGATGTCCGCCGCTGTGCCCGCGCTGCTCCAGGACGGGCCCCGCGGCGTGCAGGAGATGGTCGCGAAGCTGGTGGCGAAACTTTCCATCCCCGGCGCAGGCGAGCCGCTGGCCCAGCTCGCGTCGAATGACAAGGCGGGTAGCGCCGCCCGCATCGAAGCGCTCAAGGCGCTGGCCGCGCTCAAGGACGCGAACCTCGCGAAAGCCGCGGCGGCCGCGGTGCGCGACAAGGACGCGAAGGTTCGCGCCGAAGGGTTGCAGGCGCTCGCCGGGGCCGATCCCGCGGCGGCCGTGAAAGTCATCGCCGACATCGTGAACACGGGCACGGTCATCGAGCAACAGAGCGGCGTGGCGGCGCTCGGGCAGATGAAAGGGCGCGAAGCGGACGCCGTGCTCGGCGCCTTGCTCGACCGGCTGATCGCCAACCAACTGCCCGGCGAAATCCAGCTCGACGTGCTCGACGCCGCGAAGAAACGCAACGCCGCCGAGCTGAAAGACAAGCTCGCCAAATACGAGGCCACGCTCCCCGCGGCCGACGACCTCGCGAAATACCGCACCGCCCTCCTCGGCGGCAATGCCGAGAACGGGCGCAAAATTTTCCGCGAGAAAGCGCAGACCGAGTGCCTGCGCTGCCACAAGTGCGAGATCGGCGACAGCGTCGTCGGCCCTGAGCTGACGCACATCGGCGCGACCAAAGATCGCGCCTACCTGCTGGAGTCCATCGTCTGGCCGAGCAAGAAAATCGCCGAGGGCTTCGAGACCGTCGTGCTCACGCTGAAGAACGGCGACATCATCGCCGGCACCCTCGCCGGCCAGGACGCCGCGGGCCTCAAACTCAAAGTCCTCGACGCCCAGGGCAAGCCGCAGGTGCAGACCGTGCCCCTCGCGCAGATCAACGAGCGCCAGGCCGCGCCCTCGCCGATGCTGCCGGGCATGGGGGAAATGCTCTCGCGCACCGAACTGCGCGACGTGATCGAATACCTCGCCACGCGGAAGTAGGCGCAGTGGCGGCGTGGTTGCTTCAGCGGGCAGACCATGCCAACGAACTCGCATCGGAGCCAGGACCGGCCTGGCGGGCAGGCAAACCCGCGCGTGTTCACCGGTGCCTACCGAGGAGCGGAGCCGGGAGCGTGTCCCGGCACCGATCCCTGCCGCGGAGCAGAGCCGGGCGCGTGTTCCGGCACCTTGGTCCCGCGGGGAGGGGAGCCGGGAACGTGTTGCGGCACCGACGCCTGCCGCGGAGCGGAGCCGGGAACGTGTTGCGTCACCGACTGCTACCGCTGCCGGGAGCTGAGCGCGTGGTCTGGCACCTGTCTGCGTCGATGAAAAATGGCTGGCTACTCTGGCGTGGGCGTGCTTTTCTCTGGAAACCGAGCCTTTCACCCCTCCATCACCCATGAGCGACCCGACGCCCGTCACCCCGCTGCTGCCGCTGGAAGACCAGTGCTTTCTGCTCTCCGACGCCACCCGCGTGGCCATCCTGCGCGAGCTGGCGCGCGGCGAACCGCTGCCGGTGGGCGAAATCGCCCGCCGTCTGGGGCGCAAGCCGGCGATGGTTTCCAACCACCTCGCCACCCTGCGCACCTACGCTGTGGTGCAGATGGTCTATGACCGCTTTTACCGCCTCGCGCCAGCCTATGGGCCCGCGCCCGGCGCCTCCGGCCTCGATTTCGGCGACTTCCTCCTCCGCCTCCCCCCGCCGCCGCCCGCCGGGTAAGGCTCTATTTGCCGCGATAGCCGCGTGGAGATTCCAAGAGGCGCAGTTGGGGATCAACGTGGCCATTGCGGTGGGCCACGTTATTCACCGAGTTCTGCTCCACATCTTCATTGCCCCATTGCGACCAACCCGGACGGCGAAAGCGCGCGAAAAGCTCAAGGTATGGCCCCGGTGAGCAGGCTTCGATGATGTTGAAAATCTCGTCTGGTTTGCGGGAGTGCTAGGCGCTTGGTCCTGTCAGCAATTCATATCGGGCTCCACCGAGGAATTGAAGAATCCCGAGATCGCGCAAGCGCTGGAGCTGTTGGCGAATCTTTGGCCTAGGAAAGCGGTTGTCGGGAAATTGCTGTGAAACTAGCGGCGCAGAAGCAGCCCATACTTCATCAAGAGTAAAAATCGGCTTTCCGATTATGGCCACCCCTTGAAGTGTGAGGCGTTGCCACCCGGAGAATTCTCCAATTAGCTTTCTGAACACCGATGGGCGCAATGCTAGGCGTGGAGGCTGATCTGCTGCGCTCGGCACTGGCGGCATACTTGGTAGAGCCTTGCGGAGCAAGGCAACCGGCTCCCGCAGGCTTTGAAGTTCTTCAAGAGCCCAAGGTTTTGGGACATGTGTCGCCCCGAACGCGCCCGCGAACGCTTGTCCTAGGTCACGGATGTCAGGTCGCTTGCCGAGAGCAATTCCGCATTCCGCATTTCGGTAC
>JANPHJ010000059.1:0-3262 GCA_031424395.1 Chthoniobacter sp.
CACGCCATTCAGCCAAAGAGCGATCTCACGCTGCTCTACGGCCTCGCGAACATCCTCATCGCGAGCCACTGGATCGACCGCGACTACATCGACGCGCACACCACGGGCTTCGCGGAATTCGCGGAGTTCGCCACGCATTTCACCACCGATGTGGTGAGCGCGGCCACGGGCCTAAGCGCGGATGATCTCTGGCATTTCGCGCAGACCATCGCCGACGGAAAGCGCGTGTCGTTCTGGTGGACGATGGGCGTGAACCAAGGCCACGAGAGCACGCGCACCGCGCAGGCGATCATCAATCTCGCGCTGATGACCGGCAACATCGGCCGGCCCGGCACCGGCGCGAACTCCATCACCGGCCAGTGCAACGCGATGGGCTCGCGCCTTTATGCCAACGTCACCAGCCTGCTCGGCGGACACGATTTCAACGACGATGCGCACCGCGAAAAAATCGCGCGCATTCTCCACATCGCGGAGGACGCCATTCCGCGGCAGAGCTCGTGGGCTTACGACCAAATCGTGGATGGGATCAAAGCCGGGAAGATCAAGGGCCTGTGGGTCATCGCGACGAATTCCTCGCACTCGTGGATTCATCAGCGCGAGTTCAACGACCTGCTCAAGAAGCTCGATTTCCTCGTCGTGCAGGACATGTACGCCACGACCGAAACCGCGCAGCGCGCCGACCTCGTACTGCCCGCCGCGGGCTGGGGCGAGAAGGAGGGGACGTTCATCAATTCCGAGCGGCGCTTCGGGCTGGTGAAACGCATCGCGCGCGCGCCGGGGCAGGCGCTGAGCGACTTCAACATCTGCAAACTCATCGCGCAGTATTGGGGCTGCGGGGAGATGTTCGCGCGGTGGTCGTCGCCGGAGACGGTGTTTCAATTGATGAAGGAGTTTTCGCGTGGGCAACCGTGCGACATCACGGGGATCGCGGATTATCACATGATCGATGAATGTGGCGGGGTGCAGTGGCCGCTGACGGAGGAAACGCTCAACGCTCAACGCTCAACGTCCAACGCTCAACGTCCCGAGGTGGAGCGGCGGCTGTTTGCCGACGGGCGGTTTTTTCATGGGGATGGAAAGGCGAAGTTCATTTTCGAGGAGCCGCGCGAAATGCCGGAGATGGTGGATGACGAGTTTCCGTTCCTGCTGCTGACCGGGCGCGGCACCTCCTCGCAGTGGCACACGAATACGCGCACGGGAAAATCCGACGTGCTGCGCAAGCTGTATCCGGCGGCGATCTACGTGGAGATCAATCCGCTCGACGCGGCGCGGCTCGGCATCGCGGCGAACGCGCTCGTCACCGTGACCTCGCGCCGCGCGAAAATCACGGCGACGGCGTTCGTCACCACGACGGTGCAGCCGGGGCAGATCTTTGCGCCGATGCACTACGGGCTGGTCAACCAGCTCACGTTTCCCGCCTTCGATCCCTATTCGCGCCAGCCGAGCTACAAGGCGTGCGCGGTCGCCGTCGCGCCGCTGCGGGGGTGAGGGCAAGGTGGAGCATGCGACCCGCGTGCTCTTTGCGGCGACTCGCCGCAAAGATGGTGAGCGCGCACGCCATGCGATCACGCAGTCAGTTTCGCAAATGCGGCCGCCCAGCAATGTCCCCGGCGGGTCGCCGAGAACAGCACGCGGGTCGCGTGCTCCACCCGGAGCCCGCACGCGAAGCCGCGCACCATCACAATTCCGCGGCTCGGTTCACGTTGCGGAAAAGGGCGCGCTCGTTATCCGCAAGCCCGCGGATGCTGATGTGGCCTTGCTCCACAGCCAGCCGGGCGAGGTGCTGCATCGAGCGGTCCTCGCCGCGCAGACACTCCGCGACGAGCGGCAGGCAGGTGCGCGGATAGACGGCGGCGAGCGGCTCGAACCAGCGCGCGTCGCGCGTCACGCAACCTTTGCTGCTGACCGCCGCCTCACATACGAGGGCGGACAAAAAGGCCGCCGTCATCGCGGGCAAATCTATCGCGAGGACAAGGACGAGCGGATGGCTGGCGCGGCGCAGCGCGGCTTCGACGCCGGCGAGCGGGCCGGTTTCGGGAAAGGCGTCGCGCAGAATCTCCACGCCCGCGCCCGCGTACGGGCCGTCCGGTTTGCCCGAGATGAAAAGCTCGCGCGGCACGGTCGCGCGCAGCGTGGCAAGCTGGCGCTCCCAGAGCGGTTTGCCGTCGATGAGCACGCCGGCTTTGTCGCGGCCCATGCGGGTGGATTTTCCGCCGGCGAGGAGCACGGCGGTGAAGGGCGGCGGCGAGGTGGTGTCCACGAAAGGCACGAAATACACGAAGGGCTCGCGTCCTGGGAGCGGCGATTTTCAAATCGCCGCATAGGCGCAGCGCCTCCGGCGCTGTCGGCGATTAGGAAATCGCCGCTCCCAGGGCGCGGCGGCATGGCCGCGCTTGGCAGACGTGGCGGCTTTCCCTTTCATCGCGCACACTCACGCCCGCTTTGAACTCCGCACTCCGCTCCACCCTTTTCGCCACCTACCGCGAACCCGCATCGCTGCTGGCGCGCGCGGTCAGCTTGGCGCTCGCGCTGGGGTTGCTGAGTGCCGTCTGCTTCGGGGCGTTTTCGGCGTTGAGCTATCATTGGGCTTGGGGGCCGGTGGCGGGTTACTGGCGGCTGTTCTGGCGGGGCTGGCTTACGACCATCGGCCTCGCGGCGCTGGCGCTGCCGCTGAGTTGCGCCATAGGGCTCGCGTTTGCGCTGCTGCGGCGGAGCAGCTTTTTGCCGCTGCGCTATGTGGCGCGCATCTACGTCGAGATTTCGCGCGGGACGCCGCTGCTGGTGCAGATTTATTTCTACTGGTACATCTTCGGCCAGCAGCTCTCGCGCGATTTCCGGTTCCTCGCGGGGGCGCTGATTCTCTCGCTGTTCAGCGGCGCGTATCTCAGCGAAATCATCCGCGCCGGGATCGAGAGCATCGGTAAATCGCAGCTCGAAAGCGCGCGCGCCATCGGCTTCACCCGGGCGCAGACCTACCGCTACGTCATCTTTCCGCAGGCCGTGCGGCAGATTCTCCCGCCGTTCGCGGGCGAGTTTGCGTCGATCATCAAAAACTCGTCGCTGCTCTCCGTGCTCGGTATCGAGGAATTCGCGCTGGCCGCGGGGTCGGTGAGTTCCGTGACGCTCGGCTATTTTGAAAGCTACCTGCCGGTGGCGCTCGGCTACCTCATCCTCACGCTGCCGATCTCGCTCTGGACGCAGTCGCTGGAAAAGCGGGCGCGGTTTGAAACATGACCGGTTTGTTTTACCGCAGAGGCGCAGA
>JANPHJ010000060.1:0-15938 GCA_031424395.1 Chthoniobacter sp.
GCGCGATGTGCATTACGTCGTGCGCGATGACGAGGTGGTCATCGTCGATGAATTCACCGGACGCCTTTGCCCCGACCGCTCCTGGCGCGAGGGCATGCACCAGGCCGTCGAGGCTACCGCGGGTGTCACCATCACCGAGGAAAACCTGTCCGAGGCGACCATCTCGCGCCCCGCGTATTTCAAACTCTACCGCACCGTCTGCGGCATGTCCGGCACCGCCCGCGAAGCCGCCGCCGAACTCCGCCAGTGCTACGGCCTCCGCACCGCCATCGTCCCGCTGCACCGCCCCTCGCGCCGCGAAATTTTGCCCGACCGCGTCTTCCGCACCCGCGCGGCCAAACTCGACGCCGTCGCCGCGGAAGTCGCGCGCCGCCACGCGCAAAACCAGCCCGTGCTCATCGGCACGCGCACCATCGAAAACAGCGAGGCGCTCGTCGAGGCGCTCGTGCCGTTCGGTTTCCCCTTCCGCCTCCTCAACGCAAAGCAGGACGCCGAGGAAGCCGCCATCATCGAACAGGCCGGCGAGCCCGGCATCGTCACCATCGCCACAAACATGGCCGGGCGCGGCGCGCACATTCCCGTGCCCGCCGAAAGCCAGCGCCTCGGCGGCCTCCACGTCATCGGTCTCGAGCGCCACGAAGCCAGCCGCATCGACCGCCAGCTCATCGGCCGCACCGCCCGCCAGGGCGAACCCGGCAGCGCCCAGTTTTTCCTCTCGCTCGAAGACGACCTCCTCCAGCGCCACGCCCCCAGCCTCGCCGCCCGGCTCGCGCAAACTTCCGCCGGTGAACTCCCCGCCAGCGCCGCCGCCCATTTTCTCCGCACCCAACGCAAAGTCGAAACCGCCGACCGCGAACAGCGCCGGCAGCTCGCGAAATACGACCACTGGCTCGATGAACTCAAACAAGCGCTCTGAAATGAACGTCCAACGTCCAACGTCCAACATTCAACGTTCAACTTTTTCGGACGCACCGCTACCTCCGCGCCCCGGCCGTTGGACGTTGGACGTTGGACGTTGGACGTTGAACGTTCTCCTTATCATCCTCCCCCTCGCCGCCGCCCGCGCCGACGACATGCTCGGCTACGTCGAGCCCTACCGCATCATCACCCTCTCCGCCGCCGAGACCGGCGTCATCGCCGAGGTGCTGGTGAAAGAAGGCGACGCCGCGAAAAAAGGCCAGGTGCTCGCCAAGCTCGACACCGCCACCCTCCAGGCCGAACTGGATATTGCGCAGGCCGAAGCGAAACTCCAGACCACCCGCAAGCAGCGGCTCGACGAACTCGCCGGCTCCAGCCGCGCCACGCCCGAGGAGCTGGAAAAAGCGCGCACCGATCTGACGATCAAGGACGCCCAGGTGCGGAAGATTCAGGCCATGATCGAGACCCGGCTCCTGCGCAGCCCCGTCGATGGCCTCGTCAATGAAATCAAACGCGACCCCGGCGAAGCCGTCTCCGCCACGAACTCCCACGTCCTCACCGTCGTGCAGATCGACAAACTGACCGCGAACCTCTTCCTCCAGCCCGCCTGCGCTCTCGCGCTCAAGACCGGCGGCCAGGCCGCGCTCCTCCTCGACGACCGCGAAAAAGTCGCCGGCACCATCGAGTTCGTCAGCCCCATCACCGATCCGGCCAGCGGCACCGTGCGCGTGAAATTCATGATCGACAACGCCGACGGCCACCTCCGCAGCGGCGTCCGCTGCGCCCTCGCGCAGTAGCGCGAAAATGCGCCGTGCAATTCCGCGCGAAGCGACCCAAAACCCTGCCGTCATTCTGAACGCAGCCCTTGGAGGCTTTGCGACAATGGCGCGCTGCCTGTCCCGCGGGCGGAGAGGGCGGGACATCGGGTGGCGCTCTCGACCCGAGTGCCGCGCCCGGCGACCCGCCGCGTGCATCGGGTGAGCGTGGCCATGGCACGCCGGGCTCTCCGCAGAGAACGCGCGCCGTCACGTTCTCGGCGAGTCGCCGAGAACAGCACTCGGGTCGAGTGCTCCACCCGGCTCCCACCGCCTCCGCCTGTCACCCCTGCGGCCGGTCCGTGTAGCGCTTCACCCACCGTGCAAAAGCGCTTTGCCACTCGCCCCACAGCGTCGCCGTGCGCGGGCTGCGAAAGCGCACGCGCGCCAGCTCGCCGGGGCATAGCGGCTCGGACGCGAGCAGCCGGGCGGTCGCGGTGAAATGCGGCTCGGCCAGCTCGTATTCCGCACCGCGCCGCGCGGCGGGATCGTCGTTGCGCCGCAGCGCGAGCGGGCCGCCGGCGAGGGCGGTCAGCGCGGGGTCGATGAGGTCGCGCGTCGCCCGCGGCTCCAGCCGCACCAGCTCCGCGTCGAACGCTCCACCGCGTCCCTCGATCTTCGCGCGCAGCGGACGGCCCGCCGCCGCGCGCCAATGCGGCTCGTCCTCCTGGCTCACGGCGATCCGCACATCGCTGCCCGCCGCACGGCCGATACGCAGCGCCTCGCTGCCGGTTTCAAGAAAAGTCCCCGTCATCTGCGCTAGGTTGCGGTTGGTCACGCGACCGTCCATCGGCGCGCGGATTTGCATGGTCGCGAGCCAGCGTTCGCGATCCGCCATCGTCGCGCGCAGCGCCTTGGCCTTCGCCTCCTGCGCCTGAAATTCCGGCACGTCACCATGCGCATAGGCCATGCGCGCGCGGAGTTCCTGCTGGTCCAAATCAATGCGGCTCCGCGCGAGCGATGCGGCCACTTCCTCGTTGCGCAGTTCGATGAGCACCTGCCCGCGCACCGCCATCTCCCCGTCGCGCACGAGCACCTTTTCCACAAAGCCGGGACACTCCGTGCGCAACGTCTGCGACTCCGCCAGTTCGACCACGCCTTGGCTCGTTACCGAGCGATGAAACGGCACCAGCAGCGCCGCCACCGGCACGCCCACGAGCACCGCGAGCCGCAGCGCAAAGCGCAGCCACTTCACTCCTCCCCCACCCGCCGAATCCGCGAGCGAAGCACCGAAGCGCCACAGCGGCACCGCCACCCACGTGAGCGCCGCGACCACGGCCAGCGCCAGCCCGCCGCCTTTGAACATCGCACTCGCGCCTACCAGCAAACCCGCCGCGACCACCACCTGCCAGACCATCGCTGCGAGTCCGTAGGCCGCGACGATCCACTCCTCCCGCGTGCGCAAACCGGCGGGCCGCAAGTGCCGCGCGCCGGAGAGCAGCCAGCTCAGCGCGCGCTGCGTCCAGTGCCGTCCGCGCGTCGCGAGATTCGGGATGTCGAGCAGCTCGCTGAGGACAAAGTAGCCGTCGAAACGCATCAGCGGATTCGCGTTGAAAAGCAGCGTCACGAGCGTGCCGGTGACGACCGCGTTGTGCACCACGGTATTGAGCGTGCCGGGGCCGGTGCGCGACCACACCACGGCGGCGAGCGCGGCGAGAAAAAATTCCATGTACAGCCCCGCGCACGCGACCATGATGCGCCGCCAGCGCGACGGCAGCCCGAGGCTCGCCGTGGCATCGACATAGCCCATCGGCATGAACAGCACGAAGATCACGCCGACCTCGCGCACCGCCGCGCCGTAGTGCTTGCAGAATAGGCCGTGCGCAAATTCGTGCGCGCATTTCAGCACCGCCCACACGAGGAAAAGCCACAGCCAGTTGTCGCGCGCGAGGATGCCGTCGAAGCCGCCCGTGAAGCGCGGCCAGTCCATGCCGACATGCACCGCGCCGGTGACGATTACCGCCAGCCAGACCGCGAAGCCGAAGCCGCCGAGCGCCCAGCGCAGCGCGGGTTCGGCGGCGCTGAAAAAGGCGTCTGGCCGCGCAAGCGGAAGCTTGAGGAAAAGCGGATTAAGCCACGTCATGGCGGACTGCATCGCGCGGTCGCTATGCTCGCGGTCGCTCGTCGCGCGCGTGCTTTCGACGGCGAGCAGATGGTTGTCTTTCAGCCAGCGCACCATCTGCAGCGCCTCGGCTTCGGTGAAGGATTCGCCACCGCCGTCGCGCGCGAGTCGCGCGAGGATCGAGGCCATCGACTGCGAGCCATCGAGCGCGCGGAAAAAGCGGTACTCCGCCAGCCCAACGCGATGAAAGCGCGACGCATGCGGGTCCTCGATCACGCACGCGCGCTGCCCGCCGCTTTCCTGGATGGAAAAACGCAGCCCCGCGCGCAGCCGCGGACGCAGCATCTCCGCCTCGCGGACCGAACGGTTTTCAGCGCCCGCGCTCATTTACCAAAACAGCGACGTGACCGTGAATTCCCACAGCCGGTGCGTGAGAATCCATGCGAGCGGAGCGCGGTCGCCCTCGATCACGGCGCGCCCGTGCATGCCGGGGCGCAGGTCGAGCGCGCGGTCGAGGTTGGCGATGCCGGCCTCGCAGATGAAGACGTTGCGCCCGTCGCGCTGCTCACTTTGCGGATGCAGCTTGTCGAGCGTGCTGCTCCACCGCTCGCCGCTGAAGGCATCGAGCCGGAAGCGCATCGGGAGTCCCGTGCGTACGCGGCTGATCTCGCGGTCGGGCACGTCGATTTCCACGATCATCTGCTTGAGCGGCGCGACCTCGAACAAGACCTGCCCCTGCTGCACCGGCAGCCCTTCCGAGCGCCGCAGATCGCCCGACACCACCACGCCCGCGAGCGGCGACGGCACCGCGAGCATGGCGATTTTCCGCTGCACCAGCTCCAGCTCGCGGCCCACGCTTTGCGCCTCGAGATTCGCGACCTGCGCCGCGGAAAAATCGCCGCCCTCGCCGTCATTGGTCAGCGCCTTGTCGCGCTGCTTGAGCGCCTTTTCGCGCTCCGCGATCAGCTCGGCCTCCTTCAGTTTCAACTCGCGATTATCCATCTCCGCGAGCGGTTGGCCCTCCTCCACATGGTCGCCGGGCCGCACGAAACTCTTTTTCAACTGCCCCTGAAACGGCGCGGCGATGACGCGCTTCACCGTCGGCGCGAGGCGGCAGTCCGCCTTGATCGGATAGTGAAACGGCCACGCCAGCAGCACGCCAAGCGCGACCACCGCACCGACGGTGGCCTGCCGCCGCCGCGCGCTCAGCTTCGTCCACACGCGCTGGAAACCAAAAGTCACCGCGTTGGGCCGCGCGCGTTCCAGCAGGTCGAAAAGCGCGGGCAGAAAAAGCGCCGTCGCCTCGATGAGCGCCGCGGCACCGGGCTCCGGCGGCGCGCTCCACTCCAGCAGCACCGCGCCGCGCTGGCGGAGAAACGGCACCGTGGTGAGCTGCGCCGCGCCGGTTTCGCGCTGGAGAATCTCGTGCGCCACGGTCTCGGCGGCAGGCGCAGTGTCGGCGCGGAAATCAATGCGGTGCGCGGCCAGCAGGGCTTCGCTCATCGCCGCCTCGAACGGCGCGTGGCTGGTGCTTTTCGGATCGAGCCGCGCCACGCCGGAAATCGCCCGCACCTGCACGCCTGCGCCGCCTTTCATGCCGAAAAAAACGCGGCTGCACCCGAGGTAGTCGCGCAAGTCATCGACCGCGATGCGGCACGCTTTGCCAAAGTCCAGCTCGCTGCCCGCGCGCCGGAAAATCTCCAGCACGCCCGACGTGCGCTCCAGCGCCCAATGCACCTCCTGCGTCGCCCGCCGCTGCTCGCGGTAGAGGATGAAACCCGAGAGCGCCTGGAGCAAAACGACGAGCGCCTGGAGGTCGCGCGGATTCGGCGCGGCGAGCTGCGCGATGAGCCAGTAGAGCGCCTCGTTTTCACGCAGCACCGGCACCGCCAGCGTGTAGCCGTCGGCCCCCAGCGCCGGCGCCGGCTGCACCGCCACGCGCCCCTGCTCCAAACCGGCGGCGAGCTGCACCAGCGCACTCGCCTGGACGCCGCGCGTCGTCACGACGCAGCTCGCCAAGCCCGGCGCTTCGCGCGCGGGGAGCAGCGCCACGGCGCGGGCATTCAGCAGCGCCCGCACAAACTCGAGCAGCGGGCGCACCTCGCCGACCGGCGCGCCGTTCACGCCCCGTTCCACCAGCACCGCGAGCTGGCCCTGGAGCTTCTGGCCGTCGGGCGCTCCGGACGATTGGGCGGCAGACTGCGCAGTGACCTGCTGACTCATGCGGCGCGTAATTGAAGGGGCTGGGTGGACACGGCGGAGTGCCTAGCAGTTTGCGGATTCATTGCAAACGCCGCGCACACCACGCGCACTTCTTTGGGATTGTCTCGCCGCCCTCGACGGCCAAGGCTGGCGGCGGAACCTCGCAGCATGAACCCATCAGCGTTATCGGAGCGCATCGTGAAAATCGCGGCCGACGCGGACTTCGGAGCCGTGGCCGTGGCGCTGCACGATGACGAAACGGGCCGCGATTTTGCCCACGAGGGCGACCGCGTTTTTCACGCCGCCAGCACGATCAAGGTCGCGGTGCTGCTCGCCGTTTACACGCTCGCCGAGCGGGGCCGCATCCGGCTCGACGACGCGCTGCATGTGCGCAACCGCTTTCGCAGTCTCGTGGGTGCCGAGGTATTTCGCGTCTCATCGAATCGCGACGGCGACGGCGCGGTGCACCGGCGCATCGGGCGCTCGCTGCGCGTGCATGAGCTGGCGCACGCGATGATCACGCGCAGCAGCAATCTCGCGACGAATCTGCTGCTCGAGCACCTCGGCATCGACGCCGTGCAGGGCGTGCTGGCCGAGGCGCAAGTCGAGGGCGTGACGATGGCGCGCGGCGTGGAGGACACGCGCGCGTTTGAGGCAGGGATCAGCAATGAGGTCACGGCACGCGGGCTGGTGCGGCTGTTCCGGCTGCTGGGCGAGGGGGATTTCCTCCGCGAGGAAACGCGGGCGCAGATGCTGGAAATCCTGCACGCGCAGGAGTTCAACAGCATGATCCCAGAGGGTCTGCCGAAAGCCGCGCAGGTCGCGCACAAGACCGGCGAAATCTCCACGGTCTGCCACGACGCGGGCATCGTCTTTCTGCCGGACCGCCGGCCGTACGTGCTCGCCATTCTCGCGGAGATGCCGGCTGGCGTGGAAAACCGCAGCGCACCGCTGGCGGCGATCTCGCGCGCGATTTACGAGGAGCTGAAAACGCCATGAGTGAGCCCTTCCAAGTCGTCGATGGACGGACGCTTTCCGCGGCACACCGCCGGCTGCTGCGACCGTGCGAAGCCATGCCGGACGCCGCCGGGCTCATCCATTATCTGCCGCGCTTTTTTTACGAAATCCCGACGTGGGCCGAGGCGAAGGCGCGGCCGCTCGCGGAGCATTTCACCTTCGCGGAACTGCTGGCCGTCGATTGTCGCGAAGCCGACGGGGTGCTGCACACCCTGCCGCATTATGTGCCGTGCGCGGTGGCGGTGCTGGGCCGGTTTTTGCAGGCTTTCCGCGAACGCGTGGGTGCGCCGGTTTTCATCGCGGTCAATGGCGGCTACCGCTCCCCTGCGCACGCGCACACGCGCCACGCCACGCCGCACCTGTGGGCGGCGGCGGCGAATATCTATCGCATCGGCGACACCTTTTTGGACGGCGAAAAGGACCTCGAGAAATACGGACGCCTCGCGGAGTCCGTCGCGCCCGGCGTTTTCGTGAAACCGTTTGGCCACGGCCCGGGCGAGTCAGACGATCATCTGCACGTGGATCTCGGCTATGTCACCTGCGTGCCGCGCGGGTGCGACGAGGCGCGGTGAAAGGAATTATGGCGCGCATTTCCAAGACCCAAAAAGGCTCGGCGCAAATCCGGCCGCAGCGTCCGGTGATCGGGTTCGAGGCGGAGTTCACGCTCTTCGTGAACGGACGGAAGCGGCGGCCCGAAGCGGTCTTCGGCACGCCGCAGCGGATCGTGCGCGAGCGCATGATCCCGCGCACGGGCCGGTCGTTTCATCTGCCGTCGGGCGGGGCGGTTTATTTCGACACGGGGGTGATCGAGGTGGCCACGCCGATCATCGAGATCGAGCCGGGCTGCTGCGTGCGCGCGGGGCGGTCGCTGTGGGACCAAATTGCATTTCTGCGCGCGGAGCTGGATGCGTGGGAAAAGCGCACCGGCTCGGTCGCGCGGCTGGAAGGTTTCTCGGCGCACTTCAATGTCTCGCTCCCGCCGGAGCGCGGATTGACGGCGGCGGGCGAGCGGCAGTTCGCGCGGCTACTCACCTGCCTGCTGCATGTGCCGGTGATGCTGCTCGCGGCGAACCGGCTCAGCACCGGCGTAGGCGTGCGCCCGCGCGGTGACCGCGTGGAGGTGACGGTCGATTTCACGCCCGACCCCGATCTGATGATCGCGGCGGCCTCGCTCGCCACGGGCATCATCCTCGGCGTGCTGCGCTGGCCCGCGCACGGGCTCGGCGAACTGGCGCGGCGCGGCCTGCCGATGATCGCCGGATTTGCCCCGCGCCGGCACACCTCGCGGCAGGGCTTTCTCGCGCGCTTCGACTGCTTTCCGCGCAGCCCTTTCACCGCCGACCCGGGCGCCCGCGACTGGCGCACCACCAATGGCCGCACGATGAGCCTGCGCGAGATCGCCGCCGCGATTGCCGCGCCGTTTCTCGACGACATCCGCGCCGTCACGAAAGGCGCATACGTGGAGCAAATCGGCGCGGTGTTCGACGGGCGCTCGCGCTCGCTGCTCGACTTCACCGAGCGTCCGCCGCGCTATGAAGACGTGGGCCGCGTCATCGACTGGAACCGCCACTCCCTGCGCACGCTGCCGCGCTCGGCCTACGAATGCGTGATCCACCGCATCCTCGAACGGCGTCCCCTGCGCGTGGGGCGCGCCACCTATCAGCCGCTGCGGATGCAGGGTTGGTACGAGGTCGTCTTCCGCAATGTGCGCACCGGGCGGCCCCGCACCTTCAATCTCGACGACCTCGCGCGGGCCTGCCGCGCGTAGCTCCGCTCAATGATTCCCCGACCGCGGCGCGGGCGTGGGCTTGGCGCGGACCGGTGGCGGCGCGACCCGCACGGCGGGCTCGGCGGCCGGTGGTGCGGTCACTTTGCGCGTGGTGGTTTTCACGACCTTGACGGTCTTGGCCGGCGGGCGCGTGGTGTCCAAATCGATGGGTGGCGCGGGCATCGAGTCGAGGTACTTGTCGAGTTCCTTTTGGCTGAAGGATTTGTCCACCAGCTCCGTGCGGCCCATTTCGTCGGCGGTGGCGTGGGCGAGGCCTTCGGCGTTCTTGAGGATGTAGGGCGTGAGAAAAATCAGCAGCTCGGTTTTGGTGTCGCTGTTGATCGTGCGGCGGAAGGCATTGCCCAGATACGGAATGTCGCCGAGCAGCGGGATTTTCTGCACGGACGAGGTTTTCTGCGTCTGCATGAGCCCGCCGATGACGACCGTCTGCGCGTGCGGGGTGACGACCACGGTTTCCGCGGAACGTTTCGAGATGACCGGGGCAAAGGTGTTGTTGCCGATGGGCACGGTCTGGTCGGTGAGCGCGGAGATCTCGGGCGCGACGATCATTTCCACCGTGCCCTCCGAGGTGATGAAAGGCGTGACGCGGAGGATGATGCCGACGTTGTCGTAGCGGATGGTGTTGTTCGTCTGGCCGGTGGAAGTCAGCGTGCTGGCGGTGATGAACGGCACTTCGGAACCGACGACAATGACGGCCTCCTGGTTGTTGCGCGCCATGATCGAGGGCCGCGAGAGGATCTCGACTTTCCCTTTGGTCGCGAGCGCGTGGAGCGTGGCCGACCAGTCGTCGCTGGCGAGTCGGACGAAGCTGCCCTGGGTCAGCGACGAAAGGCCGAAGAGATTTTGCAGGGTCGCCGTCTGCCCCGTATTCGCAGCGGTGCCGATGTCCGCGGCGAGCGTGGAATTGGTCGTGGTGGTGGTCGTGCCATTGACCGCGGTGTTCGCGGTCGTCGTCGTCCGCGTGCCCGTCACGGCGGTCGCGGGATTCTTGACGTTGAAGATGTAGCTGCCCTCGATCCCGACATCGAGGCCCTTGTTGTAGGTGACTTCGAGGAAGACGACTTTGATCAGCACCTGCGGCTTCGGCTGGTCGAGGCTTTTGATCACGCCGACCATTTCACGATGGGTGTCCTCGTCGGTGACGATGACCAGCGAGCGCGTCTCGGAATCAATGGTGATGACGGCGTCGCCGAGTTCGGTATTGCGGCGGTACTGCTGCGAGCCGCCGGTGCTCCGGCCCCCGGAGGTGCCGGTGCCGCCGAGGCCGCCGCTCCGCGTGGTGGTGCCGGTGGTGCCGCGGGCGTTGCCGCCGGGCCGGGTGGTCTGCTGGGCGTGGAGCGGCGCGCCGATGAGCAGCGCGGCGGAGAGCAACGTGGCGAGGGAGAAAGGTGAGTGGGGCATGGTTTGGGGGAGAAAAGGGTTTAGCGGGCGCGACCGCCGCTGCCGGAGCCGGAGAGGTTGCTGGAGGCATCGGAGGTGTCCATCGTGGCGCCGGTCGAACTGCGCTGGTTGAGACGGCTCGCGCCATTCTGGGTGCCGTTCGTGGTGGTCTGCTGGCCGAGCATGCCTTTCAGGACATCGGCCACGCCCTCGGCGTCGGCGTGCTGGAGGGAGTGGATATAGACGTGCTGCTTTTTGGCGTCGTTGGCATCGAGCCGGCCGACGATTTCGGCGATCGTGGACATGGTCTCGCGGGCGGCGGAGACGAGCAGGGAATTGGTCCGCGCATCGCCGACCGCGACCACGCGCGCCTCAAGCAGCGCGCGTTCGCTTTTGCCGGCGTTGGTGCTCTGCGGCTGCTGCTGCCCGAAAGGATTGAACCCGCCGCCGCCCTGCCGGCCCTGGCCGCGCTGATTGCTTTGCGCAGTCTGCGCCGCGGTGGAATCGCCAAAGGCGCTCGTGATCAGTTCCGCAGTCTCCAAGGCGTCGGCGCGCTCGAGGTGGAAAACGCGGGTCATGCTGACTTCGGTGATGTTCGTGTCGATTCGGTTCACGACTTCCGTGATGTTCGGAATCACCTCCTCGGGCGCGCTGACGATGAGCGAATTGCTCTGGTCGTCGGCCACCGCGATGACCCGTGAATTCGCCTGCCGCGCCTCGCTTTGCGCCGTCGGCTGCTGCCCGCCGCCACCGCCACCGCCCGGCCCGCCAAAGCCGGGGAACCCGCCGCCAAAACCGCCGCGTCCGCGCCCACCCCCGCCGGTGCCGCCGGCCGTGTTCGCGGCAAACAGTTCCGTGATGACCGCGGCCAGCGCCTTGGCGTTGGCAAACTTCAGCGGATAGACGTGCAGCGTGGAAATGCTGGCGACCGACGTGTCGATGGCGCGGATGATTTCCGCGATGCGCCGGATGTTGGTCTGCGTGTCGGTGAGCAGGATCGAGTTGCTGCTGTCGTTCGCGCTGATCGTCGCGTTGTCGGCGAGCAGCGGGCGCAGGTTTTCCACGAGCTTGGCGGCTTCGCCAAAGCGCAGCGGCAGTATTTGCGTGACCATCTCGTCCTTGCGCGGGATCAGCTCCGGGTCGCTGCCCGTATGCACCGGCAGGTCGCGCTTTTGCGCGCCGTCGCGTTTCACGATTTTCAAAATGCGACCGTTGCGAATGGCAACGTAGCCTTTTTCGGTGAGCACGGCGTTGAGCAAATCGACGGCGTCCTCGGCGGTGATGGCCTGGCGGCTGACAACGTTCACGGTGCCGCTGACCGGCGCTTCCTGCACGATGACAAAGCCCGCGGCTTCGCTCAGATAGTTCAGCACATCGGTCAGCGACGCGCCTTGGAAATTCAGCATGATTGTTCCCTTCGCCATCGGCGCGAGCGGCTTGGCCGCGGGTAGGGCGGGCACGATTTGCGCGCTGATGACGGGCGCAGCTTCCTTCGGAGCAAGGGCGGGATCGAGTTCGGGCAGCGGGACGCTGGGGGTGATTGGCGCGGGCACTTTCAAAGGCGCGGGCGTGGTCGGGGCGGGGCGGTTCTCGCGCCCGCCTTGGGTGTTGCGGCGGGTCTGTGCGTGGGCGAGGCAGGGCAGGAGCAGGGCGGCGGCGAGCAGCAGGCGAAGGGCGGGATTCGGGCGGGTGGTTTTCATTTGTTCATCTCTTTTTCGCGACGCTCCATCATGCGACGGAGAATTTCGCTTTTGTCATTGGAAGGTGCGGGCGCAGCCGGCGCGGACGCGGCTGACGCGGGCGTGGCGGGGTCGCCGGGAGCGGCCGTGGAACTCGGCGCGGGCGCGGGTTCCGCGGCGGGCACGTCGGAAGGCGCGCCCTCAATCTGGAGCTGCTGCCCGACCGCGAGCACGGCGGGTTTGCCACCGCGCTCCAGCTCGACCTGCGTCGCCTGGATCCCGGTGATTTTGCCGTCCGCGATGGTGTCGCCGACGGACAGCACCTTGGCGTAATCCGCGCGCGTGCCGTTGAAAAATGCGAGCACTTTGCCGTCGGTCACCATCGTGCCGGTGAGGGTGAGCGAGCTGGATCGGTTCTCCCGCACCGGCGGGCCGGAGCGCGTCGACGCGGTCTCGGTGCGCACCGGGCGGCGGCTCGGGTCAAACATGTTGCGCGTCCGCAGGAGGCGGAAGGCGTCGAAGCCCGGCGCTTTCTCCGCGGCCTGCGCGCCCGCGACCAGCGCGAGCGCTGCGAGGAATGGTGCGAACACGGTTCTCATCGTTTGCCCCTCCCCTGCTCTTCGATCCGCACAAAGCTGAACCGCAGCGCGAGGCTGAGCTGCTTGCCCTGCGCGTCGCGCGTGGTCAGCTCGCATTCCTCGATGCGCGCGGGCAGCGGGTCAGTTTCGATTTCATAAACCAGCCGGGCCAGCGCCGCCTGGTCGCCCACGGCCGTGGCGCGGCACTCGAAGGTCTCGTAACCCTCGTCGTGGTTCCGCCACTGCGGCGTGAGACTCGTGAAACTGATCCGGCTCTCGCGCGTCCACCGGCCGAGCGCCTTGTACACATCATTCTCCGCGGCCGACATGTCCTCCGGCAGATTCGCGCGCTGCATCTCGTCCCAGCGCCCGCTCAGGGATTTTTCGCGGTCGAGAAGCTGCCGCCCGTTCTTCACTTTCTGCCGCAGCGCGGCCAGCCGCACGCTCTGCGCCTTCCAGCCCGCGAAGGCCGGCGTGAGCACCATGCGGTCGAGCACGAACAGCCCGACGATCACGCCCACGGCGATTTTCAAAATGGTTTCACGGCGTTTGGCGGTCATCATTGGGCTCCCCATTTGTAGATGATGGAAAACTGCACCGGGTTCTCGCCGCGCTCCTGCTGGAGCTGCACGCCGGTGATTTCGGGATGCTTGCGCAGGCTGTCGAGAAAGCCGAGCAGCGCCGCGTGATTCCGCGCGAAGCCCGTGCAGACGACCTTCGCGCCGTCATTGATCTGCACGTTTTTCGCCCAGACCTCGCCCTGCTCGGGAAAGGCCGAGTCGAGCGTTTCGAGGATCTGCACGTTCTGCGGCGCGGGCTCAAACCAGCCGCGAAACAGCCGGATGCGCTGCTGCAGTTTGTCGAGTTCGACGACCTTGCCCTGCATGCCCCGCCACCCGTCGTTCAGGCTGCTCTCCATGCGCGAGCGCACGATGAACGTGAGCACCGGCAGCACCAACAGCGCGACCGCCGCACCAGCGAGCCAGCGGCGGCGGCGGTCGTCGAACTGCCGCGCCACCGCCTGCCAGCGCGTGACCTGCGGCGTGAGAAACTCGAAGGCCACTGGCTGCTGCCGCAGGTGCTGCCCCGCGGCCTCGAGCGCTGCTGCCGGATGCGCCGCGGGATCGCGGCCCGGCGGGTATTCGAGCCGGCTTTCAATTCCCATGCGGCTGAGGTGCGCCCGCATTTCCTGGAACAGATTTTCCGCTGAAACGGGTGCGCCGCCAAAGCGCGCCTCGCGCACCTGCTGGCGCAGCGCATCCGGCAGGCGGCCCAGCGTGATGCGGACTTCGCGGGAAAAACCCAGCGCATCAAATGCCGCCGACTCCGCGTTCGCCGAGCCCGGCAGCGTGCGCACCGCCGCAATGCCGCCGCCCGCGGCGATGACCATGTCGATGTGGTTGCCATTGGCGAGAAAGTGCAGCGCCGCCGGCGTGCCGCCCTGCGGCAGGCACGCGTCGAGCCCGAGCGAAACCGACAACGCACGGCACTCCGCCGCGGCGAGCATGCGCTCGATGGCTTCCATCCGTTTCGCCGGCACCGCCGCCACGGTGGCGCACTCTTTTCCATCCGGCAGCGCATAGGTGCAGTGCGCGAGCCGCAGGTCGGCGACGGGCACGGGAAACTCGCGCTCGGCGCGCAGTTCGAGAAAGCCGCGCAGATCGTCCGCCGCCACGCCGGGCACTTCCGTGGAAGTCGTCATCGCCCAGCCCGCCGGGATGCACACCACGCAGCGCCGCTCGCGAATGCCCGCGGACTCCAGCTCCGCGGCCAGCCGCTGCCCCGCCCGCTCGGGATCGGCCAGCACTGCATCCGCGCCCAGCGGCAGCGTGAAGGAGTGCAGCACGCGGCTCGCGTTGGCCTCGTAGCGCACATGGTTCACGGCCACGCGCCCGGACTCCAGCGTCACCGCCAGCGCGGTGCGGACTTGAAAGCGTTTCTGCAATTCAGCGAGGTCGAGTTTCATTTTGAGCCTTTCTCCATTGCGAAATCCTGCCGCACTTTGCTGCCCAGCGCCCAGCCGAGCGGCGCGAGATTCCGCCGGTAAACGATCCGCGGCGCGCCCGTGCTCGGGTCGATGACGAACTTCGTCCGCCGGTAGCCGCGTCCGCGCCGCCCCACCGCCGCCACATCCGCGCTCGCCTGCCAACTTTGTCCCGTGAGATAGGGCCCGGCCTGCACCGCGCCCTGTGCGCCGAGCGCATCCGCGACCCACGCGATGTTGGTGTCCTGCACCGTGCGGCTCTGCCGCGCGCTCACGAGCGTCGCCGCCTTGTCCGTGCCGATGCCCGGCACGCACGCCAGCACCGCTGCGCCAGCCGTGTTCACGTTGATGAGGCCCGTAAGGTACGTCCCCGTCTTCACCGTCACCGCGTCCACGATCTTGCCAAACTCATCCGCCTTCATCCCGCTGCGCACATAGAGTTCCAGCGCGCTGCGCAAGCCGCCGCCCGGCCCGATCCGCGCCAGGATTTCCGCCGCGCGGCTCGCGCTGATTTTGTCAGTGAGCAGTTTTTCCAAAGCGTCGTTCGGCCCCGGCTGCGCGATGTTGATGCGCGCGGTGCTGTCAGCCTGCTTGTTCGGCTCGCGGCTGAAAACGGTCACGTAGGCGAGCAGCCCGGCGTCGAGTTTGCCGTCCGTATTGTCGGCAGGCGCATTCTTTTCGCCGTCATCCTCATTGGGATCGAGCGCGCCGTTGAGGTTCGCATCCTCGCCGTAAAGAATTTTTCGCGTCGCGCCATTGACCAGCGCCAGCTCTTCGATCGACTCAAACGGCGCGTTCTTTGCTTTGTAGGCCGGGCTCTTCTGCGCATAGGTCGAGGACTCCGCGCCGCTTGGTGTCACGTCGTCGTCCGGGTCGCGCCAGTCGATGATCGACGCGGCAAATTCGTCGGTCATGCCCGGCAGCAACTTGAGCATTTCGAGCGTCGCGGTGTTGAGGTTCAGCTTCGCCGCCTCATCGACCAGCCCGTATTCGCCCTCGGTTCCGGCAGTCCTGTCCGCGGGCGCACCGAAGAACCAGAACTGCGCCTCGCCCACCGCCACGGCCTCGCCTTGATAGGACGAAACCTCCGGCAGCACGCCCGGCATGGTCGGGTCCACGAGCAGCGATTCCGCGTAACGCACCGCGCCCTCGATGGCCTGGTCCGCCTGCCGTCCCGCGAGATCGTTGTCCGCGCCGCGATACGTCATCAGCATCGCGTGGCCGAACAGCAGCGCGATGCTCACCAGCCCGATGGACGCCCACAGCACTACGATCAGCACCGAGCCGCGCGGCAAAGATTTGGCCACGCGGCGAGGCGGCGTGTGCCGGGTGGAGCACTCGACCCGAGTGCCGTTCGCGGCGACCCGCCGCGAACACCGGAAAGAGCGCGTGGCCTTCCCGACACCTCTCCGGTTTCGAGCGCACGCCCCGCGTTTCCGGCGAGTCGCCGGAAACAGCACTCGGGTCGAGTGCTCCACCCGGCAGGAGCCGCAGCACCGCTCAAACAATCGGGG
>JANPHJ010000061.1:0-26554 GCA_031424395.1 Chthoniobacter sp.
CGGCGCTGCTGCTGCTGGCGCGGCCCGCGCGGCGGGGCGGGCGGCTCGGGCGGGGCGGCCGAGGTGTAGTCGAAACCGTCGAGCCGTTTGCGCGGGATGCCGCGGCCGATGAAGCGCTCGAGCGAGCGGAGGTCGCCGTGCTCGTCGGGGCAGACGAAGCTGAGGGCGTCGCCGACCATGTTGGCGCGGCCGGTGCGGCCGATGCGGTGGACGTAGTCCTCGTTGGTCATGGGAAAGTCGTAGTTCACGACGTGCGAGATGCCGTCCACGTCGATGCCGCGCGCGGCGATGTCCGTCGCCACGAGCACGCGGACCTCGCCGGCCTTGAAGGCCTTGAGCGAGCGCAAGCGGTGGTTCTGCGACTTGTTGGAATGCAGGGTCGCGTTCTTGATCCCGCAGCTTTCGAGTTTGCGGGCAATGCGGTCCGCGCCGTGTTTCGTCCGCGAAAAAACGAGCACGGTGTTGAACTCGCGGTTGTCCAAAAGCGCGACGAGCAGCGCAAGCTTGAGGTGGCGCGGCACTTCGTAGGCGACCTGCGTGACAGTCTCCGCGGGGTTCGAACGGCGGCCCACCTGCACGGTGCTCGGCTGGAAAAGAAACTCATGCGTCAGCGCCTCGATCTCCGGCGAAAGCGTGGCCGAGAAAAGCAGCGTCTGCCGCTTCTTCGGCAGCGCCTTCACGATACGCCGGATCGATGGGAGAAAGCCCATGTCCAGCATGCGGTCGGCCTCGTCGAGGACGAGGAAGTCGAGCGAGGAAAAGTCCCCGTGCCGCTGGCTCATGAGGTCGAGCAGGCGGCCGGGCGTGGCGATGATCATCTCCGTGCCATCGCGCAGCGCCTGCACCTGCGGACGCTCACCCACGCCGCCAAAGACTGTGGCCATGCGGATGGGCATGTGCGACGCGTAGGCGCGCACATTTTCCTCGATCTGCACCACCAGCTCCCGCGTGGGCGCAAGCACCAGCGTGCGGATGCGGCGGCCGATGAGCGGCTTTTCGCCAAGGAGCTGGAGCATCGGGAGGACAAAGGCGGCGGTTTTGCCCGTGCCAGTCTGGGCGATGCCGATGACGTCGGTGCGCGCGAGGATTTTCGGGATGGCCGCGGCCTGAATAGGCGTGGGCTCGGTGTAGCCCGCGTCTTTGAGGGCGGCGAGGATGCGGGGTTCGAGACCGAGGGCTTGGAAAGGCATGGTAGTTAAAAAGGTGGCCGCGAAAACGCGGGCGGCGAGTATCGGGCGGATGCGCGAAATTGCAAACGCGCGGCTCTCGCGGACGGGCGGCGCGCGAACGGCGGCGCTCCAGTCACTCCGCGACGAGCTTCCACTTGCCCCAGAGCTTCGGCGTGAGTTCGGCTTCGCTTGGCACGTCGGCGGTGATGGCGGTGGCTTTGTTGCTCCAGTACACGCGCTGGGTCGTCTGGCCGTTGCTGCCGCGCAGGACGCCGAGGTCGGCGCGGTAGGTTTCGCCGGGCTTGGGCTGCCAGTGCAGGGCGGTGAGCGGGATGCTGATTTCGTAGTTGCCGGTCTTGTCCGTCGCGAGCTTCACGCCGGCGCTGACATCTTCGACGGCATCGAGCTGGATGGTGCGCCACGGGCTGCTGAAGGCGACAGGCTCTTTCGTGCCGGGGACTTTCGCGCGGTAGAGCAGGGCGCGCGTCTGCCCTTTGATCTGCGTGATGAGCAGCCGCTGATCGCCGGGCGCGGGCGCACTGCGCTCGGGTGCTGCGGCGGGGTCGGTGGCGAGCATGAGGTCGAGGCAGCCGCCGTGTTTGAACAGCGCGTTGGCGGTTTCGCCGCTGTTGCTGAGCAGGTCTTTCTCGGTGGTGCGCCAGGCGGCGAAAAGGTGCGTGTCGCTCACGGCCACGGCGGCGCTGACTTCGTACGGGCGGGAATCGCTGTTGAAGTTGGCCTTGGTGCCGCGGCGGTCGATGAAGGCCCAGTCGGCCGTGGACGGCCAGTCGTCGAGTCGGCCATCGACTTGCGGCGCGGTTTTGCGCCACGGGACTTTGAGCGTACCGCTGCCGCGCTGCTGTTGCCGGCGGGTCTCGGCTTTGGCAAACCAGTCGCGTGCGCGCTGGAGATCGTCGGCGGTGACGTTGACGGTTTGCTCGGGCAGACGGGTGAGCGTTTCGAGGCCGTCCACGCGGACGAGGCTGGTGCGGCCGCCGTCCACGAGGAAGACGCGGCCATCGGCGGTTTGCGTGATGCTCGGCCAGAAGTTCTCGTCGTGGAGCGAGACCTCGGTCACATCCATGTTGCGCGTGGCGACGGGCGCGGCCCAGTTTGGGCGCAGGCGGATGTCGCGGAACAGCGTGCTCACGAACAGGCCGTCGGCGGTGAAGAGCACCATGTTTCCCATGTTGCAGTTGATGGCAAACATCGGGCCCGCCTTGCCCTGGACAAAGCCCCCGAGCAACCGCGTGTGACCGACGACCATGCCGAGACGATCGGGCACGGCGGCTTCGTGGCTCGCGTGCAGGCCGGGCCACGGGCTGGGATAGCTCCAGCGCGGTTCACCTTTGAACGCGCCGCCGAGGCTGTAAGGCGAAAAAGGTTCGGGCGCATTCGAGTAGATGCTCCAGCCGCCGGATTCGGTGAGCGCTTGATTGCCGCCGCTCGACGGCGAGCGACCACCGGCGGGACCGAGATTTTCCAGCTTCGCAAGATCGTAGCGCGGTGAACCGGCGGCATCGAAGGCGGCGGCGAAGCGCACGCTTTGTTCGCCGAGACGCGCCACAACGAACGAGAGATCGTTCATTACGGTGACGCCTTGACTGCGGCCTTTGCTGAACTGCACCTCGGCGGGTTGGGGCCGGCCATCGTGGTTCGCGTCGGTCCACGCAAAGGCCGCGAGTGCTTCCGGCTTCGGATTCTCCTCGTCGGGCTTCGTGCCTTCCGGCCAGAGGCTGCGAAACTCCGCCTCGCGCAGCATGGGCCACGAGTGGGCATTGCCCAGCGCCGCCACGAGCCGCGCTGCTTTCGCGTCGTCCTGCCAGAGGAAAGCAACGTCGTCGCCATTGGTCGGATTGTGGGTGTAGCAGCTTGTGAAGTAGCGCTGTCCTTTTTGCTCGGCGGGGTAAAGCGGCGTGTCGGGCGAGTAATTGCCGTAGTGCCCGCTCAGCAGCGGATCGGGCCGCGCGAAGACGCGGGTGAGCGCGTCGGTGCCGGCCTTCCAGTCGAGTTTGAACTCCATCCCCTTGTAATAAAACCGCGTGCTGTTCTGCGGATCGAGCACGCCGCCGCCGCCGTATTCCGTGGGGCCGTAGAAGGCGCGCACAAGCCCGCCTTTCGCCGACCAGACCGAGACGCGGCGCGGATAGTTGTCCGCTTCGGCGACCCACACCCGGCCCTGCGAATCCACCGCGAGGCCGTTCGGATTGTTGAGATGCAGCGGCTCATACGCGCCCGCCGCCGGCACGCCCGGCTTGCCGATGGTGCCGGTCAATTTGCCGGCCGGCGAAAACACCTTCACCTGATGCGCCGCGCCGCGATCGGTGATGAACAAGCTGCCGCTCGCGTCGCTGGCGACGTGACGCGGATCGTCGAGTCCGCTGGCGATGATGGTCTCCGGCTTGGACGTGAGCGTGGCAAAGCGGACGAGTTGTTTGCCGCTGAGCACGAGCAATCGTCCCTGCGCATCAAAGCCGAGGCCGCGCGGATTCGGGAGCGCGATTTGTGCGGTGGTTTTCCCGGTTTTGATGTCCACGACAAGCAGCTCGTCCTGCCGGGTGAGCGAGCAAACCAGCTGACCGTCGCGCGCGGCGATGCCACCGAGGACGTTGATTTTGTCACCGCCATCGAAGCCTTCCAGCATGGTCGGCGCGGCGGGCGCGTCTTTCTTTTTCCTGTCGGCTTCTTCGCCGAGCTTTTGCTTGAGGATGGATTGGTCGGCAAACTTGCGCGTCTTCGCGGTCAGGCGCAGTTCGCCCTCCCAGATCGAGCCGACGTAGCAGAGATGATCGGCGACCGCGTTTGGTCCGAGATCAACCGCGAGCGTCGGCGCGCCCGTCCAGTTGCCGCCGACCCAGCCCTGGCCGCCGAGCTTCGTGCCGTCCTGGTGCAGCCATTGCAGGCCGTGCCCACCTTCCGCCACAAATGCGCCCATGAAGATCAGCGGCTGGCCATCGTCGGTGCGCGTTCCCGGCACGAACGCGATACTGGTGGGCGGCGTGTGCGTGGTCAGCCAGCAGCCCGTCTTGTCGGCGGTTTCCCAAGCGGGCCTGGCGGCGTTGTAGATGCTGAATTCGTAATGCAACTCCACGGGCCGATGCCACAGGCCGCGCACCTTGTAAGTGCCCGGCGCGACGGGCCGCGTCGGGATGTTGTAAACGCCGTGCCGCGCGGCTTCGGGATCGCGCAGCAAGTCGTCGCTGCCATCCCACCACGCGATGTTTTCCCCGGCGGGAAACGGCGTCTCACTCACGAGATTGCGCACGCGTTTGTTCTGCGCGTCTTCGATGACGAGCGTCACCACACCGGCTTCACGCAGCGTGAACTTCACCGGAATCGGCGGCGGCTCCTCGCGAGTCTTCGGCAAAATGAGCGACGTCAGCGCTGTGTCGTTTGCCAGCGGCGAGACGGCCATGACCTCGCCCAGCCACACACGCCGGCCTTCCTTCACCTTGTCGGCCAAATGCGAATGTCCCGACTTCGCCCCGCCGATAATCCGCAGCCGCAACGCGCGCGTGCTGACTGATTTTTCAAACGCGAGCCAATGCGGCCCGAGCGCCATCGGATAAAGCGCATCCATGTCGCTGCGGCTCGCCACGCGCTGCCAGCTTGAGCCCGCCGCCTCGCGCACATTCTCGCTGGCACCGCCGGTGAAGGCTTCGACTTCGACCGCCGAGAAGCCGGTCCACAGCAGGCAGACGCCGGTCAGCGAGACGACCTTTGGCCAAGTCAGCGTGACAAACTCCGGATGCTCCGGCGAGATCGCCAGCGCCGCGCCCTTTTCACCGTTGTCCCACATCTGCCACGTCCGGTTGTTCGATTCATCGACGAGCCTCGCGCTCACATCATCGCGCGCCCACGACTGCGCCAGCGCCTGCGGCGCGATATTGCCGAGCCGCTGCCCGTTGATCCACACGCCGCCCAGCCAGCCCGCCATCTCGCGGTCACCCGGACTCGGTGCGTGACTGAAGCGCAACGCCCGCGTCTTCGTCCCCGGCGGCAGCACCCACAGCGCGTAGCCTTCGTTCTCCACTTCTTTCCGCGACACCACGCCATCCGCCAATCGCTCCGCCGCCATCCACTGCGAATCATCCGCCACCTTGCCCGGATACGCTGCATCCGCCTTTAAGACACTCAACACGCCACCTCCGCGCACCAGCACGCTGCCGACCGTGATGCTCTCCACGAAACCAATCCGCAGATGCCGCACGCCGGCATCCCGTCCCTCCCCAAACTTCACGCCCTGCCAGTCCGGCTTCGCCTTCGCCGACCACACGACCGCTCCCGGCCCAGCCTTCGCCACGTCCTCCGTGATGGGCGTTTCCTTTCCATCCACCCACTGCGTGAACGCCGCCCTATCGAGCGCCGAGCCTCCGCTTGGCTCGAAGCTGGGAGAGTCGGCGGCGCGCAACTCGGGCAGCAAAGTCAGCAGCAGGACGGCGAGGGTAATGAGGGGAGGCTTCATGGCAGCGAAGACCACAGCACCGATGCGGATGCGTGTCGAAACATGCTGGCGTGGCAGCCATGAATCGCCCCGCGGCGCGGTGCGCTACATCCGCTCGGGGACTTCGATGCCGAGGAGGCCGAGGCCGCGCTGGAGGGTGCGGGCTGTGGTGGCGCAAAGGGCTAGGCGGGTGGCGCGGGTGACGCCTTCGGACTTCAGCACCGGGCAGGCCTCGAAGAAGCTGTGGAAGGTGGAGGCGAGTTCGTAGAGGTAGTTGCAGAGCAGGTTCGGGCGAAAGTCGTCGAGGACTTGGGGGAGGACTTCGCCGAAGTGGAAGAGTTTCTTGGCGAGCAAGAGTTCGGCGGGCTCGGCGAGACTGACTGATGACTGTTGACTGCTGACTGCTGATTGGTCGATCTCCGCCTTGCGGAAAATGGAGCGGATGCGGACGTAGCTGTATTGCAGGTAGGGCGCGGTGTTGCCGGTGAGGGCGAGCATTTTGTCCCAGGAAAAAACGTAGTCGCTCTGGCGGTTGGGGAGCAGGTCGGCGTACTTCACCGCGCCGAGGCCGATGATGCGGGCGATGTCGCGGCGCTCGGTTTCGGGGAGCGCGGGGTTTTTCTCGGAGACGATGCGGAAGGCGCGCTCTTCGGCTTCGTTGAGCAGGCCGGAAAGTTTGACGGTTTCGCCGCTGCGGGTTTTGAAGGGCTTGCCGTCGTCGCCGAGGATGGAGCCGAACCAGACGTGCGCGAGCTTCACCGACGCGCCCGGCTGCCAGCGGCGGAAGATGGCGAAGAGCTGGCGGAAGTGGTGCTGCTGGCGGCCGTCGGTGACGTAGAGGATTTCGTCGGGTGAAAATTCTCGCAGGCGGTAGTCGAGGGTGGCGAGGTCGGTGGTGGTGTAGTTGGCCGCGCCGTCGGCTTTTTGCACGAGCGCGGGCATGGGCGTCCACTGGCCGTTGCGGGAGATGAGGAAGGGGTCGTCTTTTTCCGGCAGGGTGCCGTCGGAGAAAACGCAGAGCGCGCCTTCGCTCTCGCGGGCGATGTGCTTTTCCACGAGCGCGGCGACGACATCTTTGAGCCACGGGTTGTAGAAACTTTCGCCGAGCGCCACGTCGAACTGCACGCCGAGGCGGCCGTAGATGGTGTCGAACTGCGACTGCGAAAGGCGCTGCATCTCGCGCCAGATGCCGAGGTTTTCCTCGTCGCCGGCCTGGAGCTTCACGAGTTCGGCGCGCGCGGCTTCGAGGGTGGCGGGGTCGTCTTTGCAGCGGGCGGAGATGAGCTTGTAGATGCGCTCCATTTCGCCGAGCGGATCGGCGGTGAGGGCGTCTTTGTTCAGTTCCGATTTCCAGCCGATGAGGAGCATGCCGAACTGCGTGCCCCAGTCGCCGATGTGGTTGTCGCGCACGACGGCGTGGCCGATGAACGCGGCGATGCGGGCGAGCGCGTCGCCGAGGATCGTCGAGCGGATGTGGCCGACGTGCATCGGCTTGGCGACATTCGGCGAGCTGAAGTCGATGACGAATTTGCGCGGCTGCGCGGGCGCGGGGACGCCGAGCTGGGGGTCGGCGGCGAGCGCGGCGAAACGCTCGGCGAGCCACGCGGGTTTGAGGCGGAAATTGATGAAGCCCGCGCCGGCGATCTCCGGCGGCTCGCACAGCTCGGCGACATCGAGCTTGTCGATGATCTGCTGCGCGAGTTGGCGCGGGTTGGCGCGCTGCTGCTTGGCGAGGATCATCGCGGCGTTCGTCTGGTAGTCGCCGAAACGCGGATCGCTGACGGCCTGCACGCGCGCATCGGCGTCGGGGAAAGCGGCGAGGGCGGCGCAGAGGCGGGCTTCGAGTAGGGAAGAAATGGTCATTGGGAAAAAGGTGCGCCGGGCGACGAGTGTCGCGGCATTTCACTCCGCCCAGCGCCGTCGGGCGGCCTACGAGTTTTGGAAAATCGCGAGGATTTCCTCGGGCGAGCCGGCGGCGCTGAGGCGGTCGCGGGTGCTGCGGTCGTTGAGGAATTTGGCGATGGCCGCGAGGGTGCGGAGGTGGGTCTGAAACTGGTCCTTCGGCACGACGAACAGGACGATGAATTTCACGGGTGCGTTGTCGAGCGAGTCGAACTCGATGCCGGTGGAAGAGCGGCCAAACGCGGCGACCACTTTTTCCACCCGGTCCGACGAGGCGTGCGGGATGGCGATGCCGAAGCCGATGCCGGTGCTCATGGTTTCCTCGCGCTGGCGGAGGGCGGCGAGCACGGTGTCGCGGTCGGCGGGTTTCACCTGGCCCTGGGCGACGAGCAGTTCGACCAGCTCCACGATGGCGGACCACCTTTCCGTGGCTTTCATGTCCGGGAGGATTTGGTGGACGGTGAGTAGGTTGCCGAGCGTCATTCGTGAGAAAGAGTGATCCTTTTGGAAAAGTGGGGGCGAATCTAACGCCCGCGTTTTTGATGACAAGCGCCATTTGGGCGGCGCGCGCGGGGCGCAAGTCTTCCTCGTCAACGCGGAGCGCGGGCGCTAATTGAGCGCGGATGAAAATCCTCTTCACCGGCAGCGAAATGGATCCGCTCGCGCGCACCGGCGGGCTGGGCGATGTGCTCGAAGCGCTGCCCGCCGCGCTCGCCGCACACGGCCATGAGGTGAGCGTGGTGCTGCCGTGCTATCGCGGTCTGCGCGAGCGGGCGCGGGACACGGGGGTGAAAATTGCGGTGCAGATCGGCGCGCAGCGGCACACGGCGGAGATTTGGGAATGTACCGCGCCAAACGGCGTGCAGGTTTTCCTCGTCCGGCGTGACGAATACTTTGACCGCGACGGGCTCTACGGCGAGGCGGGGCGCGACTTTGCGGACAACGCGGAGCGGTTCATCTGGTTCTCGAAAGTGGTCGTGGAGCTGGCGCGGCGGATCGTGCCGCCGCCGGACATCATCCATGCGCACGACTGGCAGACGGCGCTGGTGCCAGTGCTGGTGCGCGAGCGGCGGCTGCCGTTCAAGACGGTGCTGACGATTCACAATCTCGCGTATCAGGGGAGTTTCTGGGGGCCGGATTTCGCGCTGACAAATCTGCCGGGGGAATACTTCTCGGCGACGGGCGTGGAGTTTTACGGGCGGTTGAATTTGCTCAAGGGCGGCATCCTTTTCGCGGATGCGATCACCACGGTGAGCGAGCGATATGCGCGGGAAATCCAGACGCCGGAGCTGGGGAGCGGGCTCGATGCAGTCGTCGGCGAACACGCGGCGAAGCTCACGGGCATCCTGAACGGCGCGGATTACGCGGTGTGGAATCCGGCGACGGACAAGCTGCTCCCAGCGCGGTTTTCGCCGGACGATCTGGCGGGCAAAGCGATCTGCCGCGAGGCGCTGCTGCGCGAGTGCGGACTGCTGCCGGCACCGCGCGGGCCGGTGCTGGCGATCGTCTCGCGGCTGGCGCAGCAAAAGGGCATCGACCTGCTGCTGCCACTGCTCGACCGGCTGCTGGCGGATGACGTGCGGCTGGTGATTCTGGGCGAAGGCGAGCCGGCGTACGAGCGCGAACTGTTCGTCGTGAGCAAGCGGCATGTGGGGCGTTTCGCCTTTCGGCAAAGCATGGACGAAACGCTGGCGCACCTGATCTATGCAGGCGCGGATGGATTTCTGGTGCCGTCGCATTTCGAGCCGTGCGGACTGGGCGCGATGTATGCGCTGAAGTACGGCACCGTGCCCATCGCCCGCGCGACGGGCGGCCTGTACGAGACGATTCAGGACTATGATCCGACGACGGAAACCGGCCACGGCCTGGTCTTTTTCGACGAAACGCCGGAGGCGCTGTGGGACGCGATCATCCGCATGAAGCGCCACTTCGCCGACCCGCTGCGCTGGCAGGCGCTGATGCGGCGGGCGATGCGGTGCGACTTTTCGTGGGCGAAGGCGGTGCCGGGGTACGAGGCGGTTTACCGGCGGGTGTTGGGAGGGAAATGAGCCACGGATGACACGGATGAAACACGGATCAGGAATTCGAAATCCGTGTCTATCCGTGTTCATCCGTGGCTAAAAATTCCTGATGCTTCCGCACCTGACCACGCCCGTCCCCGGCCCGCGCTCGCTCTCGCTGGCGGCAAAACTTCGCCGGCATGAGTCGCGGAATGTCACTTTTTTGGCGGACGACTTCCCCGTTTTTTGGCAGCGCGCGGAAGGCGTGAATGTGTGGGATGCGGACGGGAACCGCTTTCTCGATCTCACGTCCGCCTTTGGCGTGAGCGGGCTCGGGCACACGAACGCGGCGGTGCGCGCGGCGCTGGTCGCGCAGTCGGGCGAGTTGCTGCACGCGATGGGCGATGTGCATCCGACGGAGCTGAAAGCAAAACTTTGCACGCGGCTGAGCGCGCTGACCTACGAGCGCTGGGGCGCGGGTGATGGGAAGACGGTGCTGAGCAGTTCGGGATCTGACGCCGTGGAAACCGCGCTGAAAACCGCGCTGCTGCGGACGGGCAAGGCGGGCGTGATCGCATTCACCGGCGGCTATCACGGGCTCGGGCTTGGCGCGCTCAGCGCGATCGGGCTGCCGTATTTCCGCGAGCCGTTCCGTGCGCAGTTGAAGGACTTTGCGACACTGCTGCCGTATCCGGCGGAAAGCGGCGGGCTGTCGGGCGGTTTGCGCGGAGAGCTTGAGGAGGCGATTCGCGCGGGCGGGATCGGGTGCATTCTCGTGGAGCCGGTGCAGGGCCGCGGCGGGTGCGTGGTGCCGCCGCGCGAGTTTTTGCCGATGCTGCGGGAGGTCTGCGACGCGCACGGCGTTCTGCTCATCGCCGATGAGATTTACACCGGCTTCAACCGCACCGGCGCGCTCTTTGCCTGCGAGCACTCGGGCGTGGTGCCCGACCTCATCTGTCTCGGCAAAGCGCTGACCGGCGGCTTCCCGCTCTCAGCGTGCGTGGGCCGCGCGGAGGTCATGGACGCGTGGCCGGAATCCACCGGCGAGGCGCTGCACACCAGCACCTTTCTCGGCAACCCGCTCGGCTGCGCCATGGCGCTGGCGTCTTTGCAACAACACGCCGACCCCGCGCTCGCCGCGCATGTTCGCGAGCGTGGGGCAAAGCTGCGCGCCGCACTGACAGCACTCCATTCACCCCACGTTGGCGAAATCCGCGGCCTCGGCCTGATGCTCGGCGTCGAACTCATCGAGCACACCCGCCCGGCCACTGCGCTAGCTATTGCCATCATCAAACACGCCCTCCGCGACGGCCTCCTCCTCCTCGCCGATTCGCCAGCCAGCAATGTCCTTAGTCTCACCCCGCCGTTCGCCATCTCCGACGACGAAATCGCTTTCACCGCCGCCCGGCTTCAGGAGTATTTGACGCTCTTGCCCGGCTCCATCTCGTAGTGCAGCACCAGCCGGTCGGTGGTGTGCGGCTTCATCACGTCGGCGAGGAACTTCATGTAAATGGCGTCGTCCTCGGTCATCGCGAGCTTTTCCATGGACTCAAAATCAAGCGCCACGAAAAATGGCCACTCGGATTTCGCGTCGATGTTTTTCCCGCAGCGCACGCTCAGAATTTCCGGAATTTTCAGCAGGCTCATGCGCGTGGTCATCATGAGCTGCTCGAGTTTGGCCAGCGTGACCTCGGGCTGGAGTTTGCAAAGGGTGATGTGATGGACCATGCGGGTGGATCAGCTCTTCCAGTCGAGCGCGCCTTTCATGATGGCATAGACGTAGCCGACGGTGAGGACGCTGGCGAAGCTGAGCATGCTCCAGAAGATGCCCGCCCCATTGGCGGCGAGGTGCTCGCGATAAACCACGGCCCACGGATACATAAAGACGATCTCGATGTCGAAAAGGATGAAGAGCATCGCCACGAGGTAAAACTTCACGCTAAACCGGGGCTGCGCAGCGCCTTCGGCGGGCATGCCGCACTCGTAGGCGGAATCCTTGGTCTTGTTGGTCTTCGCGGATTTGCCCAGCAGGACGCTGGTGATGAGCGCCCCGGCGGCAAAGCCGATGGCGACGACCACCTGGAGGAAAATCGGAAAGTATTCTCTCATGTCCCTAAACGAGCCTTAAAAAACGCCTTACGCGGTGGCGGCGGCAGCCGCCACGGGAACCTTTGGCGGGTAGGTTTCCAGAGTGGCCAGCACTTTGGGGATGCCCTTGTACTTCTTGGCTTCCTTTTTCACCATGCCGCGGGAGACGAGGTTTTGAAGCTTTTCGTAAGCGCGCAGCCGGAGCATTTCCTCGCCGCCGCTGGCCGCGTTGCGGGCCTTGAGCTTGGCGTGGACGACTTCAAAGAGGTCTTTGAACTCGAAGTTCGTCTTCGACATCAGCGCGGCCGCCAATTCCTCAGTCACCAGATCAGGAAGCCGGCGGGAGAAAGCGGTTTTCTTGTGAATAGGCATAGGGCGGGCAGGGTAGCACATCCTGCCGGGCTCACGAACGAAATTTTCCGCGCCCGATTATTTTACCGGGTCGGCAGAGGGGGCGGGGTCGGGTTTCAGCGGGAGCACGGCGGGGGTGGGCAGGAGGGTAGGGTCCAGCTGGAGGCCGCTGGCGAGGGTGCTCTCGATCATGGGAAAGGCGGCGGCCACGCCTCCGCCGATTGCGGCGATGAGCACTTGGTTGAAAGTGAGCGTGCCGACCGACTGCACGAGCGTCCCTTCCGCGGTGGTGCTCTGGGTGTAAAGCGACGGCGCGAGGTGGCGGCTGATGGTCTCGGTGGCGGGGAGTTTGCCCGCGTCGAGGTACTGGCCGGCGTCGGCATTGAAAGCCAGGGTCATGGCGAGCAGCGGCCGCAGCGTGCCGTAGCTGCGCTCGAAAAGCGTCTTCATATCCAGCTCGCCGAAGCCCGCGCTCGGCGCTTCCACCTCTTTGATCGTCCACGCGCGCGGCGGAGCCTGCTGCCAGCGGGCGACCGCGCCTTGCACCCCCTCAGGGCTAAGACCGAGCACCACGAACTTCTCCGTCAGCGCCAGCGCCGGCGCGAATGGCACCAGACCCTCGCCGGGCGGACTCTGGAAAAGCGTCACGCCGTCCTTTTCCGCCCGGCCCCAAGGCGGCGTGCCGGCGGCCTCGCCGGTGAGGACTTCCACGAAGGCCCGCGCCATCACCGCGTCGCGCACATCCAAGCCGAGCACCGCCGAGGGCTGCGTGTCCTTTTGCGCCCAGTCCGCCACCACGCCCAGCTCGGGGCCGAACGCCTTGCCCAAATCCGCCCACGCCAGCCCTTTGGCCGCCAGCGCCTTTTCCAGCGGCGCGAGCATGGGCAGATACCCGCCCACCAGCCCCGCCGAGTCCGGCAGCTCTATTTTCTCCGGCAGCTTCAGCACGTAGCTCAGGAAAGTATCCGCCGTCTGCAAGCCCAGCGCGTGCAGCGCCAGCTTCGGCTCCAGCACGCCGCCCGGCGCGAGCAGGAAGATGGTGTCGCGCACCGTTTCGCCCTCCAGCTTCGTCCCCCAAGCCACCGCCTGCATGCGCTTCAGATCGGCGAGCTGGTGCGGGTCCGGGGCCTGCCCGCTCGCCACCAGCAGCGAGGTGATCCGCTCGGTCAGCGTCCCCAGTTGTGCGAAGACCAGCACGTCGCCCTCCTTCGGCAGCGGAGCCGTCGCCTTTTTGAAAACCTCGCGCGTGCCCAGCGCCTGCGCCGCTCCATGGGGCAGCGCGGCGGCGTCCAGCGTCGCGTGCAGCAGCGCCACGTCATTCGAGATCAGATACCAGTCCGCGGCAAACGCCTCCGCCAGCACCGCCTCCCCATACGTGAACGTCTCCACCTCCACCGCCCCGTGCACGCCGATGTCCGATTTGCCCGCCGGCCAAGCCTGCTTCCACGCCGCCCGCGGCTCCGCCAGCAGCGCCACCGCGTCCTTTTTCCGCCCGATGAAAGCGCACCCGGCCA
The DNA here is from genome assembly GCA_031424395.1 of Chthoniobacter sp. GTDB lineage: Bacteria > Verrucomicrobiota > Verrucomicrobiia > Chthoniobacterales > Chthoniobacteraceae > Chthoniobacter. The sequence goes on from JANPHJ010000061.1 coordinate 13,469, forward strand.
CCCACTTCGGCGTCGTCCCCTCGATGGACGTCACCGCCACGAAAACCTCCCGCGGCGCGAGCCGCAGGAGCTGCCCCACCTTCTCATCCCACAGCTTCATCGGCCCCGCCCCCCGCGGCTTCGCCAGGAACTGCTGCATCTCCGGCTCCGCGAAAATCTGGGCCAGCCCCGTCTGCGGCCAGCGCACCGCCGTGCGCGGCAGATTCGGCAGATCGACGAAGAGCACCGTCTCTCCCGGCACGAGCTGCGCCGCCGGGACATGCGCGCCGATGGTCTTTTGATACAAAACAAAGGCCGCAAACGCCAAGGCGAGCAGCGCGAGCAGAGCGGGGATGACTTTCTTCATGCGAGCCGGGAATGAACGCGGGAAGCGTGCCGGACGCGAGGGGAAAGGCGAAAGGCGAAAAGCCGTGCCGGCGAAAGGCGAAAAGCTCCGCCCCGCCGGTGCCGCCCGAATGAAGCGAGCGCCATCGCCTTTCGCCCTTCGCCTTTCCCCTACGGCTCCGCATACCGCCCCACACACCTCGCGCCCGCGCTGCTGATCTCAAAGACCTCCACACTCACCGGCCACGCCGTCGCCCCCAGCGCCGCCAGCACCATCGGCGCGTAGTCTGCGTGGCTGCCCGCCAGCGCCGGGAAGACGTAAGCCGTGAAGCGGTTCGGCACCACCACCAGCACCTTTTCCCCCAGCGTCTCGCGGAACAGCGCCAGAAACTTCGGCGCCAGCACGGCGCCCGCCACCACCGGGCGCTCGCTGTGCAGTTCGGCATACTCGATCACCCGCCTCGCATTGCGGGTGTAGCGCGGCTTCAGCCCTGCCAGGTCCGCCGTCGCATTCTCCCGCGCCCGCGCGGCAAAGCGCGCCATGTCGATCCCCATCGCCGCCAGTTCCGTCCGGCTCATCGCCCGCGGCCCCTCCTCGTGCATAAAGCCCGCGCACAGCTCCGTGCGTTCCGCCCCGGCGATGGGCAGCGTCACCCCCGCGTGCGTCGAGCGCGGCTCCAGCCACACCCGCCAGCTCCGTTCATCCGCGCTCTCCCCGGCAGGGAGGGGGAGAGAAACGGCGAGCAGCAGGGCAGCGAGGAAAAGGCGAAAGGCGAAAGGCGAAAGGCGATGGCGGGTGCGAAATTCGTGCGCCTCCGACGGCCCGGAGCTTTTCGCCCTTCGCCCTTCGCCTTTCGCCTTTCCCCCATCCATCGTCTTTCGCCCTTCGCCTTTCGCCTTTCGCCTTTCGCCTTTCGCCTTTTCCTCCATCCTCCCCCCATGATCACCTTCCTCGAAGGCACCCTCCACGAAGCCCTCCCCACCCACGTCGTCATCGCCGTTCACGGCATTGGCTATCATGTGCATATTCCCCTTTCGAGTTACGACAAACTCCCAGCCCCCGGCCAGCCCATCAAGCTTTTAACCCACCTCCAGGTCCGCGAAGACGCCCACCTCCTTTACGGCTTCGCCACCCCCGCCGAGCGCGACCTTTTCCGCCTCCTCGTCAACCACGTCAGCGGCATCGGGCCCAAGACCGCGCTCGATGTCCTCTCCGGCATCTCCGTCACCATGTTCAAAGCCGCCGTCGTCGCCGGCGACGCCGCCCTGCTGAGCAAGACCAAAGGCATCGGCAAAAAGACCGCCGAGCGCATCATCGTCGAGCTAAAAGACAAAGTCGGTATCGCCGCCGCCTGGGAAGCCGCCAGCGCCGCCCACGCCCCCACGCCCGCCGAGACCGTGCTCAATGACGCCGTCCTCGCCCTCATCGCCCTCGGTTACAAGCAGGCCGACGCCCACAAAGCCGTCCGCCAGGTGCAGGAGAAAGCGGGGGGCAGCGCGAGCACGGAGGACCTCATCCGGCAGGGGTTGAAACTGCTCCTCTGACCCGCGCCGCATGGACTCCGAAAACTCCCCGACCCTCCGCAGCCGCCTCCTCACCGCCTGCGCTGGGCTGCTCGCCGCATTCGTCCTCTATGTCCTCAGCGCCGGGCCGGTCGCCTATGTGGTCATTCGGAGCGGATGGGACGGTTTGTGGGCCACGAATGCTTACCTTCCAGCCATGCTGCTCTTTGCCAATACGCCCGCGCAGCCTGCCGGCATGGCTTATGTCAGTCGGTGGATGAGGCTCGCGGAGTCGCATCGGAGACAGAAGTGATCCGGGAACCCAACTCCTCCCAGCCCGCGCCCGCATGGACTCCGAAAAGCCTCACTCCCGCGGCAGCCTCGCCACCCGGATGGCCTGCACCCTCATTGGCCTGCTGTTGCTGTATCCCGTCAGTTACGGCCCATTCTGCTACCTGTATGGGCGCAGTTGGATTGGGGACCCGCGAATACATCATATCTATGATCCCTTGCGCTCGCCGCTTCCTCTCCACTTATTCGAATTGGTTTTACGATCTCGGCCAGCGGCATTTTGAACGGGCGGAAGATAAGCCTCCAGAGCAGCCCTGACCCCACTCCGCCTCACCCCGCGTCCGCATGGACCCCGCAAAGCCCCGCCCCCTCGCTAACCGGCGTTTTCGCGCCTAAAACCGCCTTTTCGTGGTTTTACACTGGAATTCAATTGATCTCGACCTCCTCGGTGGGCACCTCAACCTCCTCCTCGGGCACCCCGACCTGCTCCACGTCCACCTCCACCTCCTCGACGGCCACCCAACCCCGCATCGCGCCCGTGCCGAGACCGTGCGATGCACCGCATTTCCCGCTCGCCACCCGCCCCGCTTCGGCTGAACTCTAACCCACGTCCCTCGCATGACCACGCCGCTCGACCGCCTCGCCGCCATCCGCGCCGCCCAGCCCCCGGAGGGGCTTTTTGCCGAAAAGGACTGGCTGCTCACCCCCGAGCCCTTCCTCATCGACGCCCGCCTCGCCGAGGCGCTGGACAAGCTCGGCCACCGGCTGAACCTCTTTCAGCGCGCCTGCAACGAGCTTTACCACCGCTCCGTGGCCGGCCAACAGCCCCCTTGGATCGCCGCCTACCTCGACGCCGGCAAACCCGCCGACCTCATCGCCTTTTCCCGCCGCAAGGAGACCCGCGCCGACCTCCCACGCGTCATCCGCCCAGACCTCGTCCTCACGGACGACGGCTTCACCATCGCCGAACTCGACAGCGTGCCGGGGGGGATCGGTCTGACCCAATGGCTCAACGCCACCTACGCCGCCTTTGGCACCCACGACCTGCTCGGCGGCGCGACCGGGATGCTGGACGGCTTTGGACAAATCCTCCGCGGCGGCGGGACGGTGCTGATTTCCAAAGAGGCCGCCACTTACCAGCCCGAGATGGAATACCTCGCCCGCCTGAGTGGCGGCGCGATCACCGTGGAGTCGGCCGAATCCTACCATCCACCATCCACCATCCACCATCCACTTTCCCTCTACCGCTTCTTCGAGCACTTCGACCTGCCAAACATCCCCGCCGCACCCGCCATCATGGACGCCGTGGCCGACGGCACCGCGAAGATCACCCCGCCTTTCAAACCGTACCTCGAGGAGAAGCTCTGGTTTGCCCTGTTCTGGATGCGCCCGCTGCGCGAGTTCTGGCGGCGCGAACTGAGCGAGCGGCACTTTCTGGAACTGCAAAAGGTCATCCCCTACACCTGGATCATGGACCCCACGCCGCTGCCGCAGCACGCCGTCATCCCCGGGCTCGACATCCATGCGTGGGAGGAGCTGAAAGGCTTCTCGCAAAAGCAGCGCGACCTCATCCTGAAGATCAGCGGCTTTCACGAAACCGCCTGGGGCAGCCGCAGCGTGGTGCTCGGCTCCGACAGTTCGCACCCCGAGTGGCACGCCGCCATCGACGCCGCCCTCGCCTCGCCGCAACCGTACATCCTCCAGCGCTTTCACAAAGGCCGCCTCGACGAGCAGCCCTACCTCGACCCCGCCACCGGCCAACTCGCCGCCATGCGCGGGCGGGTGCGGTTGTGCCCGTACTACTTTGTCATCGAAGGAAAAGCGGAGCTCCGCGGCGCGCTCGCCACCATCTGCCCGCCGGACAAAAAGCTGCTGCACGGCATGCGCGACGCCATCATGGCCCCCACGGCGGTGGCGGTGGGGTAGCGCGCTGAGCACAAAGGGGGCACGGTCGTTCTTGCGTATCGCCATCCACCGGCGGTCGGCGATGCTGCCACTATGAAGTCCTCGTTCCTCCCCGCGCTCCTCCTTTTCGCCGCCGCGTCCGCTTTCGCTCTCGAGCCGTGGGCGCATGACAAACTGCCGGTGAAAGACGGCGTGGAGCTGTGGCTCGACGCGGCGCGGCAGCCGGCGGCGCGGGAGGCGCGCGGGCTGGGTGGGCCGGCGGGCGCGCTGGATGTGTGGTTCGATGGCTCGGGCCGCGGGCGGCATGTGGCGCAGCGGGTGGGCGGGGCGCAGCCGCAGTGGAAGGCGTCGGCGGGCGGGGCGTTTGTGCGGTTCGATGGGAAGGACCGATGGCTCGGTGTGGGAAACGTCGGCGCGGCGTTTGAGGCGGCGACGGTTTTCGTCGTCGCCGCACCGCGCGAGAATGTGGGTTTCTTTCGCGGGCTGCTGTCGTGGGCCGAGACTTCGCGCAACGACTACTCGAGCGGCCTGAATCTCGATCTCGGCGGCAAGCCCACGCCGACGTTCACGGCGGTGAACGCGGAGGGCGCGGGCTTCACCGGCGAGCGCAATCTGCTCAAGACGCAGTTCGACTTCGGCACCTTCCACGTCCTCGCGCTCATCAGCGCGCCCGGCCCCGGCGGCGTGCGCCTTTTCGCCGACGGCACCCCGCAAGGCCAGCGCGACCGCGCGCCCTCGGCACTCCGGCTCGACGAGCTGGCGGTCGGCGCGCGGCTTTACTCCAACAACGCGGACCCGCTCGCCGCGCAGAGCCCGTTCGAAGGCGACATTGCCGAGGTGCTCGTCTATGGCCGCGCTCTGAGCGACGACGAGCGGGCGAAGATCGAGCGCTATCTCGTGGCGAAATACAGCGGGCTGAAAACCACGCCCGGCGCTGGCGAGGTGCCGCTCGTCGCGGTGAAAGATCCGCCGCTGGTGCAGATGTTTGTCCCCGGCTTTTCCGTGCGCGAACTGCCAGCGCAACTCTCGAACATCGTCTGCCTCCGCTACCGCGCCGACGGCGTGCTGGTCGCCGGCGCTTACGACGGGAAGATCTGGCTGCTGCGCGACACGGACGGCGACGGCGTGGAAGACAGCGCCTCGCTGTACTGGGAGAGCCCGGATTTGAAAGCGGTCATCGGCATGACGCTGACGCTGCCCAATGATCCGCGCGGCGCGGGCGTTTTCGTGGCTACGCAGGGGCGCATCCTTTTCATCCCGGATCGCGATGGCGACGGGCGCGGCGACGAGCAGCGGGTGGTCGCGGAGGGCTGGGAAAAGCAGGCCGTCGGCGGTGGCGGCGGGATTGTGGATGCGCTCGGGCTGACGATGGATCGCGAGGGGAATCTGTTCTTCGGCCTCGGCGTCAGCGCCTACAACAACGCCTATCTGCTCGATCCGAAAACCGGCACGTCCGCCTTCAAGCTCGCGACCGAGCGCGGGACGATCCAGCGCGTGTCGGCGGATTTTTCCAAACGCGAAACGGTCTGCACAGGCATCCGCTATCCGGTGGGCGCGGCGTTCAATGCGGCGGGCGATCTTTTCGTGACCGAGCAGGAAGGCGCGACGTGGCTGCCGAATGGCAACCCGTTCGACGAACTGCTCTACATCCAGCCGGGCCGGCACTACGGCTTTCCGCCGCGGCATCCGAAGTGGCTGCCCGACGTGATCGACGAGCCGAGCGTTTTTGATTACGGCCCGCAGCATCAGTCCGCGTGCGGCTTCGCGTTCAATGGGCCGGCGGTTTTCGGACCAAGCTGGTGGGCGGGCGATGCGCTCGTCACCGGCGAATCGCGCGGGAAACTCTACCGGACGAAGCTGGTGAAAACGGCGGCGGGTTACATGGCGCAAAATCAAATCATCGCCGCGCTCTCGATGCTGACCGTGGATGCCGCGGTGTCGCCGCGCGGCGATCTCGTGCTGGCCTGCCACAGCGGCGGGCCGGACTGGGGCACGGGACCAAAAGGCGCGGGCAAGATTTTCAAAATCACGCACACTGCGAAGGACGCGCCGCAGCCCGCGCTGACCTGGAGTGCGAGCCCGACGGAATTGCGCGTGGCCTTCGATCACGAACTCGATCCGGCGAAACTGCGCGACCTCGCGAAGCAGGTGAAAATCACGCAAGGGCAGTACGTCGGCGCGGGCGACCGGTTCGAGTCGTTCCGGCCCGGCTACCAGGCGGTGAAGGATCAAATGGCGATGCCGCGCTACGCGGTGCCGGTGCTCGGCACGGCGCTGAGCGCGGATCGCCGCGAGTTGATCGTCACCACCGCGCCGCGCACGGCGGCGGTGAACACCGCGCTCACGCTGCCGGATTTCACCGGCACCTCCACGCCGCCGCGCGTGCCGGAGATCGACCTCGCGAGCGACCTCAACGGCGTTGAGGCGGAATGGAAATCGAGCGATGGAAAAGAGACGTGGCGCGGCTGGCTGCCGCATCCCGAACTGGCGGTTTCACGCGCGCTCACGGCGGCGAGCGCGGATCATGCGAAATTTTTCGCACTGCTCGCCAAGCCCGGCCAGCTCAAGCTCCGCGGGCAGCTCGATCTTTGGCAGATGCTCCACCCGGCGGTGCAGCCGGGCGCGAAACTCGACTACGAGCCGGCGGTGGAAAAGGTCACGGTGAGCTTCGCGAAGTGGACGGAGCAGCGCACGGCGAAGGAAGGCGCGTGGCTCGCGCTCGACGTTTCCTTTGCCACCGGCCCTGGCGAGCCCGAGCCCGCGCTGACGTGGAGCACGGCGGACGATTCGCGCCCGCGCGCCTTTCCGCTGCGGCGCATCCTGCTGCCGTGGGCGAAGCCGGGCCTCGGGCCCGCCTCGCCGGCGGGTGAGCGCGAGATTCCCGAGATCGCCGGCGGCAACTGGCTGAACGGGAAGAAGCTCTTCGCTGAGAAGGCGCGGTGCGCGACCTGCCATGTGGTGCGCAACGAGGGCGGGCACGTCGGCCCCGATCTCTCGAACCTCGTCGCACGCGATTACGCTAGCGTGGTGCGCGACATCCGCGAACCGAGTGCCGCACTGAACCCCGATTATCCGGCCTACAGTTTCGAGGCAAAAGATGGCACGGCTTTCATGGCGGTGCTGCAGGGCGAGGAGCGCGGCGAACTGCGTTTTGCCGACGCCACCGGCGCGCAGCGCACCATCGCCCGCGCGGCGCTCAAGTCGCTCGAAGCACTCCCCGTCTCGCTCATGCCGCCCGGCTTGCTCGACACGCTCACGCCCGCCGAAGAGCGCGACCTGCTCACCTTCCTCCTCATCCCGCCGATGGAGCCTGCGCCGATCCAAGCGCCGAATCCGCCGCCGCCGCGGAAGCGCGCGGAAGTGGACGCGGTGCTGAAAGCGATCGCGATCCGGGGCCGCTCCACCAATCTCCCACCGGGGGTTATTCCGCTGAGCAAATTCCGCATCGTCCTCTGCGCGGGGCCAAAGGATCACGGCCCCGGCGAGCACGACTACCCGCTTTGGCAAAAGCGCTGGTCGCACCTGCTGGCGATGGCCGATGGCGTGGAGGTGAGCACGGCGTGGCTGTGGCCTACTGCCGAGCAATGGCAGACCGCCGATGTGGTCGCGTTCTTTTCCAACAACCCCGCATGGGACGCCGCGCACGCGCCGGAACTCGACGCGTTTTTGGCGCGGGGAAAAGGCGTGGCGTTTTTTCATTGGGCGGTCGCGGGGCACGATGCGACCGAAGCGCTGGCGGAGCGCATTGGGCTGGCGTCGATGCCTGCGGGTGTGAAGTACCGGCACGGCACGGTCAATTACGCGCTCAAGCCGCATCCGCTCGCCGCAGGCTTTTCCGCGCTGCATCTCGTGGATGAAACTTACTGGGGCATGCTCGGCGACGAAGCGCGCCTGACGCTGCTCGCGAGCGCGCCCGAGGACGGCGCGGAGCGTCCGCAAATGTGGACGCGCGAGCAGGGCGGCGGGCGTGTCTTCGTGTCGGTGCCGGGGCACTACAACTGGACCTTCGACGATCCGCTCTTCCGCATCCTCGCGCTGCGCGGGCTGTGCTGGGCCGGCGGGCAGCCGATGGACCGGCTCGTGGAGTTGGCGACGATCGGCGCGCGGATCGCTGAATAGCGCGGCGCTGCCCCTACAGTTGCGCTATACCTCGGACAAGCGACCGGACTCGCGTTCTCCTTTCAGGAACTGGCCCGGTTTGAGCACCCGCAGTTCGTAAAAGGAGCGCCCGACCAATCCCACAAAGTCATCGCGGTCAAGGGTGAGCAGCACGTCGGCCCAGGCCAGCGCGGAAAACAGGATCGGCCGGTCTTTTCCGGCGAAAAAAACCGCGGGACGATCCACCGTGAGGATGTCGTCCATGACTAGCAACTGCGGTCGCAGCCGCGCCCACTCTGCGCTCGCGGCTGGGGGAAAGTCGGGGAGGTTGTTGAGCACTTCGTGCAGCGCGTAGGGCACGGTGATGAGGACCCAACCCTGCGCTGCCGCATGCCGGAAAATCGCCCGCTAGGCTCCGGTCGCCGAGCCGCAAGCGGCGAGCAGCACGCTCGCATCGAGAAACAACCTCACGCGCCTTCGCGCAACTGGCGCATGTCTTCCTCATCCTCGGCGATCCATGCCGCCATTTGCTCTTTGGAAAACGTGCGCGGCTCGGGCGGTCGCGCGCCCGGTGCGCGCAGGCGGGCGGCGAGGAAAAGGAGAAGCTCCTGCTTTTCCTCGGCAGGCAGGGTGTCGGCGGCGGCTTCGATTTCAGCGAGCGTGCTCATGGAGGAAGAGTGGCATGGCATCGGGAGCGCGACAAGGCTGCCGGTGCGGCGGCGCGAACCGCGAAACCGCTTACGCGAGCGCTTTGGCGGCGTCGATGACGGCCTGGGCGGTGATGCCGAGGACTTCCATGACTTTGCCGCCGGGGGCGCTGAGGCCGAAGCGGTCGATGCCGATTACTTTGCCGTCGAGGCCGACGTATTTCCACCAGAGGCCGGAGACGCCGGCTTCGATGGCGACGCGGGTGCGGCAGGCGGGCGGGAGGACTTCGTCGCGGTAGCTTTGTGGCTGCGCGTCGAAGCGGTGGAAGCTGGGGACGCTGACGACGCGGACGCCGGCACCGAGTGACTTCGCGGCGGCGACGGCGTGCTGCACTTCGCTGCCGGCGGCGAGGAGGATCGTTGTTAGCGGGCCGGTTTCTTTGATCGCGATATAGCCGCCTTTGAGGACGCCTTCGCGGCGGGTGGCGACCGGGATTTCGCTGAGATTCGGGACGACCTGGCGAGTGAGCGAGAGGAGCGTGGGGCCGGTGGTGCGCTGGAGCGCGGCGGCGAAAGCGCCGGCGGTTTCCTCGGGGTCGGCGGGGCGGATGACGTCGAGGTTCGGGATGAGGCGGAGGCCGGAGACGGTCTCGACGGGCTGGTGGGTGGGGCCATCTTCGCCGACGCCGACGCTGTCGTGGGTGAAGATGTAGATTGTGCCGAGGCCGCTCAGCGCGGCGAGGCGGATGGACGCGCGGCAGTAGTCGGCGAAGACGAGGAACGTCGCGCCGCTCGCGCGGAAGATGCCGTCGTAGGCGAGGCCGTTCATGATGCCGCACATGCCGTGTTCGCGGATGCCGAAGCGGATGTTGCGCCCGCCGCGGTTGGTGGCGTTGAAGTCGGGCGCGCCGTTGATGTAGTTGAGCGTGGAGCCGTAAAGGTCGGCGCTGCCGCCGATCAAGTTGGGCACTGCTTTCGCGACCGGCTGGAGAACATCGCTGCCGGCTTTGCGGGTGGCGATTTTGGCGTCGGCGGGAAACTCGGGGATGCGTGCGAGGAGGTCGGCGGGGATTTCGTTTTTCAGCGCGGTGTCGAGGTTGGCGGCGAGGTCGGGATTCGCGGCCTGCCACGCGGCGTAGGTAGCGGACCACGCGTCGTATTTCGCGGCGAGTTCCTGGCCGTGCTCGATGAAAAAGGCGCGGGTTTCTTCGCTGACAAAGAAGTGCTGGTCGGCGGGGAGGCCGAGACCTTTGCGCGCGGCTTCGATGAATTTCGCGCCGCCTTCGCCGTGGGCCTTGGCGGTGCCGGCGACTTCGGGGATGCCTTTGCCGATGAGTGTCCGCGCGATGATGATCTGGGGCTTGCCGGTGGCGGCTTTGGCTTTCTCGAAGGCGTCGAGGAAGGCGGGCAGGTCGTTGCCGTCGATGGTCTGCACGCCCCACTCGACTGCGCCGAAACGCTTGGCGGCGTTTTCGCTCTGCGACTCGGCGGCCATGGCATCGAGGGTCACGTCGTTGGAGTCGTAGATGAGGATGAGGTTATCGAGCTGGAAGTGGCCTGCGAAGGCGATGGCCTCCATGGCGACGCCCTCCTGCATGCAGCCGTCGCCAGCAAGCGCGACGATGTGGTTGTCGAAAATGGTGTGGGCGCTCGTGTTGTATTTGGCGGCGGCCATTTTCTGGGAAATGGCGAAGCCGACGGCGTTGGCGACGCCCTGGCCGAGCGGGCCGGTGGTGGCTTCGACGCCCGCGGTTTCAAAGGACTCGGGATGGCCGGGCGTGTGCGAGCCGAGGACGCGGAATTTTTTCACCTGCTCAAGATCGACCGAGGCGTAGCCGCTGAGGTGCAGCCATGAGTAGAGGAACATGGAGCCGTGGCCGGCGCTGAGGATGAAGCGGTCGCGGTTGAGCCATTGCGGATCGGCGGGATTGTGCGCAAGGGCGTGGCCGTAGAGCGCGGCGCCGATTTCTGCGCAGCCGAGCGGGAGACCGAGGTGGCCGGAGTTGCAGGCGTGGACGGCATCCATGGCGAGGCCGCGGGCTTCGGTGGCGGCGCGGGAGAGGGCGGTGAGGTTCATGTGCGTGTTGTTTTTTAGGAGCGGCGACGGTAGGGGCTCGACTTGGCAAGTCAAGAACGCGGACATTTTCGCCGTAAGCCTGCCGCCTTTGGAAACCACCGCCGCCATCGTGCTCCGCAAGACGAAGCTCTCCGAGACGAGCCTGATCGTGACCTGGCTCTCGGAGGCGCATGGGAAAATCAAGACGGTGGCGAAGGGCGCGCGACAGCCGAAGAGCAAGTTCGCCGGGGTGCTCGATCTTTTTTTCGACTGCGAGATTCAGTTTGCGCGCAGTCGCAAAAGCGAGCTGCACATGCTGCGCGAGGCGGCGCTGCACGAGCCGCACGCGGGGGTGCGGCTGGAGTACGGGCGGGTGGCGCTGGGGGCGTATTTCGTGGAGCTGATCGAGCTGGTGACGGAGCCGGATCATCCCGTGCCGGAGTTGTACGATCTGCTGAAGCGTGCGCTCGGTTTTCTCGATGCGCAGCCGGCGGCGCTGCGGGCGCTGCTGCATTTTGAAAACGAACTCGTGCGGCTGCTGGGCATCCAGGGCCAGGCGCAGGTGACGCCGGCGGTGGCGATCGGCCGGGCCTATCAGCGGCTGCCCAAGGCGCGGGTGGGTTTGCTCAAGGAGCTGGCGCGCTGACGGCCTGGGTCACTGCTTGCCGGTCGCCCGCTTTTTCCACTGGTCCGAGCGCGTATCGATGTAGGTCTGCACGTTGCGCCGGTAGCTGGCCAGCGCCTCGGCGGTGAGCTCCTTTTGCTCGAAAACCCGCACCTGTTTCGCGTCGATGACGAAGCTCGTGCCGGCGAGTTGCAGCACCACTTTGGTCTGCTGCTCCTTGAACATGACGACGGGGAAGGTGTCGCCTTTGTCCATCATCCACTGCGCACCGTCGGCGAGATCGACAGGCAGGGTGTCGAGCAGCATGCCGTAGAGGACGAAGTGTTTTTTTTCCGCGGACTGCGCCGGGGCGGGCACGAGGGCGAGGACGGCGAGGAGGAGGCAGAGGAATTTCACGCGGGCGGAAGTGTCGGCGGCTTGGCGAAAAAATCAACGCGCAGGCGCGGCGCTGACCACCGGTTTGGCGGCGGGCGCGGTCTTGTGCCAGACGTAAATCTGCCAGAGCGACGGGGCGTTTTCCGGGGCTTCGGCGAGGGCCACGTTGCGCCCGGGCGCGGCCACGAGCCAGCGCGTGCCGGGCGCTTTGCCGAGGCATTTGAAAGTGAAGCCCGCGCCTTCGCGATACAGCGCCCAGTGCGCACCGCTCACGCCCGTCGGGTTGAGCGCGAGCACCACGTCGTGGCGGATGGTGCCGCCATTGAGCCACGCCGGGCCATCGGTGAAACCAAGACATTCGAGAGCGAGGATGCCGGGCGCGGATTCGTGGATGCGCCAGAGGGTGCGGGAGTTTGCGCCGAGATCGCCGGCAACCAGCCCGGTGAGTCCGCGGTTGGCGTTTTCCGCCCGGCCTTCCAGCCACTGGCCGCTGGTGCCGGCAGCGAGCGAGACGAGCGAAATCACATCGCCCTCAGTGAGCGCCTCATGTACGGCGAGATAACGGAAGGTGTCCGCATGCACCGTCGCAGCCGCGAACAGCGAGGCGAGGAGGAGGGCGAAAGTTTTCATGCGAGAGGCAGTGGCGGCGGGAGGGAGCTTGGGAGGCGCCGGGCGTCCGGTCAAGGGCGGGCGCCGCTGTTGAGATTTAGCTTTGCAAAGTGCCAAAATTTTCTATGGTGCAACCCGAAAACACCTTAGCACAGCCTCGGAGTTGGGGAGATTGTCAGTTGAGTAACTTCAGTGACGACTTGAAACCGATAACCGGGAACCGTCACCGAAGTGCGCGCTTGGGAAAACTGATAACAAGACAAAATGGGTAATAAACTCTATGTCGGCAACCTGTCGTTCAACACGACTGAGACCGATCTCCAAGACCACTTCGCACAGGCCGGCCCGGTCACCGAAGTCATGCTCGTGCAGGACAAGTTCACCGGCAAATCCCGCGGCTTCGCCTTCGTCACCATGGGGAGCGATGCCGACGCGCAGAAAGCCATCACCATGTTTCACGGCAATGCCTATGACGGCCGCGCTCTGACGGTGAATGAAGCCCGTCCGCGCGAAGACCGTCCTCCGGGCGGTGGCGGCGGCGGTTACGGCGGCGGCGGCGGCGGCGGGGGACGCGGCGGCTACGGCGGCGGCGGCGGTGGCGGCGGACGCGGCGGCGCTGGTGGTGGCGGACGCGGCGGCTACGGCGGCGGCGG